>JAJCZO010000224.1 GCA_029262355.1 Deltaproteobacteria bacterium
GTCGGCGGGCCCGCCGAGAACGGCACGATCGAGAGCTGCACGTCGCTGTCATTCTCTACGAGCGCGACCGGGTCGCCGAATTGACAGGCAACGCACGCGCCATCGGTGTCGAACACGATCTGCTGAGCAATCGGAGTGAAGCCCTTGCGCACGCTGCTCTCGATGAATTTCTCGAGCTTCGACTCCTGCGTGAAGAGCAGTGCAAGGAACTTGGTGACCAGGCCCGCGCTCGCATGGACCTTGAAGTTCTCGGTCTCGATGTCGAACTGAATGCCCTGCCGATCCGCGTCGCAGCTCATGTTGAAGTTGAGATCGAACTCGATGTCGACCTCCGGGTCGGGCGCGTTGTCCGCGATCGCTTGCAGATCCAGCGTCACGTGAACCGTATTGCTGTCGGTCCGGTTGGCCTCGACGAAGCGAGGGCCGTCCCGCTTGCCCCACTTGAGCGGCTCGTAGTGGATCGCGTCGCCGACGATGGCCTCGACACGTTCCTCCAGCTCACGCTGGGGGATGCGCATGATGTCGAGGACGTCGCCCGCGGCGAGCACGCCAATGGCGGCGGTCTCGTCCTCGATGAGGTTGGACTCGTAGTTCTGCCAGGCTGCCGAGGCCCGTAGCTCCGCGTGCGGAATGTGAGCGAACGTCGTCTGGTTCAAGCCGCTCTCGTCGGCGAGCTTGCACGGGCGGAAGTCGCGCGTGAATACCTCGACGCCGTTGATGATGAGAGACAGGCCGTCCAGGCAGTACTTGTCACCGCCCTCTTTGCGAAGAGAGATCTTGGTGATGTCACCCATCTCGTCGATGGATCCCAGATCGAGATCGAAGCGGTCGGTATCGCCCGCATCGCGGAAGCCGCCGTGGCGATCGGTCCAGGTATCGTTGCCAAAAGGCCGAACGACCGGGAACTTCTGGTTCAAGAACGGGGCGCGGGCGTTTAGCGCCACGTTGATGCTGTCATTGGTGCCGTCGTTCTTTCCAGACGCGGTGCGCAGCTCGATCTGAGCGCGCCACACCTGACGCGGCGAAGACTCGCGCGTGTACGCGCATGTCTCGACCGATGCGAAGTCGTGCCACTCGGCGAAGTCCTTCACCGGAAAGATCTGATAGCAGTAGGCCGTATCGGGCTCGAGGTTCTCGTCCACCGCCTTGCGGCCGCAGCCGATGCCTTCGGAGTCGATGTCACCGACGAGCTCGAAGGCTTCGCCGGCCTTCTGGCGCCAGAGGTGGTGCGTCTGGTCCTCGGCGGAGTTGTCGCACCACACGACCTCGAGGCTCGCGCCGGTCCGTTCACCGATCGAGATGCCGGGCTTCGCGATCGCAGGCGGCGGCGGGGGCGGGGGCGGCGGCGGGATGGGCCTCGGGTCGGGAAAGACGACACCGCCGGGGTCGAGCTCGAAGACCGGCGGAAGATTCGGCCGCGGGCCGATTTGCGGCGCCAACGCCGACGAGGTCTGTGCCACACAAATGAGCGCGAGCGCTGTGGCGAGCGAAACGAGTCGGCGTGGCTGCGAATTGAGCTTGGTTCGGTCCATGATCTCCCCCGGGGTCTCGCGCACCCCTCTTGGGCGCGCTCTTCTCTGCCTTGGGGTTTGCAAGGACCAAACCGTCGCGAGCGGGAGGGGGAGATTGCGAGGAGAGGGCCGAAAACGCCTGAAAAAACGGGCAGATGCGCTTCGGCTGAGGATGCCGTGGGAGACCCGATCGACCCGCCCTGCTGGCAGGGAAACCTCCCACGTGCAAAGCACGGTTTGCTCCGCGCCCTCTTCCGGCCGGGTGAAACGGCTCTGGCGGTAGAGATGATGTCGAAGCGAAAGAACGGTCAATCGAGCGTGTCACTTCTCACGAGGATGACCCGGGCAGTTCTCACGAGCATGACCCAGGGTCCGGAGACCGAGTCAGTTCATAGCACGATCGGGTTCTCCGTCATCAGTGGAGCCTCCGCCGACGCCGCTTTGGAGTAGTTCGGGCGGGTCGGTTTTCGGATCAGGGTTCACCGAGACCGGAGTCGGTCTAGGAAGTAGCCGACGAGGGGCCGCGTCTCCGGGCGTGTCCCGCCACGGAGCCGATCGCACCGATCTGGCCACTCTCGACTTCTCCGGCTCAGCGGGCGAGGATGGCGGCCGTCGAGCGGGAGACGGCGATGAGACCGGAGATCGAATGCGTCTACGAGAGCCAGGATGGACTCGGTGAGGCGCCAATCTGGAGGAACGAGGAGCGGGCACTCTACTGGTCGGATCACGTCGGCTGCACGATGAAGCGGTTGAGCGCCGAAACGGGCGCGGTGACGATCTGGGATACTCCCGGTCCGGTCGGCTCCTTTGCCTTCCGTGAAGAGGGCGGCCTCATCGGTGCGACCGAGTCAGGGTTTCATCGTATCGATCTCGACGCCGCCGCGTATGAGCAGATTGTCGACCCAGAGGCAGACACGGCCGACAACCGGTTCAACGACGGTAAGTGCGATCGTCGCGGACGCTTCTGGTGCGGCACGATGAACAAGAGGATCGAGGCGAAGACGGGTTCGCTCTATCGGCTAGATCCCGACTTCGTCTGTAATGCGGTAGCACCGGACTTCCGGTTCGCGGTGAGCAACGGCATCGCCTTCGATCCCGAGGATACGCGGATGTACTTCGCGGACACGATCGGACAGACGGTGTATGTGTTCGACTTCGACATCGATTCCGGAGAGGTCTCGAATCGACGAGAGTTCTTCTCGACCGCCGAACGCGCAGGGATGGTCGATGGAGCTACCGTCGACCAGGACGGCTACTACTGGTGTGCCCTCGTTGCGGGGGGCAAGATCCTTCGGATCGATCCCAAAGGACGCATCGACCGCGAGATCGACATGCCGGTGCCGCGTCCCACCTGCCCGACGTTCGGTGGCGACGACTATGATGTCCTGTACGTCACATCCCAGCGTCTCTTCATGACCGCCGACGAACTCGATGAGAGCCCACAGGCCGGGAATCTGTTCGCGATCCACGGCCTCGGTGCCAGAGGGTTCCCGGAGCCTCGATTCGCCGGGTGACATCGACACGTTGGTGCTCGGATGCGCGGGCGCCGAGATCGTCTGGCGACGGCCGACATGTGACGCGGTTGCACTTGGCACTGCACGCGAGGCGCACGTGGCTCCCGAGGGAGGCGAGTTCTTCGAGCAGGCCCTGGAGCCAACTCGCGCAGGCTCCTAGAGCGCGAAGATCCTCTTGATCTTCCCGCCGAGCTTCGGCGAGGTCGACCCCATGGTCTGGAACCGTGGGAGCACGCATTGCTCGTTGTCGCCCGTGATGTAGATGCGGGACTTGTTGAAGAAGGCGCTCGTTAGCATCTGCTGGTAGATCTTGTCTCTGGTCTCGAATTGCCACCAGTTACCGCTCCCGGAGAACGTCGCCAGGACCACCATCGGTTTGCCTCGCTCCTTGGTGAGCGAGAAGATCTTTCCGCCCGAGAAACTGCAGTCGGCTCGGGCGGGTTGCGCCGCCAGGAGAAGGCAGGTCGTGAGGATCAGGCAGAGCGCTGCAGTCGTCCAACTCGTGTTCGTCGTTCGCATGATGATCTCCTTTTCGAATGAGTCGCGGTGCCTCCGGGTTCAGCGGCGCAACAACGACGGGGTGAGTGCGAGACCGTGTTGCACGGCGTGTGCCAGCTAGGGGAGCTGGATCAATGCGAATTTAGGGCGAAGTGGCGGCCCCGGCGGCCTCGAGGCCGCGGCACCACTGTCAACTTTCGTTGCACCGCCAACCGAAAGAACGGGACGAGAAGCGCGCGGCCGACTTCGCGACGAACGCACAGAAGACGTTCCGTGTATTCCCGCGCCTGGGTCCGGACGCGTCCCATGATTCGCGTCGGAAGAACCAGCTTGGCTGATATGCGCTACCCGGAGTCGCGGTCGGCGCGCTCTGCGGCACGCGTTCCCTCGGTATTCCCGACGCTTTCGAGGCGCCGGGGCCCGTAGGGGCCGCGGCACGCTCCTTGCGTCCTCAAGGGCTCGTCGCGGCCGCTTTCGGCAGCCGAGTGACGAAACCAGGGAGAGACCATGAGACTGCTTCGAACGAGTGCCGTCGTCGCCATCGGCTGTCTGAGCCTCGGAGGCGCGGCCGGAACCGGGCACGCCGATCCTCTGAAGTGCGCGCGCGGGATCAATTCCGCGCATGCGAAGTACGAGAAGGCGCGCGCCAAGATCGTCCTCAAATGCCAGGACAGGTCGGTCAACAAGGGGACGCCCGCGAGCCCGACGAGTTGCCCGACGACGGCCGACGACGCCAAGCTGCTCACTCTCGAGCTGAAGTTGCGTGCCCAGATCGCGGCCGTGTGCGGTGGCGCGGACAAGGCCTGCGACGGCATCGGCGACGAGTCGCTGGCCTCGATCGGCTGGGACATCGGTGCGTGTCCCGACCTCGATGGCGAAGGCTGCACGAACGTGATCGCGAACTGTGACGACGTCGCGACCTGCGTCGCGTGCATCGCGGACGAGACGCTCTCGAAGGGTGCGGGCATCGCCTACGACCAACTCGACGACGGCGAGTTCGCCACGGGTTCCGCCGTCAACGACTGCCAGCGTGCGCTCGGCAAGGAGACCGGGAGGTACCTGAAGACCCGCGCCAAGTTGCTCGGCAAGTGCTGGGACAAGGTGCAGAAGGGTTCGTCCGGCTTCACCGATCCTCCGGGCTGCCCCGCGACCGACGCGAAGCTGGTCGACAAGCTCGACCGCCTCCGCGACAAGCTGACGCACAAGGTCTGCAAGGCCTGCGGCGGCGGCGGTGACGCGGACAAGGACGGTGCCTGCGACAGCCCCGGCGGCGCTCTATCGGCCGGAACGATCGGCTTCGAGCCCGATTGCTCCGACATCATTGTGCCGAGCACCGCCGAAGCGTGTGACCATCCCGTTGTCACCACTCTGGACGAGGCTCTCGACTGCACTTCCTGCGTCGTCGACTTCATGACCGACTGCGACGCCGCCGCAAGCGTCCCCGTCACCACTTCCTACCCTGCCGGGTGCTCGGGCGCCCCTTAGACGCGCATCTGCATATCATGCCTCGGACCGATCGCGTGCCGCTCGCCAGTCGCACCCCCGAATCAGGTCGAGGACGGCATCATGCGTCGGCGTAGCCACGCCCAGATCGGGTCCTCGGCGCGAGATCTGCTCATTCAACTGCGTGACTTCGGTTGGCCGATCCGCGCACGCTGGTCGGGAAGCACGCGGCCCTCGGGGAGGTGGAGGAGATCGACGGCGTTTCGATCGCCCTCGCCAGAGCAACCGAAGCCCTCGGCGGTGCACTGCGTAGGAGAGCATTCTCGCGAACGAGACCCGCGGCGAGCGGAACCGGTCGAGGATGTACCCAGCCACTGGTCGGGTTGCGGGACGTGTCCAACGACGCAGTCGATCCCGGTGGGGATCGAGAATCTTGGCGAGCCAGAAACGGAGGTCCGATCGCATCCCGATGTTGTCGCCAATCGACAAATCTCCTGCAATCTCGCTGCGGATGAGCGATGTAGATGCCAGTAGGCCTCTACTCGACGACCACGGCAGTGCCTCTTATGAAGACGAACATGACGTCATTCTGCGCCCCGAGTACCTGGTAATCGACCGCGAGTCCGACGATGGCGTTGCCGCCGGCCTCCTCGGCCGTCTTCTCCAAGTGGCGCAGGGCCATCTCGCGTGCGTCGTCGATATACCCCTCGATGATCACGGGTTGTCCCTTCGCCACCTCCTTCACCGCCTGGGGAGTTCCGCTGAGCATCTTGCTGGCGAACGCGGTCTGGGTTTCGACGAGCCCGAGATAATGACGAATGACCCGGCCTTGGATGTTCGGTGTCGTGGTGACGATCATGGACTGCTCGTGTCACACTTGCCGGCCATCACCAAGGCGGCGCGTGGGCGAGCATGGTTGTGCGCGGTGATCTGAGCTGGGGCGGCGAGACGGGTGTGGGTGGATCGAACGTGGATATGATCCGTTGCGCCTCGGTCACGTTGTTCGAGAGTGGCCCCGGTGGGGGCGCCTCTTCACTACCAGGACGTCGTGGCATGCGCGGTTGGATGTCCAGCGCACTACGGCGGCAGATCAGGCGGTAGGCGGACTCGGCTAGTGAGGGGATCTCGTCGTCACCGTGAAGTAGGACCTTCCTCTTCCGGGCTCCCAGCTGCTATTACATCCAATCGTGCCCGTTCCAGCGTTGAGCGACCGGTTGGCCCTTCTGACGTTCGCGGTCTTCGTCGTCGCGGCATGTAGCCCTACGACGGAGGAGGTCGCCAGCACGCCGGCCGCGAGTACCGCGCAACACGCCACCGTGGTCCCGGCCGAAGAGCGCTTCAACCTGCACGACGCCATCGCGAAGCACCGAAAATTGGTGCGGCAGGCGCCCGGTCGCACTGGAATCCTGAAGGAGGAATCCAAGTACTCGCTCTTCGACGAGGAGGTGATCATCCGGGACTTCTTCCAAGACCGTCGCGATGGATTCTTCGTCGACGTCGGCTGTGCCTGGCCAATCCGAGCCAATAATACCTACTATCTGGAAAAGCACCTCGGATGGACCGGCGTTGGGGTCGACGCACTGCCCGACTACGCGCCGATGTGGGAAGACGAGCGACCGAGTTCCAGATTCTTCAATTTTCTGGTGACCGATCGCTCTGGCACCAAGGAGTCCTTCTTCCGGTCGGAGAGCCTGGGCCTCTCGTCGACCAATGTCCGTCGCGCCGACGGGAAGCACTTCGGCGGTAAGCTTGCGGTGGAGGAGGTGGAGATTGCGTCGATCACGTTGAACGACCTCCTCGACAGGGTCGGCGCGACGAAGGTCGACCTCCTCTCCATGGATATCGAAGGCCACGAGCTGACGGCCCTCCACGGCTTCGACATCGATCGCTTCCAACCCGATCTGGTCGTGACGGAGGGCAGACGCCCCCGCGTCGAGGCCTACTTCGAAAAGCACGGCTACGAGCGCATCGAGCGCTACCTCTCGTTCGACCTGGCCAACGTGTACTACCGACGGATGAAGTAGGTCCGCGAACCGGGGAGCTTGCCCGTGAGTTCGTCGAAACGCGGCTCGTGTGCAGCGACGAAGGGTAGCTTCGGGATTGCCGCACTCGCGCATGTCGATTTCGTGGATGTAGACGAAGAGCGGCTCGAAGTACGGACTCACGGCAACCAGGACGACGAGGTGTCGAGCAAGCGTTGTGGCGCGGTCGGGGTCGGCGTCCGTGCGACTCCTGTTGCCGCACTCGGGTCTGGAT
>JAJCZO010000225.1 GCA_029262355.1 Deltaproteobacteria bacterium
GTCCCGGGCGCGCACCTGCTCGAGGTTCGAGATGAGCTTGTCATGCAGCTCGCCCTGGGTCGCAATCACGACCACGGGCATCTTCTCGTCGATCAGCGCGATCGGTCCGTGCTTCATCTCGCCCGCCGCGTAGCCCTCGGCGTGGATGTAGGAGATCTCCTTCAGCTTGAGCGCTCCCTCCAGCGCGATCGGGTAGTTGATGCCCCGTCCCAGGTAGAGGAAGTCGCTCGCGTGGCCGTACTTCTTGGCGATCTTCTCGATCTGCTTCTGGCTCTGCAGCGCCTCCTCGATGAGGCTCGGGAGCTTCACGAGGTCATGCACGAGCGCCCGTCCCCGGGCCTCGTCGAAGCGGCCGAGCGCACGGCCCACGTGCAGCGACAGCAGGTACAGCGACGTGAGCTGCGTGGTGAAGGCCTTGGTGCTCGCCACCGAGATTTCTGGACCCGCGTGCGTGTAGACCACGGCATCGGCTTTTCGCGGGATCGAGGCGTCGACCACGTTGCAGATCGAGAGCACCTTCGAGCCCGATGCCGCGGCTTCTTCCACGGCGGCCAGGGTGTCGGCCGTCTCGCCGGACTGTGACACGGCGATCAAGAGGGCCTCAGGGCCGAGGATCGGCTTGCGGTACCGAAGCTCGCTCGCGTAGTCGACGTCGACCGGGATGCGAGCCATCTCCTCGAGAAGGAACTTCCCGACCAGGCACGAGTGCCAAGCCGTGCCGCAGGCCGTGAGGTAGATCCGCTCGATCTTCGACCAGTCGCTCCCCAGGCCGTCGAGTTCCGGCAGCGAGACGTCGCCCTCTTCCTGGCGGATGCGGCCGAGCATCGTGTCGATCAGAGCTTGAGGTTGCTCGTTGATCTCCTTGAGAAGAAAGTGCTTGTAGCCGCCCTTCTGCGCCGTGATCGGGTCCCACGTGATCTTGCGCGATGGACGGTCGATGGGTTCGCCGTCGAACGTCGTTACGTTGACGCCCTCGCGTGTGACCTCGGCCATGTCGCCGTCCTCGAGGAACAGCACTTCGCGCGTGTGATCGAGAATCGCGGGTACGTCCGAGGCGACGAAATTCTCGCCCTCGCCGAGCCCGATGACGATCGGGGTCGCGGTCTTGAAGGCGAGCAGGCGGCTCTTGTCGCCGTGACAGAAAGTGACGATCGCGAACGAGCCTTCGAGCTGCTTGACCGTGGTCCGCGCGGCGGCGGTGAAGTCCAGGCCCTGGGTCATGTGCTCGTCTATGAGCTGCGAGATGACCTCGGTGTCGGTCTCGGATTGGAAGGTACGGCCCTTGGCGACCAGGTCCTCCTTGAGCTCGATGTAGTTCTCGATGATGCCGTTGTGGATCACCACGACCTGCCCGGCGCGGTGTGGGTGGGCGTTCTCCTCCGAGGGCGGGCCGTGCGTGGCCCAGCGCGTGTGGCCGATACCGATGCTCCCGGCCAGCGGATCGTCGCGCAGGAGGTTTTCGAGGTTGTTGAGCTTACCGACGGCGCGGCGGACTTCGATGCTGCCGTCGACCAGAGTGGCGACTCCGGCGGAGTCGTAGCCGCGATACTCCAGTCGGCGCAAGCCGTCTACCAGGATTCGGCTCGCGTCCTGCTCGCCGATATAGCCCATGATTCCGCACATAGTCTCCGCTCCACACGCCGCCGTCCTGGCAGCGAAACCGCAACCCTACCGTGGACAAATCGTCCGGGGCAATGGGCTTCTTTAGTAGGGGGAGCGCGAGTGCGGCCGGAAATCAGCCGTTCTTTTCGCGCTTCTTTCGCGCCCGGAAGGGCTCGACCCAGCCTGCCCGACGTTTGTCGGGCTTCGGGTTGTAGGCGAGCGCGCCGGGCTCGACCTCGTGGCGGACCGTCGTGCCGGTGGCGACGTAGGCGTCGTCCCCGATGGTGACGGGGGCGACCAACTGGCTGTCGCTGCCGATCTGCACACGGTCACCGATCGTCGTTCGGTGCTTCATGAAGCCGTCGTAGTTGCACGTGATCGTGCCGGCGCCAATGTTCGTCTCGACCCCGATCTGGGCGTCGCCGATATACGCGAGGTGGTTGGCCTTCGTGCCGTTGCCCAGGGTGGACTTCTTTACTTCGACGAAGTTCCCCACGTGGACATCCTCCCCGAGGTCGGCGCCGGGTCGGAGGTGAGAAAAGGGTCCGATGACGGCGCCTTTGGAGACCCTGCATTCGGACAAGACTACGTTCGAGCGCAGGTGCACCCCAGGCGCGATCTCCGCGTCGACGAGGAACGCGTTTCCGTCGATCTGGCAGTCGCTGCCGATCCGAGTTCGACCGCGCAGCTGCACCATGGGGCCGATGACGGTGTCGGGTCCGATCTCGACGTCTGCTTCGATCCAGACCGTGGATGGGTCGATGAACGAGACCCCGCCGTCCATGTGGCCTCGAACCGTGATCTCGCGCAGCGTGCCTTCGAGCTTGGCGAGGTCCGCCCGCGAGTTGATCCCCACGACCTCGTGGACGTCGACCGGCGTGCTCGCCACCGGGCGCCCGTCGCTGACCGCGAATCCGATGATGTCGGTCAGGTAGAGCTCGCCCTGGGCATTGTTGGGTTCGAGTCGGTCGAGCGACGGGCCGAGGAAATCGGAGCGGACGCAGTAGATCCCGGGGTTCCACTCCTTGATCTCGCGTTCCTCGTCGGACGCGTCCTTTTCCTCGACGATACGGACGAGAGCTCCGGCGGCGTCGCGTACGATTCGCCCCATGCCGAACGCGTCGCCTAGGACCGACGTGAGGATGGTGACCGCTGAGCCCGTTTCCCGGTGCGCGTCGAGCAGGCGGCGCAACGACGCTTGCGTGAGAAGTGGGACGTCGCCGTAGAGCACGATGACGTCGCCGTCGAAATCCTTCAGGGCCGCGTCGCGCGCGATGAGGACGGCGTGGCCGGTACCCTTCTGCTCGGCCTGGACGGCGAAGCTCGCGCCGTAGCCGTCGCAGGCTTTCTCGACCGACTCGG
>JAJCZO010000226.1 GCA_029262355.1 Deltaproteobacteria bacterium
GCCTGGCGACGGGAGGAGCTTTTCAACAGCCCGCTAGGCCGTCAGGGCGGTCAGCGCCGCAGATCGAGTGTCTTTGGTGTCGACGATCGAGTCGAAGCCGCTGACACGGAAGACCTCTTTCACGCCTTCGGTCAGAGAGCAGACCGCAATGCGTCCATTGCCTTCCTTGAGTTTCTTGGCCGCGACGAGGATCACGCGCAGCCCGGCGCTGCTGATGTACTCCAGCTTTCCGAGGTCGATGAGGAGCAGGCTGCTTCCGGCTTCCAGTCGTTCGACGATCAAGGTCTGGAATGCCGGCGCCGAGCCGGCATCGAGCCGGCCCTCTGGGCTCAGAATCAGGACGGCGCCCTCTTTGGACTCGGCGGTGTTCATCGTAGCTTCCTTCCCCTCGGTGCGGAATCTACCGCGAAGGACGAGCCTAGCAACCCAGGACAGACAGAGGAAGCTGGAGTTGGGGAGACGTTCGGAGATTGACGCATCGTGGCGGCTCGGTGAATCATGAGCGGAGGGGAATCGTTATGAAGGTAGTTGATCTCGGCAGTCAGATGTCCGCGCTCTTCGAGCACGAGGAGATGCTGGCCTTCTTCGATGTGGAGCTTCATCTTCCCGGCCGGGAGCCGATCGAGGCGCTCGGCCGGATCTCCAAGCCCAAGACCAACGCGGCCGGCAGTAGCTATTTGTCGCTGTTCATCCTCGTCGACACTCCCGACGAGGATCTCCGGGCAGAGGTCGAAGCGTACTTCAAAGCGGTTTCGTGGAGCCGGTGGCGCGACCAGTTCGACGGAATCGTCGAGGTGGTGCCGATGCCTCCGATGCACGCTTCGCCGGAACTGTACATTGCGGCTGTCGACGTCATCACGCGCAGTGATAGCGTGGCCGACGAGTTGGGTGGGCGTCGTCTGATCGCAACGCTCGGTGACGTTCTGCCAGGCCGGGTCGGCGAGATCACTTTGTGGGCGGTAGGCGCATCGGGCGGGGCAGAGAGATCACGGTGGGAACTCTTCAAGGATCGGCTTCGGCGATAGGGCTGATTGCTGCACCGGTAGCAGGAGGACGAGGATGTTGACGTTCGCGGAGGAGATCCTCCTGGTTGCTCTCGACGACGAGAGCGGAAAATTCGTGCGGATGGGCTCGCAGGGGCTCGCGTATCCGTTGGCCGGCGCGGTGCTGATGGATCTCGCGGTGAGATCGAAGATCGACGCGGACCTCGAGAAGGTCGTCGTGATTGATCCGGGACCGACTGGGGAGCCGTTGCTCGACGGCCCACTCGCCCAAATCGCGGGAAGCCCGGAGACACACAGCGCGCGGGAGTGGGTTGGGCGATTCGTCCCCGATGCATCCGGCATGGAGGAACAAGCCTTGGCCCGCCTGGTCGAGCGGGGCATCCTTCGCCGCGAGGATCGCAAGATCCTCTGGGTCTTCTCCGATCGCCGCTACCCGACGGTCGATGACACCGAAGAGAAAGAGGTGAAGCGCCGCCTGGTAGACATCCTCATGAGTGACGAAATTCCGACCCCGCGGGATGTAGCGCTGATCGCGTTGGTAGACGCATGCGAGTTGCTGGGCGCCGTTCTCAGCGCGCGTGAAGTCGAGCGGGTCGCCCCGCGGGTCGAACAGGTCCGGAAGCTCGACCTGATCGGCCAGGCGATGACCGATGCCGTGCGAAGCCTCCGACTGGAGATTGCCAAGTCGATCGCGGGGACACCGGGTATCTCGTACTGAGTGGTCGGGGGCTTTCCGATCGACAGGACTCCTGATTCCGTGGATGGTCAACCCTGTATGACTGGGCGGAGCGGACTTGCGAAGCGCGCATTCGTCGTGACGGTCGCGGTGTTTCTCGTCGCGCTCGGAGGGGCTCGTGACAGCGCGCCCGCTGGCGACGAGATCGTGCTCGGGATGTCTGCCGCCTTCTCCGGTCCTTCCCGCGGCTTGGGTGTCGAGCTGTGGCGCGGGGCACAGGCGTACTTCGACGCGATCAACGAGGATGGTGGGATCGACGGTCGCCCCGTGTCGTTGCGGATTCTCGACGACGGCTACGATCCTCAGCGTGCAATCGAGAACACTCGGCTTCTCTTGGAAGACGATGACGTGGTTGCCCTTTTCAGCTTCGTAGGGACGCCGACGACGACACGTGTTCTGCCGCTCCTGAGGTTGCACGACATGGACCACGGCCGCCGGACTCTCTTGTTCTTTCCCTTCACGGGAGCGCAACCGCTCCGCCATCGGCCTTACGGCGACCTCGTCTTCAATCTGCGAGCCTCGTACCGCGACGAGACCGAAGGATTGGTTGCGCGGTTTGCCGAGGTCGGCCGCCGCAAGATCGGAATCTTCTACCAAGCCGATGCGTATGGCCGCAGTGGCTGGGACGGCGTGCGCCGGGCCGCAGCCCGGCACGACGCGGCCCTCGTTGCCGAAGCGACCTATCGGCGCGGAGACGACCTCGATGGTGAGTACGGGCGCCAAGTCGAGATCTTACGCGACGCGGGCGCGGACGCCGTAATCGCGATCGGGGCCTATTCCGCCAGCGCGGGGTTCATCCGAGACGCCCGTGACGCGGGGTGGGATGTGCCCATTGCCAATGTGTCCTTCGTCGGCAGCGAGAATCTCCTGTCGCTTTTGGTGGGGCTCTCCGAGCACGGCGATCGTGACTACACGGCGAACCTGGTCAATTCGGAAGTCGTCCCTCACTACGCAGACACTTCTCTCTCCGCGGTGGCGGAGTATCGCGAGGCGATGCGGCGCTTCGATCCTCGTCCCGACCCATCGGTGGCGGAGCCTGGATACTTGCCGCTCGAGTATGGTCCTGTCAGTTTCGAGGGGTTTCTCAACGCGAAGCTGATGGCCGAGGTCTTGCGGCGTGCCGATGATCCGACTGAGGTTGATGACCTGCTCCGCGCCGCTCAGGGCGTTAGTGCCGTCGACCTTGGGGTCGATGCGACGGTCTCGTACTCGAAGGAGGATCATGAGGGCCTCGAGAAGGTCTACTTCACGACGGTGGAGAACGGGCGCTTCGTCCCCCTCACGGACTGGTCGAGGTGGAGCCCGTGAGGTCGCGGTCGAAGCTCTTTACGAAGACGCTCGTCATCCTGCTCGCGGTTTTCGCGGTGATGGCGAACGGGGCGTCGCTGTTGTTCGGCTTCGAGCTCTACTCGAGTCTCGTTGCCGAGTACCGCAGCAAGGGGAGGGCGATCGCCCGCAGCATCGCCGATTCGGCGGTCGATCTGCTCCTGAGCAGCGACGTGGAAACGCTGCAGGCCACCGTGGACCAGTTCAACCAGATCAACGGTGTCTCCTATGTGCTGGTGCAGGATGCGAGCGGCGTGCCCGTGGCGCACACCTTCGTGCCCGAAGTGCCGGCCGAGGTGCTCGAACTCGAGCCCGATGGGCGGAAGTACCGAGTCACCGAGATCGAGATCGATGGTCTGGGCGATACGCTGAACGTGACGGTGCCGATCCTCGGGGGCCTGGCCGGCGATGTTCACGTTGGGATGGACTCGAAGAAGATCCAATCGCGCATCTGGGCGGGTGTGATTCGGATGCAGGTCCTCGTCCTGCTGATCCTAGCCGCCACGATCGTGGTGGCGATTGCCTTGGTGCGTCGAATTTCTCGCCCGCTCGGCGACCTCACCGTCCACGCGCATGCCCTGGCCGAAGCAGGGCTTGGTGGGGGCGACGTTCCGGCGGTGGATCCGAGGACGCTCGCTTCACAGGACGAGATTGGGGATCTCGCGCGTGCCTTCGTCCGGATGGAGGGCGAGCTTCGAGACTCGGCCGAGCAGCTGCAGGCGGCGGCGGCGATGCAAGAGCGCATCGAGAGCGAGCTTCGCATCGCTCGGGAGATTCAGACGAGTATCCTGCCCAAGATCGAATCAGCGCTGGGAGGGCGCGTCCCGTTCGAGATCGATGCTGCGATGAAACCGGCGCGAGAGGTCGGGGGCGACTTCTACGACGTGATCCGCGCAGGGCCGGATCACTTCTACTTCGCCGTCGGCGACGTGTCGGGCAAGGGTATTCCGGCGTGTCTCTTTATGGCCGTCACCATGACGCTTCTGCGGATCGGGGCTGCCGAGGTATTGGATCCGGCCGAGGTCCTCCGGCGCGTGAACCGCGAGCTCTCCCGAGAGAACGACGCGTGCATGTTCGTCACCTTGTTCCTCGGCTTGATCGAGGCGCGGACTGGGCGGATCTCCTACTCGAACGGCGGACACAACCCACCGTACGTGATCCGGGCCGACGGCGAGGTGGAGATCCTACAGCCCGACGGCGTCGTTCTCGGCTGGTCGGAAGACACCGAGTTCCACTCGCGGAAACTCTCCCTTGCCGACGGGGACGAGTTCTTCTTGTACACCGACGGCGTGACGGAGGCGCTCGACCCAGAGGGCCATCTGTTTTCCGACCAGAGACTTGCAGACCTTCTTGCCAAGCTCGGAGCCGAGTCGGCCACCGAACTGGTGGGCGACGTGTTGAACGAAGTCGATGAGTTCGCCGCCAACGAGCCTCCCGCGGACGACGTGACGGTGATGGCGGTTCGGTATGGGCCCCCGCGGACCTGACGGCGAGATTGTTTGATCTCGGACAGATCCTTCACCCGCCATGGTTTCGAGACCCCCGGAGAGCCGAAAGCGCCAGCCTTGTGATGACGAGCGATTCGCCCGAGATTGACCGACGTCCGCCCCGAACCGGCGTTGGCGTTGCGTGGGCGGTGGGGGCTGCCTCGATGGCGGGTGCCTTCGTCATCCCGTGGAAGCTTGCGACGCCGCATGGTGACGAGTCGAGCGCGGTTCTCGCCCTTCTGACCTCGGCCGCGGTTCTGAACTCGATCCTCGTTCTGTTCACGAAGCAGGAAGGCGCGCGCTGGAGCGGTGCGGTGCTGCGGCTCTCGGTGATGCTCGCCGTCCTCACGCTCGCTGGAAACCTCGCGAGTGCGTCTGCCATCGAACGGATCTCGGCGCCGCTCTTGAGTGTCTTGCAGCGCTCCGAAGTGCTGGTGGTGGCGATCATCGCCTGGGGGTTGATGGGAGAACGGCCTCACGCGCTCTTTTGGCTAGGCAGCCTCGTCGCCGGTCTGGGTCTCGTGTGGATGCAAGGTGGCGACGGGCAGATCGATGGTCTGGGGCTCGCCTACGGCGTGACGTCCGCGGCGTGCTTTGGCGCGATGCTGGTCGCGGTACGACACTATGTTCGTGGCATCGACATGGTGTTCGTCAATGCATTCCGCCTATGGCTCTCGGTAGGGGCGTGGTTCGCCGTGCATCGCGAGGTTCCGAGCCTCGACCGGTTCAGCGGTCCCTTGTTGTTCTACGTATCTCTCGCGGGGTTGTTCGGACCGTTCCTCAGCAGGTTGTTCTCGATGCAGTCGGCGCGCCATCTCGAGGCGCGCTTTACCGCATTGATCCTGCTGAGCAGCCCGGTGCTGAGCCTGCCGCTCGCGTGGGTCTTCCTAGGTGATGTGCCGACCGGGCGCGAGCTGGAGGGAGGGGTCATCATGCTCCTCGGGGTTGCGATTCCGGTGGCCGGAATGCTCCGGATGCGTGCGCCTCTTCGTGAGTGAATCTCCTCGCCGAGCAACGTGATCGAGTACCGGGCGGGCGCGACCTGCTCAGTGTCTCGTCGGTAGAAGCTCGGCGCCCTCCATGCCATGCGCGACGATGAAGGGCTCGAGTTCTTGCAGCGCTTCGGGCTGACTCCAGTGGGGGATGCGGGGGTACATGTGGTGCACCGCGTGATGTGTCATCGATTGCACGACGTATCGTGGCACGAACTTGGTTTGCCAGAAGCGAGCGAGACGATACCGACTCCTCTCGGTTCCGGGCCTGTGGGGCATGTAAGAGAAGAAGACGGTCAAGTAGCTGAGCCCGATCTTGCTTGGCAGCCACCAGAGCAAGAGGGTCGGCAACGGCCACGCAATCGCGCACGCGACCATCAGGATGGAGAAGCCCTTTCGTATGATCACTCCCTGGGTGACGTCTTTGCGGAAGACCGGGTCCTCGTTGAGGTGACGTTGAACGAGTGCGAGCGATGGCTCGCGATGGACTTCCAGAGCGGCTTTCCACCAGCGATCCGCGACGTAGTGATGATCGGGGTCTCGCTCGGGATCGTTCGTGTACGCGTGGTGTTTCATGTGGGTTGCGCGGGCGTACACGTATGGGAAGCACAGGTTTGCGAGGCTGAGGTTGCCCACGAGCGTGTTGAGCCAGCGCAACTCCTCGCGGGCGCCTGCGATGTTCCCGTGTTGCGCCTCGTGTGAGGGGAGATAGGCGAGGCAACAGCAGACGACTGCGATGGGGAAGCCGGCCCATAGCGGAAGGACGCCCCGGATGCCGAGCACGAAGACGGTGAGCCAGACCGAGAACTGTCCGAGTGCGATGAGGATCATCTCCCACTGGATCCGGCCAATGTACTTTCGCGCGACGGCGCGTTCCGCACGCACCGACATGGGATCGATGGGTGAGCTTCTATCCAGCGGCCCCGCGCCCGGGCAGCCAGGCCGATCGTCACACCGATCGCTGCAGCAACTCCGTAGGCAATCGCGGCTGGCGTCGAAGGCCAGGTACTCTGGATGCCTGCGTGAATCATGCTCCCCCAGAACAGCAGGCCGAACCAGACTTTTCCCCACTCCGTAGAGTGCCTGATCAGCCGCTCGATCCAGCCTGGGCGGGTCGGGCTGGCGGCGGTGACGCTCATGGGATTCTCGTACCGGCCCAGTCCGCGTCTGGCCAACGAAAAAACGGACCGAGCAGCGAGTGCGCTCGATCCGTTTGAGGCAAGGTGGGAAGGGCCCCTGCCGGCGGGAGGGGGGGAACCGGCGGGGCCCCGGGGTGTCTTGGGGGACGCTAGGATGTCATTGCATCACGCGTGCCAGACCGGTGGGTGCCGGGATTCCGGGCTTTTCCCGCGCGACGGGCCCGAGTGTGTCACCGAGATGTGTCATCTAGGGCGCGGGGTGTGTCGTTCTCTACGCAGTTGGCACACCGCGTCCGTCCTCCGCGGCCCTAACGGTCGCGAAGATCGATGCAGACTTCGTTTCGGGCGGCAGCAGGATCGAAGGCGAGGGCGATCAGCGCGTCGCCGGCCTCGCGAGGGGGCACCAGGTCGCCGTCCGCGTGCGTTTTCCGAAAGCGTTCGGCGTTGGGGAACGAGTCGACCCCGTGCTCGCGTATGAGGGCCTGCATACGGGTGTCGATCAAGCCGGGTGCAACCGCGTGTACCTTGAGGCGGTCGGGCTCTTCGAGTGCGATCGCCTCGCTCATCCGGTCCACGGCCGCCTTGCCGGCGCAGTAAGCGGCCCAGCCCGAGTACGGCTTGCGTGCGGCACCCGAGGAGATGTTGAGGAGTACGCCGCGACGATCGGTATCGTGCAGAATGCGGATGAAGGCACGACATCCGAGCGCGACACCCAGTACGTTCGTGTCGAAGTGCTGCCGTAGCGCTGGTGCAGTCGCGGAGCGCAAGGGACCCATAGGCTCGAGAAGGCCGGCGTTGTTGACCCACAAGTCGACGTGCCCGAAGTGCGACGTGGCTTCACGCGCGACGGCATCGACCGCGTCGGGGTCGGAGACATCGAGCTCGAGTGTGCGGACCCGCGCTCCGGTCGCCAGGACCGGGGCCGATCGACTGCAAAGGACGAGAGACATCCCCTGGTCGTAGGCGGCCTGGGCGATGCCCGCCCCGAGGCCGCGGCTGGCGCCGGTAATCACGGCGACGCGGTTCGTCAGGTTCATGGTGGACTTCTAGCCTCGCTGGCCCCGAGCGTCAGTTCAAGACGAGAACGATGAGCCCAGCAATGATCATCAGGACACCGGCCCCTTCCAGGGGATTCATCCGTTCTCGGAAGAACAGTACGGAGGCAGCGAACGTGAAGACGAGCTCGACCTGTCCGAGGGCGCGTACGTAGGCCGCGTTCTGGAGCGTCATCGCCGTGAACCAGCCGGCCGACGCCAGCATTCCGGCGAGGCCGACCCACCCCCCGACCGGCCAGGCTTGGAGTACTCGTGTGAATTCGCCTGGTTCGCGCAGGCGCAAGTAGACCGCCATCAGGGCCGTCTGTAGCGTCGTCACGACCGCGAGCGTGAAGGCTGCCTGCATCAAGAAGCCCTCTCCACCCAGGGCCAAGGAGGCCCCTCGGTAGGAGACGGCGGCGAGGCCGAAGCAGCTTCCCGAGGCGATGCCGCCGATCGCAGCTCGACTCCCCAGACCCCGCACGACACCCCGAAGGCCGCTCTCGTTGTGCGCCGCGGAGATCGCGACCACGCCGGCTAGGCTGATCAGGACTCCGACCGCCGCTGTCGCTGCGACGGGTTCGCCGAGTACGATGATTCCGAACAGCGCGGCTTGGACGGCCTCGGTCTTCGAGTAGGTCGTGCCGACGACGAAGTTTCTCTGGGTGAACACGTAGAGGAGGAGCACCGTCCCGAAGATCTGTGCCACCGCACCGACGACCGCGAAGAGCGCGAATGCACCGTTCGGATCCGGTACTGAGTGTTCGAAGAACCGGTGGAGTCCCCACGCGTAGGTGATCGCGAGGGGGAACGCGTACGCGAATCGTACGAAGGTGGCGCCGGTCGTGCTGAGACCGGTCTGCAGTCGTTTCTGCAGCGCCGAGCGAACATTCTGGCAGAACGCCGCGGCGATCGTCAGCGGAATCCACAGGGCCACGTCGATGCTACCTCCGCCGCCCATCGTGCATCTGCATCGTTCACGGCTTAGCTTAAGCGGTCTTTACCGGCGAGGGATCGGCCTGCCAGAGTGCGGAGGAGGAGAGCGTATGAAAGATCTTCAGGACAAGGTCGCCGTCGTGACGGGCGGCGCGAGTGGAATTGGGCTCGCCCTCTGCGAGCGATTCCTGGCGGAGGGAATGAGCGTCGTCATGGCCGATGTCGAGCGGGGCAGCCTTCAGACCGAGGCCACCCGACTCGACGAGTCGGGAGATCGGGTTCTGGCGATGCCGACAGATGTCCGCAATCCGGAAGATGTCGCTGCTCTCGCGGAGTACACCCTAGAGCGCTTCGGCGCCGTCCACGTGGTGTGCAACAACGCGGGCGTCGCGCCGGGCGGGGCGATGCTCGATACGACTGCCGAAGACTGGCGTTGGGTGATCGACGTCAACGTACTCGGCGTGGCCTACGGGGTGAGTACGTTCGCTCCTTTGATGGTCGCGGCGGGTGAAGGGCACATCGTCAACACCGCGTCGGAGGCCGGCCTCACCACCAATGCCTCGCTCGGGATGTACTGCGCGAGCAAGCATGCGGTGGTAGGGCTCAGCGAGTCGCTCTACCGCGAACTCGAAGACTCGCCGGTGGGAGTGTCCGTCGTCTGTCCAAACCTCGTGCGCACTGGCATCTTCCACTCGGAGCGCAATCGCGACGACGGGATCGACGAGCGTCCGAAGGACATCGCCGTCATGGGCATGTTGCGCGAGGCGCTCGTGAGCATGGGGATCCCCCCGTCTGGAGTGGCGGACAAGGTCGTAGACGCGATCAAGGCAGATCAGTTCTGGGTCTTCACACACCCCGGCACGGCCGAGCGAGCCATGGTTCGCTCGGCCGACATCGAGGCTGGCCGCAACCCGACGAACCCCTACGACCCAACCGACTTCGAATAGAGGAGCCGGAGAGGGGCCCATCTGGCGGCCAACCGCGAAGCCGTGTTGTGGCCCACGGACGCGCAAGTTAGTGGAGACTCACTAGTCTGTTCAACACAAGCGAGGGGCATGCATCATGGATCTGGGTCTACGTGGCAAAGCGGTCGTCGTCACCGGCGCGAGTCGTGGGATTGGTAGAGCCGTAGCGCTCTGCTTTGCGGACGAGGGTGCAAACGTCTCACTCTGTGCGCGGGGTACCGAGGCGTTGGAGAAGACTGCCGCCGAGATCGCTGAGCGGGGTGTGCGCGTGCACGCGCAGGTTTGCGACACCATGAATGGAACTGCACTGGCGGACTTCCTCGACTCGAGTCGTGCTGCGCTGGGAAGCGTCGACGTCCTCGTCAACAACGCTTCGGGCTTTGGCGGCGGCGATGACGAAGAGAGCTGGCAGCTGGGTTGGGCCGGCGATGTGATGACGACTGTCCGGGCGACCCAGAAGGTTGCGCCGTGGATGGAGGCGAACGGCGGAGGCAGCATCGTGAACATCGCATCGATCGCCGCGCTCGAAGGGGGGATGCCTCCGGCGTACTCTGCGGCGAAGGCCGCGGTGATCAGTCAATCCAAGAACGCCGCGATCGCTCTCGCGCCGAAGGGAATTCGCGTGAATTGCGTCGCTCCCGGCTCGATCGATTTCCCAAACGGCATCTGGGATCAGGTGAAGCAGGGCGCGCCCGAGGCGTATGAGGCTGTTCGGGCGAGCATCCCGTTCGGGCGTCTGGGAACGGCCGAGGAGGTTGCCGACGCAGTGGTCTACCTGAGCTCGCGGCGAGCTAGTTGGATCGCGGGCGCGTGTCTCACGGTCGACGGTAGTCAGCACAAGGGCAGTTTCTGACCCGCGGAGGGGGATGTCGGGTGTCTGGAAGACTTGAAGGCCAGAGTGTCGTCGTTACGGGAGGTGGTTCGGGCATCGGCGCGGCCGCCGCCTCGAGGTTTGCGGCGGAAGGCGCGAGCGTCGCGGTCGTAGATCGGAGCGGGGATGCCGCCGCCGCGACCGCCAACGACATCACCGCCGCCGGTGGGACGAGCGTCGCGATCACGGCCGACGTGTCCTCTCTGGGCGACATGGAACGGATGGCGGCCGAGGCGGTCCGTCGCTTCGGGGCAATCCACGGCCTGTTCGCCAATGCGGGGATCACCGGCGTCGGTGACGCCATGTCGCTCGATGTCGAGTTGTGGGATCGAGTCATCGCGATCAACCTCACGGGCGTATGGCTCTCGAACAAGGCTGTGTTGCCCCATTTGCTCGAGGCCGGAGGGGGTTCCATCGTGAACCAGGCGAGCGTTGCGGGGCTCGTTGGCATTCCGGGTATCGCCCCGTACGCGGCGGCGAAGGCGGGCGTGATCGGATTGACCCGTCAGATCGCCGTCGAGTTCGGGAACCGCCAGGTTCGCGCCAACGCGTTGTGCCCCGGTACCGTGCCGACGCCGCTCGTGGCCGCAACCTACGCGGAGCGGGCGAAGCAGAACATCCCCACCGCGACGGGTGCGATGACCGCAGAGGAGGGGATGAAGAACGCAGTGAAGCGATACCCGATCGGTCGCCTCGGGACCCCCGAAGAGATCGCGGCGTTTGCGCTCTTTCTCTTGTCGGACGAAGCCGGGTGGATCACTGGCGGCGTGTTTGCAGCGGATGGCGGCTACACCGCGGTATAGGCGAGCGAGAACACGAGATGAATTTCGACCTCACAGAAGAGCAACACTTGTTTCGGGAGTCCGTCCGCAAGTGGGTCGTGAACGAATGCCCGAAGGACTGGTGTCGCGATCTCGAACGCCGCGAGCACGAGTACCCCCAGGAGCTCTGGGACCGACTCACCCGTGCGGGGTTTCACGGGGTGGGCATCCCCGAGGAATACGGCGGTCTGGGTGGCGACATCATCACCCAGGCGCTGTTCGCGCGTGAGCTTGCGCGCCATGCGGGCGGCCTCGCGTGGATCTGGGGCATCACGTCCTTCTCGGGTGCCCACGCACTCCGCGTTCACGGCAGCGAAGAACAGAAGCGCGAGATGCTTCCCAAGATGGCGGCCGGCGACCTTCGCGCGGCAATGAGTTTCAGCGAGCCCAGCGGCGGAACCGATTTGCTCGGCGGGATGAAGACCGAGGCGCGCAAGGTCGGAGACGGCTGGGTGGTGAACGGGGAGAAGATCTGGAGCACGACTGCGGATACGGCCGACTACCTCTTGCTCATGGCGCGGAGCGAGAAGAACCCGTCCCGGCGTACCGATGGGATCTCGGTTTTCTTCGTGCCGCGGGAAACGCCCGGAATCACCGTCACGCCGCTGCCGAAGCTCGGCATGCGAGCGCTCAGTTCCTGCGCCGTTCACTTCGAGGACGCGTTCGTGCCCGATGATCTCCTGCTCGGTGAGGCCGGTCGAGCTTGGTACGACACGACGAAGACGCTCAATAACGAGCGAATTCTCAACACGGCCATGTGTTTGGGGATGCTCGATGGCGTTCTCGAAGACGCGCTGGAGCACATGAAGACGCGAAGCGCCTTCGGCAAGACCATAGGCCACTTCCAGATCTTGCAGCATTACGTCGCCGACATTGCGATGGCGCAGAAGCAGATCGAGCTGCTGCTCTACAACACGGCGTGGTTGCAGGCAGAGGGGAGGCCGTGCGGCGTCGAGTCGACGATGGCGAAGACCTGTGCCTCCGAGGCGGTCTCGAAGGCCGCCGACCGCGGCATCTCCATCCTGGGTGGGATGGGCTACTCGGCCGAGACCGACATGCAGCGATACTGGAGAGACTCGCGCTTGCTTTCCATCGGGCCGATCAGCAACGAGATGGCGCGGAACGTGATTGCCGAGGGATTCGGCCTGCCGCGATCGTTCTAAGGGGGCGTCTGTTTGGCACTGCGAGCCACTGAAGCACGGACACTGGGAGATCTGATCCGTACGGCCGAGGCCGAATGGGGCAAGCGCGAGGCACTTCTTTTCCCCGACGAGCGGCTCACGTACGCGGAGGTCGGGCGCGGAGCGACGGAGAACGCGCGCTCCCTCGTGGCTCTTGGGGTTCGGCCTGGAGACCATGTTGGCGTTCTCGCGCCGAACCTGCCGGAGGTGGCCGGGCTCATCTACGGCATTGCGCTGGCGGGCGGCGTCGCGGTGCTGATCAATGCGCGCTACAAGACGCGCGAGCTCGCCTACGTGGTCGAGAACGCGGATTTACGCGTGATCTTCACGACGACGCGAGTTGCGGATTACGTGGATTTCGTCGATCTGCTGCACGACGCGCTGCCAGGCTTGCGAGAAGCCGACGCTCGGCGTCCCCTCCAGATCGCGGCGGCTCCCGTGCTGCGTTCCGTCGTCTTGTTGGAAGATGTGAAGCGCGCCGGGTTGATCTCTGCGGCTCGCTTCGCATCGCTCGCCGCAGAGATTCCGGCGGATGCGGTGGATGCCCTGGCGACGGCCGTTCGCCCGACGGATCCGTGCGTCATGATGTACACGTCTGGAACGACCGCGAACCCGAAGGGCTGTCGCCTGAGCCACGGCGCAATAACGCGTAACGCCGCCGCGGTTGCAGACCGGTTCGAGATGACTCCGGAGGACCGACAGTGGAACCCGCTGCCGATGTTCCACATGAGCGCCTACATGCCTCTTCTCGCCGCCATGATGACCGGCGGGGCGTTCGTCACGGACACGCACTTCGACGCAGACCGTGCACTGCGGTCGATCGAAGCCGAGAAGCCAACGATCCTGTTCACTGCGTTCCCGACCATCATGGGGGCTCTCACGAACCATTCAGACTTCCGTCCGGGGTCCATGCCTCAGGTGCGATTGATCAACAACGTCGCACCTCCCGAGCAATTGCGGAAGAACATGCGCCTGTTGCCGCAGGCCACGCACATCAGTGCGTACGGATTGACCGAAGCTTCGGGGATCTGCTGCTTTGGCAGTCGCCACGAGGGCGACGAGACGCGCGCGACGACGTGCGGCCGACCGTTCGAGGGAGTCTCTGTGCGTGTCGTCGACCCGGAGACCGGTGCGGAGGCCGCGGTCGGGGTTGCCGGTGAGATGACGATCAAAGGCTTCTCGCTCTTCGAGGGCTACTACAAGTCGCCCGAGAAGACGGCGGAGGTGTTCGACGCGGACGGTTGGTTCCATACGGGAGACCGCTGCGCGGTCGATGCCGACGGTTTCGTCTCCTACCACGGACGCATCAAGGACATGCTAAAGGTTGGCGGCGAGAACGTGGCGGCGCTCGAGGTCGAGTCCTTTCTCTCTTCCCACCCCGCCGTGCAGCTGGTTCAGGTCGTCGGCGTGCCCGACGAGACGCTGCTCGAGGTCGTGGCTGCCTTCATTCAACTTCGGCCGGGCGCCGCGTGCACCGCGAGCGAGATCGTCGAGTACTGCCGAGGGAAGATCGCGTCGTTCAAGATCCCGCGCCACGTCCGGTTCGTCGATACGTGGCCGATGTCGGCGACGAAGGTGCAGAAGTTCAAGCTGCGCGAGCAGCTCTGCGCCGAGCTCGAGGGCCGGGCGTAGGTCTGAGCGCCGTGACTTTTGGGCAGGTCGTTCGGCGAACGGTCGAAGCGAGGGGCAGCGCCGCGACCCCCTTCCGCGTCTCGGTCCTCGGCCCCATGACGACGGAGTTCGCGCCCACCGATCTTCATCGAGAGCTTGGTCTTCGTCTGGCCGTAGTGTTCTAGTCTACTCGCTCTGCGAGCGCGTAGATGTTGTCGCCACGTTCGGATTCGTCGCCGCCGACCCTTTTGAGGAGATCTCGCAGCGCATCGGCAGTGTAGGGGACCTCGACTTGGGGCGCGTAGGAGTCGGTCAGGATGTCGATCTCGTTGTAGTTGTGTCGGTCTAGGGTCGTGAGTTCGATGATGCGGAAGCCGTTTCGTTCGAGGAGTTCGCGCAGCTCGAGCGCGGTGAACTCTCGGTTGTGGCGGCCGTAGATGCTGTCTTTGTAGCGATCGAAGAAGTTGTGGCCGGCCAGCATGAAGGCGAAGTTGACCAGACGCACGGCGTTCGGCGTCGTCACGAGCAGCTTGCCGCCCGGTCGAAGGACCCGGCGAAGCTTCTGAAACACGGCGAGCGGATCGACGATGAGATGCTCGAGGATCTCGCAGAAGAGGACGAGGTCGAAGCTTTCATCGGGATACGGGTAGTCCGAGAGCTCCATGTTGAACGTTTTGTACGGGTACGTGCGCGTCTCTCCGTACGCAGCGCTGGAGATCGTCTGCGAGCCCGCTCCCAGGCTCGCGTCGAAGACATTCGGCGCGAAGAAGTTGGCGAGCTCGAGGTGGACGTGGAACAGCTTCTCCAAGAGGATCGTGAAGAGGTACGGGTTGCCGCCGAGCTCCAAGACCCGAGTCGGCTCGGCTTGTCCGACGAACCGGATCGTATGGAAGAAGCGGGCCAGTGCATCGTTGACGTAGTCTTCGACGAACTCGGAACCGGAGCCTTCGAGGCGGAAGGAGTGCAGATAGTGGCGGAGCGCCTCTGGGCTTGCCCACAGGAGCCGGTCCCGTTCCTGGTGCTGGCCTGCGAGGGTCAGATGGCGGAGCCGAGCCAGGATCTCCAGGCCTCGGGAGACGTTCGCGTGCTCGCTCGGTTCTGGCATGTCAGCCGCGATATACCTCCGGGGTGTTGAGGCCCGCAAACGTAGGTGGGCGAGCCCGGACACGCGTCGCATGGTTTGGCGCCGAACGCTTGCGTTGGCTCCCCTACTTTGACTTCCTGAATGGGCGGCTTCGTGCCGGGCGCGGAGGGGGAGATCTATGGGGCGAGCTGGTTCGTGGATTTGGCCGGTCTTGGCGGCTTTGGTGGTGGTTGGTGCTGGCGCGGTAGGAGTCGTCGACGCTCAGCGTGTGGTGCCACGTCGGCTCACGACCTCGGTGTCGACGGAGCGAATCGTGCTCGACCTGACCGTTGCGCCGAACCTGATTCAGGCGGGTGACGACGGCAACGTCTTCCTGACGATTGGCAATGCCGCGCCTGGCTCGGATCGGGATCTGCGACCGGGTGACGAGTTCCGGTTCGAGCTGTCCGACGTCGATACCAGCTTCGTTGGCGACCCGGTGAGGATCTTCGTCGCATCGATGGAGCTCGAGCCGAGCGATTTCGAAGCGGAGGTGATCGACGCAGAGACGCTGCTCGTCCGCTACCTGGGCGTGCCGAGGCCGTTTGCGGCGGGCGAGAGCATCACGGCTCTCGTGTCGGTCGTTGCGGGTCCCGACTTCGATGCCGGTGTCGTCTCGGTGACGCCGCCGGATGACGACACGAGGTTCGCCAATCCACGCCCGACGCTACGCTTCGCAGCGCTCGCAGTCGGCGAGCTTCCCGAGGGCCCTCCCGGTCCGCCGGGATCCCCCGGTGCGACCGGGGCCAAGGGGGACACCGGGGCGACCGGACCGATGGGCGCGCCCGGAATGCCTGGGCTGCCAGGGCCGCCAGGGCCCGCTGGACCGACGGGCCCGGTTGGACCGCCGGGCCCAGTGGGACCGCCAGGCCCAGTGGGGCCGCCCGGAACGGGTCAGTTCCTGCACAACTTCAACCGCGCAGGGATCGGCGGCGCGGTCATTTTCATCGGTTCGCCCGTCCCGTTCAATCAGACGGCGGTCGTGGGCGGCACGAGCATCGTTCAGACCGACCTCGACACGTTCACGCTCGTCGATGCCGGCGCGTATCAGGTCACTTTCGTGCTGACGACGGCCGGAATCTCGTTGCTCGGAGCGGCCACCCTTACGCAGAACGGCGTCGCGGTCGGTCCGACCTTCAACTTGGTGGCTGCGGGGACGTACGTGGTTGGCGATGTGATCATCAACGCGAGCGCGGGCGACACCCTGGAGCTCCGCGCAACCGCACTCGCTCTGACTCTGGTTCCGGGTGACTCCGCTTCGCTCAGCATCCAGCGGCTGAACTGAGCGCCCGGGGGAAGAAACGCGGACGGGGAGCC
>JAJCZO010000227.1 GCA_029262355.1 Deltaproteobacteria bacterium
CATCGGCACCGGTCGTCGCCTCGGGTGCGCACGGTACGTTCCGACCGCGATGCGCGCCGTCGAGGGCTTGCTCGGCGACGCTCCGGGCGATCGAATCGTATCCCTCCAGCCCGGACGGCGTCAGGCTCACGAACGACGAGCCGACGGCCAGCAGGCCGGAGCGTCGAGCGTCCGGTTCGACTCGACCTACCAGGACAATGTCGTCACCCAACACATCCGCGATGGTTGCGCGGTACTGCGCTCGTGTGAGCCGACGCATCGCGATGGGGCCGGCGTCGACCGATGGTGGCGGAGGCGGTGGCTGGGTTGGCGGCGCGGGAGAGGGCGCTGGCGACGGTGGGTCCGGGACGTCGGGCGGGTTGGGTATGGTCGGCGGATCAATGGGGGTGGTGTTCGTCCTGCTCGAGGTGCCGTCGCTCCCGCACGCCCCTGCCAATGTCAGAAGCGCCGCCAGGAGGACAGTCTGCAGGGCAGTGGGCTCTCGAAATCTGTTCGCCATCCGACTCACCGTGCGATGAACGCGGGCACCGCCTCGAACCGGTAGGCAACCGATAGGGAGGAGCACGTGCCCGTCTCGGGATCGAAGTCGCCATCGGCCTGGCGATTCAGGGCGCTGTACAGCCCGCTGCAGGTGTACCCGAGTGCGTCGGCCCCAGACCGGCCGGCCTGAACGCCGAAGATCTCATACATCTCTTCGACCGACGTATAGCCGAAGAACTGGCCGCGAGCGGTGCCGTCCTCGAGGATTTCGAGGCGGACGTAGGCGTCGTGGAGTGAGAGGTCGGCCTCGACGATCTGAATGTTGAATCGCCACCGGAAGTCGGCGGGGCCCGCGATCACCACGCGCTCGACGATTGAGCCCGGCGCCCTCGTTCCGTGGTATCGCTCGTCCGCGTGTACGCTCAGGGTGCCGAACGGGAGAAGCTCGCCGTCGGCGCTTGCGGCCGGGGCCTGGGTGCTCGCGAAAACGCGGACCTGAACCGACTCGTCTTCGTTCTCGTCATCGACGCCCTGCACTTCGATCAGGAGGGTGCTCGACCCATCTCGCACGGAGTTGCCGATGATCGTGTCTTGGATCTCGCCCGGCTGGTTGCCGCGGATGCATCCGAGAGCGCGCCAAAGCTGGAAGTCGTAGCCGTCTCCGCCCGATAGCCCGCTGAAGTCGTCGTGCGCACATTCGTTCTCCGCGGGGCTGCTCTTGCGCGAGACGAGCCCATCGAGATCGAATCCGTCGACGCGGCCGGCGGCGTCGAGGGTCTTGAAGGTTGGGTCGTGGGTGCCTTCGGGATCGAGGCAGTCGTCTTCGATGGGGTTTCCTGCCGCGCGGAAGTCCACCGGCCCCAGGTTGAAGCCGCCGGGGCACACGTCCCCTTCGTGCTCGGGGTAGAGATAGCCGAACGACGAGATGACGAAGCCGAGCGTCTCGCCCGTAGGCTCGGGGGCGGGTGTCGGCGCGGGTGGCTGAGGCGCCGCCGCGCCCGTGTCGGACGATGTGCTCGAGCCGCACCCGAGGACCGTCGCTATCGCGAGGAGGGCCCCGAGCCGGCGAAGGTCCGGGGCAAATGCTCTGCACACTCGCCTCATCGGGGGCATCATCCACCCCTCGGATATCGCGTTTCGCGCGGATCGCGAAACCCCATACTTGCGTGAGGCCGCCTATGTCGCCACGGGCCGCCGATTTCCGTTCGCCGCCGCGTGAGAATCGACACGCAGCGGGTTTACGCACCGGCGCCCGTCGCGCCGGCCAAAGGGGCTCTCAGAGCACGAACCCAACCGCGAAGCCGGCGACCAGGGCGTCGGCAATCTGGCTGGTCCCCGAGGGGTGGATCACCCCCTGCAGGTCGGGTTCGACCCAGAGCCACGGGGCGATCGTGATCCGGTAATTCACCTCGAGAAGGAGCTCGCCGGTGGTGTCGGGCAGCCGGTCGGAGAACGAGGCGTACGCTGCGACGAACGCCAGTCCATCGTGATTCCGGCTGGGGAAGATTCCCTGGTAGAGCGCACCGCCGGCCGCCATGAACTGAACCTTGTTGCGGTCGGGCGGCGCGTAGCTGACCGAGCCCCACACCGAGAGCCCTTCGGTGTGGTCGTCGTTCTCCGTCCAGACCATTTGCTGGCCCATGAGGTACAGCCCCCAGAATCCCTGCACCTCGTCGATACCCGCCTCATTGCGGAAGCGGGGGAGGGTTTCGGTCGAGTAGTAGCCGCCCAGCTTGTACCGTCCGGGCGGTCCGGGTTGCTTGATCTCGCTGCCCGTCAAGTAGGTGAGCTCGGCGAGAGAGAGCGCGCCCGAACCCGCCGGCGCGGAGAAGTTCACGCCGTTGTCCGTGCGCTCGCGGAATTCCGGGTAGACCAGATAGGATCCCGCTTGCGCGTACCACTGGTCGCCGGGCTTGAGCTTGAAGAGCCCGCCCCACACCGCGCTGGGGAAGGTCGGGAAGTCGATGCTCTGGTTTGCGGCGATGGGATTGCCGCAGACGCCCTGGTTGAGCGACGTGCACGCGAGGCGCAACGTCGCGAAATCCTCGCCGGTAATGATCCGCCCGAGGACGATCTCGGTCGTGTTGTCGAACAACTGCTTGCTGAGCGCGAGATGCACGAGACGGACGGCGTTTGGATCGTCGAAGCTGTCGAGTTGCACCGGCAGCTGGTTGAGGACGTAGTTCGCGCTGAGGGTTGGATTGCCAGTCTTCCAGTCGGCGGAGGCCGTGAAGTAGGTCCGCTTCCAGCCGGCGACACGCTCGAGATCCACGAAGAGGCCGGCCGCGAGGTTGCCGCGCCAACTGATGCCGCCTTCGACGGCGCCCCCGATCGGGTTGGCGGCGAGTTGGCCGAAGTACGCCGAGGAGAGTGCGATCCCGTGTTCTCTCATCGTGTCGCGTGCGCCGCCCCAGCTGCCGGTGAAGCCGGTCATCTTGCGCCACGTGCCGCTTTCGAGGGTGCTCGACGGGTCGAGCATGCCCCAGCCCATGTCCGGCTCGTACGGGGGTGGGTGCACCCACGGGGTGGCGGCGTAGGGGCCGCCGGTGTCCCACTTCTGAGCGTCGTAGACCGCGCTCGCGATCCACGGGTTGATATCGGCGTGAGTCACGCTCGGGGCGAGCGCGACCAGTAACCCCAACCCCAATCCGGCGAGCGCGACGCCACGAGCCCTCATCCCGCTCACCTTTTCTCTGCCTGCCGGGCGAGCCATTGCTTCTTGCTCTCGATCGGCTCGAAGATGCAGCCCGGCGTGCTGGGTTCCTCGCAGCACTTCTGCAGCTCGTCGACGCCCGCACGGAAGCTCTGCCACTGCTCGGTGTCGACGTCGGGCAGTCGCTCGCCCATCCAGCCGTGCGGGGCGGCGCCCCACGGACTCGTCGCCTGGTTGAGGTCGTCGATCGACGCGGCGCCGAAGCGGCCGTGGGCGGCCATCCCGATCGACTGCATCATCTTGGCCGGTTGCATGCCGAACGTCGGGATGTCCTGGGTCGTGCAGGTGTTGAGGTTGCCGATTCGGTGACATCCGTTGCAGGAGTTGCCGCGCGTGGAGACCGCCATGGGCTTGGGCCACTTCGCGAACGGTCCGCCGACATCCACGCTGTGGAAGCCCCACGGGTCCGCAGGGATCTGGAGCGTCTGCATGATCCAGGGGGTGTGCATCCACGGGTCACTGTCGTGGCAGAAGATGCAGCCCTCGTTCGCGATGTGCTGGGGGGAGCCCCAGACCTCGCGTGCGGAGCGGAAGCCTTCGGGTGGCGTCTCTTCGGTCGGCGGGGGTACGCGCGTTCCGAGCTCGCCGCGGGGGTCCTCACCGAAGTTCTTCGAGATGAAGAAGCACGTGCTGCCGGTCTGCACGTTGTGCATGATCATCTCGAGTGAGTCGAAGTGCGGATCGTCCTTGGGGCGGATGTACATGCGCCGGCAGTACTGGATCATTTGTATGTCGTCGTCGCGTACGACCTGTACGCGCGTGTACGGAGTGCATTGACCGTCGGTCTTTTCGGGGTAGGGGAGGTACGCCGGCTTGTCGCACTTCATGTGACGCGAGTATTTCTTTGGTTCCTTGCCGTCGACCGTGATCGGAATGATCTGGAAGTCGAGGCAGTTGAACGGCGGGGCCTCGGCGATCAGATCCGCGCAGTCCTTGCCGTACTGGATGATGTCGTACTCGTCCTCGCTCGTCTCTTCGTCCATCGCGAACGCCGAAGTCGCCAGTGTTGCGAGCGCGAGAGCCACCAAAGAGCCGATCCGCATTCTCATCGCCCCCTCTCCCTCACGTCGTGAGGCCGGGGGTCTCGAGCACGACCTGTCGGATGGCCTTGTAATATCGGACGTAGCCGGTGCACCGGCAGATGTGCTGGCCTACCGCGTCGTGAATCGCAGCGTCCACGTCGTCTTTCGGGATGGGGCTTCGTTTCAGCCGATCGAGCATGCAGTACGAGGCCATCAGGAAACCGGGAGCGGAGTAGCCGCACTGGAACGAAAAGTTCTCCAGGAAGGCCTCCTGTAAGGGGTGGAGCCGGCCCGGAATGGCGAGTCCTTCGACGGTCGTGAGGATCGTTCCGTTCACGTGCTCGAGCGTGGTCGCGCACGTGCGTATGGGTTCCATGTGCGCGCCGGGGACGCGCTGCCACGCGACGGTGCACACGCGACATACCGCAATTCCGCAGCAGAACTTCGTGCCCGTGAGCCGCAGCTCTTCGCGCAGAAAGTCGTTCAGCCACATCGTGCCGTCGACGTCGTTTCGTGAGATCTTCTGGTTGTTGATCGTGAGGTCTAGATCGATCTTGCTCATGTCAGCTCCAGGGCGGTCCGAATCTTCTCGGGTGTGATCGGCAGTGAACGAAACCGCTTGCCGGTAGCGTGAGCGATCGCGTTTGCGACAGCCGGCGGCACGCAATTCAGCGCGACTTCCCCCATGCCGCGCCTCGGCGCATGCGGAGACTCGGGCGGCAGGATGACCTTCTCGACGGTGTGGATGGCGCAGTCGTCTGCGAGAGGCAGGTGGTAGCGGTTGAGATTCCACTTCCCGTTCGATGCGCCGTCGGCGAACGTCGGGAGCTCTTCGAGGAGGGCCTGGCCGACCCCCATCGCCCACGAGCCATCCATCTGCCCTTCGACGAGGACGGGGACGACCATGTTTCCCGGCGCGGCGAGATGGACGCCGCCTACGACGCGCGGCTCTCCCGTTCTTCGGTTCACGCTTACTGCGGCCAGGGCGGCGGTGGCGCCCATCGTCTGCCCGTTCCCCTCCCACTGGCTCTGGACGGTGAAGAGCTCCGGATCACGGCGATTGATGAGATCCCATTCTTCGTCATCGCCGCGCTTCACGGCGAGGCCGTCCACCTCCCATCGTTGGATCACTCCGTCGACCGTGTACTCGGCCGAGATCCATTTCGCGCTGAAGAACCCATGCACCATGGTCGCGGTGACCAGGTGCTTGTCGTGCATCATGTGTGCGAGTTCTGCGAGAGGCAGAGGCTGGTGGCCTTCGGCTACGAGGGCCTGGTCGACCCAGTGTACGTGGCGCGCATCGAGGCCGTGAGAGTCGGGCCCCCAGAGCTTGTGGGCAGCGGGCAGGATGCCGGTGTCGAAGAGAATCCGACTCGCCTCCAAGACGGCGTGGACCCAGCGCGAAGACCCCGACGAGGCTTTCGTCGAGTTGCGGATGATCGGTGTCCATCGGGGGTTGTTGGGCTGCAAGTCGAATCCGCCGACCTGCTGAAGTGCGTCGAAGGCTCGGACTTCTCCCGTCTCGATCTCGTCGGCATTCTTGCCCAGTGCTTTCCCGGTTGAGACGGCAAGCGCCGTTGCGAGGCCCTGGCCCATGTCGACGGCGCTCGACGTCAGCACGACCTTGCCGTCGGGCGCGATGGAGAGGGCCGCGTTCACGGCGTCGGCGCCGCTTCCGTAGTTCTTCATCGCGAGCGCGAACCCGACGCCGTACGCGTGGTCCGCCTTCTCTGCGCTTTTCTTTGCGGCCTCTCGCCCCTTCCACAGTTCGTGGGCCTTTGCCTTCTCCAACATCTCCTGCATGCCGGGCGGGGCGATGGGAGCGCCGGTTACGATCGGTTGGCGGGCGCCCAAGACGTTCTGGAGGCGAAGATCGATCGCGTCGACGCCTCTGTCGTTCGCGATCTCGTCGACGATCGATTCGAGGGCGAAGGTGGCCTGGAGCGCCCCGAAGCCGCGCATCGAGCCCGCTACGAGGGTGCGGGTGTGCTGCGGGCGAGACCAGATGTCGGCGTAGTTGAAGCGGTACGCTCCGGCGCCCATGATTGCGGCGACGTCACCGACGTACTTGCTCACGTTGAGGCGCCCGCCGCCGTTCAAGAGGATGTGGTTGCGCACCGCCTGTAGATCGCCGGACTTACTGACGCCGACCTTGAGTGCGATCTCGGAGGCGTGTCGCTTGATGCCTTGCTGAAACTGTTGGAAGCGGTCGTGGAGAATCCGAATCGGCTTGTCCGAGTAGGCCGCGGCGAGTCCCAGATAGAGACAGAGGATCGACGTGTCGCGCCCCCCGAAGCCGCCGCCCGGGTAGGCGGCGTAGAGGTGGGCATCCTCGACGCCGAGCGTGCTGGGCTCTAGGACGTCCTTCACGTCTTGCACGTCGTACTGCGGCGACTGAGAGCCGATCAGGAGCTCGACGGTTTTCTTGTCGCGGTTGAACCAGGCGAGGCCGTTCTCCGGTTCCATGAACATCGGGTCGACGACCTGAGTGTGGTACGTCTCCTCGAAGACATCCCAGTCTTCGGTCTCGAACAGTTTCCCGATCTCGTTGACGTACTTCATGGCCCGTTCGTTCCGGACCCCGCCTTCGCTCGGATGCACGGGGCCACCCATCGTCTGCGCGAACTTCTGATCGCCTTCTTTGCCAGCGACGTAGATGATGCTGGTGTTCGGGTAGAAGGTTGCTGGTGGGACGTCGACCTTCTTGCCCGCGCGAACTCCTTTGCCGTCGTACACCAGGATCTTGCGCGCCTGCTCGAAGGCAGTGCGCTCGTCGAACAGCAAGATCGCGACGGGTTTCCCGAAGTAATCGGGGCGCTCGCCTTTCTTTACGATGTACTTGCCTGCGGGGTACTCTTCCTCCGCGATTCCGATACCGTCCCGCTCGAGATCGTCCCCGGTGATGACGACTTGCGGGCGGCCGTTTCTTGGCAGCGCGTCGAGATTCACGCCGGCGAAGATGTGGTCGACGAAGGGCGAACAGAGGACGAGCGCGTGTTGGAACTGGGTTGGCCACCCGGGGAGATCTGCAGGGTGGAAGTCGCGGGCATAGATCTTCTGGCCGGTGACCTTCGCGAGGCCGTCGATCCGGTAGCGCGCCTCTCCTGCGGGCCCGCTCCACGCGCTCGCCGGGTTCATCGCCGCCGCGTCGGCGTCGCTCGCGCCGAACGGCATGAGGCGCGAGACGAGAACCGTCACGCTTCCGGCGGCCGTCGTCTTGAGGAATTCACGCCTGGTTTGCCACATTTCGTCCCCTAGACCCTATGGTGCTCGGTGTTCTTCGGAAGGTCGGCCGCGATGGCTTAGCCGGTAGGCTCAGCCGACGACCGTCCGGAGCACCCGCGCACTCGAGCGCCAGGGCGTCTGGGGGATTCCCGATCTCTCCGGTCGAGCCGCTCGGACGCCACATCCCTCCAGCTCACGGGCTCGGCGTGGCACCCTTCGGGTTGCGGATTCGGGCCTTCTCGGCGGTCTGGTAGACGGGCTCGAATTCGGGCGGCCGGGGGGCCGCCGCTCATCCGGGCGATCTCGTCGTCGTGCGGGAACTCCCGGTCGCCCTGCTTTCAGGAAGTGTCGCGGCGCGACACCAGTTGCGCGAAGTCGGCGGACCCATGGGGTAAGAGAAGGGCATGTCGTCAGAGGACTGGAAGCCCCGTTACGCGAGGTGGGCCCGTATCTACGCGATGAGTCTTCTTCTCTCACCTCTGGTTTGGGCCATCCTGATTCGGCCGCCCGACGAGTTTCGTGACGTCTGGGCGGCGCTCCTGATCACGTTCTTTCTCGGTTGGCCGTGGATCGTCGCGTGTCTGCTGATTGGCACCGTAGTGGTGACGCGCTTCTCGCGTGTCACGGCGGATGTCATCGCGGTCCTTGCGGCCCTCGCCGTCGCGTTCGGGACGACCCAGGTCCGAATGATGGCCGGGTGATGGCGTCCGACCGCAACGCCGGAAGCGCCGGCGAGCGAGTGGCCGCGCAGGTCGGAAACAGGCATTCGTCAGGATGTGGCGCCGAGCCGATTCCGCGGCGCGCGCCCCCGTTCAAGAGGCAGCAGGTGTCCGGATACGTTCGCGGCCCATACGGCCACTTGCTCGGGAGGCATGTTGTCTGGCGGTTCTGCACGCCAATCCCTAACTCTGTTCGAATGTTGCTTCGGTACCACCACAGGGCGGTGTTCGTCGCATGTGTGTGCCTGGTGCTCGCCGGTTGTGAGCGGAGGCCGGTCCCGAGCGATGCCCCCGAGTCGGTCGCGGAGTCGGAGGCTGGGCCGTCGGCGTCCGTCGCGAGCACGAAGCGGCCCGACGTGTTGCTCGTCATCGTCGATACGCTGCGGGCGGACCGTCTTCCTGTGTACGGCTTCGAATGGGGGCAGACACCAACGCTCGATCGCCTCGCGCGCGACGCCGTCGTCTTCGATCGCGCCGTTGCCGCGTCGGCGGCGACGGTTCCCTCGCACGCGTCGCTCTTCACGTCACGCTTCGTCCGTCAGCATTCCGTCGGGTACAGCAACGGGAATACGATTCTCGACGACGAGCAGACCGTAGCGCAGTATTTTCGCGACGCTGGGTACGCGACGGCCGGATTCATCAGCAACGTGATGCTGAACGAATTTACCGGCCTAGGTCGCGGGTTCGACGTCTACG
>JAJCZO010000228.1 GCA_029262355.1 Deltaproteobacteria bacterium
CCCTCGGCGGCGAGCGCGCCCTGGTGCGAGCCCCCGTCGCCGGGCGGGTGATTGGAATGGCCATGGCCCAGGTCGTGATTCCGGGGTTCGCCGCCTTCCACATCGGCGACCATCAGGCCCCGCAGCCAGAACCGGCCTCCCCCGGCGATACACCCCCAGAAGTGGCGGACCTCGAACATACCGAGTAGACAATCTCGCTGCTGTGTCTCAAACCGTCCGCATCTGTGCGGCCGCCATCCTGTCCCTCGTCGTCCTCGCGACCCCAGGCGCCACCGCTCCTACGTTTGACGTGCGCTACGACGTCCTGCTCGTGGCCGGCGACGGCATCGCGCGAGTCACGATCACGCTCGACGGAGAAGGCTTGCCCAACTGGCTGAGGTTCCGGATCGACCCTCGCCGCCACCTCGGGTTCACCGGCGACGGCGACACGGAGATGGAGAAGGGCCTCCTCGTCTGGCGGGTGCCCAAGAGTGGCGGAAAGCTCCGGTACGACGTCCGGATCGACCACGACCGCAGCGGTCCCGGCAAAGACGCCGCGGTGACCGATGGCTGGGCGATGCTCCGCGGCGAGGATCTGGTCCCGGCGATGACGGTCGCGACCGATGCCCACGTCGAATCGAAGGCGACGCTCACCATGCACGTCCCCGAAGATTGGTCGATCGTCGTGCCGTGGAAGCGCCTCGAAGGCGACACGTTCGAGATTGAGCAATCCCACCGGTTTGTCGATCGACCGACGGGTTGGATCCTAGCCGGCAAGCTCGGCGTGACACGAGAGAAGGTCGCAGGAGTCCACATTGCGATCGCCAACCCATCGGGACACGGGCTCCATCGCCTCGACATCCTCGCCCTGCTGCGATGGACGCTCGATGATCTCGTCGAAGTCTTCCCAGAACATCCCGAGCGCTTCGCAATCGTCGGAGCAGCCGACCCGATGTGGCGCGGCGGACTCTCGGGGCCCGACTCGACCTACCTGCACACCGACCGGCCTCTCATCCAGAGCGACGGAACGAGTCCGATCCTCCACGAGATGGTCCACTCCTTCATGCACGCCAAAGCCGGCAAGGACGGCGACTGGATCGTCGAAGGGATCGCGGAGTACTACGCTCTCGCGCTGCTTCGGCGCTCGCGCACGATCTCGAAGCGTCGATACGAGCGCTCTCTCGAGAAACTCGCCGCGAAGGGCGAGGCCGTCGACGATCTACTCGTCCCACGAGCCGGAGCGGCCGTCTCGGCGCGCGGCGCGGTCATCCTAGCCGAGCTCGATGCAAAGATCCGAAAGGCAACGAGAGACGAGAAGAGCCTCGACGACGTCGCTCGCGTTCTTCAGAAGGAGCGGACTCCGGTCACGACCCAGCGCTTCCGAGAGATCGCCCAGGACGTCTCCGGGCTCAAGCTGCGGAAGTTCTTCGAACAAAAGCTCGGCCGCTGACCACCGCACCGCGCCTGTCGAGTCCGTCCACCGCAAACCGTGCGCTTTACAAGTCGTGCCGTGGGTGATTCACGACCCGCATGAACACCGTCAATACCGTCACGGGAACCTGTACACCGGACGAACTCGGCCGCACCCTAGTGCACGAGCACCTCATGGTCGGATTTCCGGGCTGGCAGATGGACGCACTTGCCGCCGGCTTCAGGCGCAATGACGCCAAAGCTCGCGCGGTGGACATGCTGCAGAAAGTGCAGACCCACGGCGTGAAGACGTTCCTCGACCCATGTCCGATGGACCTCGGTCGCGACGTCGAGTTCATGGCCGAATGCGCGCAAGCGTCCGGCATGCGGATCATCTGCACGACCGGTGGCTACTTCGAGGAACAAGGCATCACATTCACGTTCCGCAACCTGCCGGTCGACGACATCGCCGCGATCTACGAGAAGGAGATCACCGACGGTATCGGCGAAACCGGAATCCGCGCCGGACTGATCAAGATCGCGACCGGCGCGGGGACGGTCAGCGAGTACGAGCGCAAGCTCCTCACCGCTGCGGCGCGGGCCGCCAAGCGCTGCGACGTGCCGCTGATCTCTCACACGCAAGAAGGGACCTGCGGCCCCGACCAGATCGAGATCATCACCAGCGAGGGTGTCCCGGCCCACCGCCTTCTCGTCGGCCACTCCGACGGCAGTGATGATGCGGGCTATCACCGCAAAATCGTCGCCGGCGGCTCGTACATCGGGTTCGACCGTCTCGGGATCGAAGCCATCCTCCCCGACGATGTCCGCATCAAGCACATCGCGAGCCTGGTCAACGACGGCCACGAGCGACATGTCTGTCTGTCGCACGACTCAACCTGCAACTGGCTGGGCCGCCCCATCCTGGGCCCCGGGCTCGTCATCGACGATCCGGATGCGGCGATCGCAGAGATGATGCCCCACTGGACACCGACGCACCTTTTCGAGCGCGTCATCCCAAAGCTCCGCGACGCCGGAGTATCCGACGAAGCAATCACGACGATGACCGACGAAAATCCGGCACGCTGGTTCGCCGGCAGCGAGGCGCCCTGATGAGCGACCCAAAGAGCGACCTCCTCGTATGGCTCGACATGGAGATGACCGGGCTCGACCCTGACACCTGCGTGCCAATCGAGATCGCGATCATCATCACCACGAAGAACCTCGAAGAGCTGCACGCCTACCACGCCGTCATCCATCAGGACGCCGCCGCGTTGGCTCCCATGAACGACTTCGTCCGCAACATGCACACCGAGAATCGTCTCCTCGAGAAGGTCGCGACGTCGACGACGAGCCTCGAGGAGGCGGACGCGGCCATCGCTGCCGTCGTGGCCGAGCATTGCCCCGAGGGCGAGGGCCTTCTTTCCGGCAACTCGATTCACCAAGACCGCCGCTTCATCGCGCGGTACTTCCCGAAGCTGGAGGCGAACCTCCACTACCGCATGGTCGACGTCTCGACACTCAAGGAACTCGTCCGCCGCTGGTACGGCGACGACGCGCTGTTCCCCAAACCGGACAGCGACCACACCGCACTCGCGGACACCCGGCAGTCGATTGCCGAGCTGGCGTTCTACCGAAGCCGCTGCTTTCGATGAGCCGACGGCCGGGGCGAGCGGGTCCGCCACCGCCACGAAGCCCACGTGCTCCCGTCGCCCCCGAGCCTACCGCCCGACGTCCGACTGCTCCGCGCCTTCGATGATGAGTTCGCCGTCTGCCTTGCGAATGAAACCCTGGAAAACGGCCCGCCTCGTGGCCCCACGCACCTGGCGCACGTACGTGGCGTGATCGGGATAGAGCCCGTCGAGCGTGGCCTGGTCGAAGGGAATGGTCGTGCCGAAAATGCCGCAAAAGCTTCCACCGCTCTGGCCGAGGCCCGACAGGATCGCGACCGGAGCTTCGACCCAGGAGGTGCGTATTCCACCTTCGACGTTGCCGTTGTCGTCGAGGACGAACTCGGGCGGATCGCCGGCCACCTCGAGGCGCGGCGCGCGGCGTGGCGCCTGGCCGGTGCGGACCCAGCGGTCGAGCGCCGCCAACGCGGCCTTCAGCACGACGTGTTGCGGACCCGAGTTGATGGGAGTGGCACAGTCGATGATGCCGGGGATCGGAGACGCGGTCACCACCACATCGAAGGAGCTGGGGTCGCCGCCTACGTCGGTGAACCCGACCATCAGCGTGTACGTGTCGGCGTGCGCCGAACCGGCGAGTTCCCACAGCCGGAAGCCGCGGCTATCCGGCTGGCGATCGGGGAGAAAGCCGAGCGTGAAGAGGTCCGTCTCGGTCTGATACGTCATCACTGGGACGTCCAAATCCGTTCGGACACGCACGACGGAGGGCGCCTGAATCTCGAGCTCGGGGTCCTCTGAGAGAAACGCACTGCTGCCACCGCGGCTATGAATCAAGTAGCCGTCGTACATCCGGTGCACTGCTGCGAGAGCATTGACGTACGTCGTCATACGGAAGGCCGACTGCGATTCCCCGATCGCGAGGATCCGCTCCGCGGCGAGCCCATGCAGAGGGTCGATGCCATCCGGTCGCCGCAACGCCTGCCCTACCTGCGAATAGATGTCGTAGGAGAAGCTGTCCCCGGGGTGCGAGAGGCTCCCGTAGCGCTCAGGGTCGGCCCCCTTCAGGAAGAGCTCGAGGCCCGGAATCAGTCCACCGCCCGGCGAGCCCTCGATACCGACGATCTGAGCCGACACACCGACCCACACGTGGCCTTCCCTCGTGATCTCGGTCTGCAGCATCGTCCAATCGGGCGACGCATCGAGACCGCCGCTGACGTTCAGCCATTCGACGATCACCAAGCCCGAGAAGACCGCGTCATCGAGCGGACGGTTCACGATGATGCGCGTCTTGTACTCGGCGCTCGCTCCCGGCGTGACCGACCACCGGCCGTCACTCCGGAGCTCGGCGACGTTCACGTACGCGTCGGCGGTGCCCGAGAGGAAGTACTCCTCCGCGACGTAGCCAACGTCGGCCAGGTCGAAGCTGGTCCCCTGCACCACCGGAACACCCGCACCGCCGACCACGGGCCCCTCGACCGTGGGAGACGCGACTGCGCCGGTCGTGCGCCGGCCGGTCACCGAACGGCAGCGTTGCCGCACCGGGATCCGCCCCGTCGCCGAGACGGAGAGGCCACACGACGCCGCGTCGGCGCGATGGACGGTTGCGGGCAAAGTCATGCAAGCGATCAGAACGAGGGCGGCGGCGTTCACGAGCTTCATTTCGGTGGATCCTCCCGATGGGCCTTGTCTCCCGCGAGGCCATGAGAGGTCAAGCTCGGCATTCGACACGACAAAGCACCTGCGAAGCACTGCCGAGGCGGCCAAGGCCTCGAACCACACCGAAACGCGAGGGTGGAACCCATCCGCATGGGCGGCTAGGAACGGTCCACATGGGCAAAAACCAGCGCAACGAAGAGTTCGAGACTCCCGCCTTCGACGAGATTCCGAGCATCACGGCGCGGCACGTGGCTCATTTGGAGACCACGACGGATGAAGATGCGTGGACCCGCGCGGGCATGCGCCACCTGCTCCTGCGCACGGTGGGGCGAAAGTCCGGGAACGCGCACAAGGTCGCCCTCCCCTATTGGTGCGACGCCGACGGAACCCGAATCGTCGTCGCGTCCTATGCAGGTGGCCCGAAGCATCCTGCATGGTTTCACAACCTCGCCGACAAGACTGCCAACCCGACGGTGTGGATCAAGGATCGCAGCGAGCAGGCCTGGGTCGATGCCGAGGTTCTCGAAGGCGACGACTACCGCCGTACCTGGGACGCACTCGTCAAAGATCGGCCGTATTACGTCGAGTACCAGGCGAAGACCGAGCGTCGTATCCCGCTGATCCGCATCCCCGCAAAGAGCGCTTAACCGAGCCTAGACCACCGGCGGCTCGCCAGTGTACCGGGCCCGCGGCCGGATCAACCGACCTTCGCCGTACTGCTCGATCGCGTGGGCGATCCACCCGACCGAGCGGCCGATCGCGAGGAGCGCGAGCGGTGCGTGGGTCGGCAGCTCGAGCGCACGACACAGGGTCACGAGCCCGAAGTCGACGGTCGGGCGCTCACCCATCAGGTCCCAGACCGCGCCGGCCAACGCGTCGGCCACCTTCACGCCTTCCGACCCCGCACACCGCTCTTGCACGAGCCCAACGAGAAGCGCTCCGCGGGGATCGCCATCGGGATAGAGCGGGTGTCCGAAGCCCGGCATCGTCTCTCCCCGGCGCAGCCGTGCGGCGACCGCGCGGTGGGCACCACGATCGTGCGGTGATTCGTCCAGTAGAACTGCAGCCCGTTCGCACGCGCCGCCGTGCTTCGAGCCCTGCAACGCGGCCAGACCGGCGAGAACGACACCGTACGGTGTCGCCCCCGCCGACGCGACGCAGCGCGCCGTGAACGTCGACGGGTTCAGCTCGTGATCCGCGTAGAGAACGAGCGCCGCGTGCAGTAGATCGACGGCCTCCGGACGCTTGGGACACCAGCGCCGTTGCAGCACCTCGGCAACGCTGCGCCGACCCGGTCGCCCCCCGGCAGCGGTCGCCGCCAGGAGGCGCACGATGTTCAACCCCGTCCGCTGCACGGAGCGGGGTCGCACATCGAACGCCGATGCATCGTAGGCCGCCGCGACCGTGAGGTGGGTCTGGAACACCTCCATGATCGTCAGTGGCGCCTTGATCTTCCGCAGCAGCGCGCCGTCCTGTGCCACGTCAACCGCATCGACCTCCGCCAGCGTTTCTTCCGCCGAGCCCGTCCACAGGAGCGCGGCGACCTGTTCGATGGTGCAGGTCCTCGCGAGCGTCACAACGTCGCGACCGCGGTAGTAGAGCCGACCGTCGGAAATCAGCGACAGGCTCGACTGCAGAACCGGCAGGCCCCAGTGCAACGCCTCTTCCGCGGCCTTGTCCGGATCGCGCCGGTGATCCTTGCGGCGCTTGAGCGCCCAGACGTCCTCGGTTCGGTAACGCCGGCTCCGTCCGTCTGGCCCGGACTCCGACCGAATCAGGCCACGGCTCACATAGGCGTACAGGGTCGGCAAGCTGATCCCGAGCTCCACCGCCGCCTCGTTCGCGGTGAGCTGGGTTGCCTCGCCGCGCAGCGCCTGTGGGTCGTCCATACCTTGATTTACTAATCAAGATTGACGCCATAGATCAAGTCATCGATATTTCTGATCAGACAAAGCGAATGGGAGGGAAAGAGATGAGCGAAATTGTACCGGGATTGGAGGGGATCTTCGTCGCGAAGACGCGCACGAGCCGCGTCGACGGCGAAGCCGGAGAGCTCACGATCGGGGGATTTCCGGTCGAGCGCCTGGCTCCAGCAGCGTCCTTCGAAGAAGTGGTGTTCCTTCTGTGGGAGGGACGCCTGCCAACCGCGTCCGAGTACCGCACTCTACGCAACGATCTGGCGGCCCGGCGAGCGCTGCCGGCGGAAACACTGCCGCTCCTTCGTCGCGCAGCCCAGCGAAGTCTGCACCCCATGGACGCCCTGCGCATCGGAGCCGCCACGCTGAGCCTGAGCGACGAGGATCCCCTCGCGAACTCCCGCGGTGCCAACACCGAGCGAGCCCGCACGCTGATCGCGGCCTTCCCCACTCTGGTTGCCGCGTACGCGCAGCTCTGCGCCGGGAAGAATCCCGTCGAGCCCGACCCGATGCTCGGGCACGCGGCGAACTACCTCCAGATGTTGAACGGAGCACCCGCAACCGCCGAGACCGTCCGCGCCCTCGAGACGTACCTCAATACGGTGGTCGACCACGGGATGAACGCCTCGACGTTCGCCTCTCGCGTCATCGTCAGCACACGCTCCGACATGACCTCCGCCGTGGTTGGCTCGATCGGCGCTCTGAAAGGCCCCCTGCACGGAGGTGCTCCAGGGCCGGCGCTCGACATGGTCTTCGAGATCCAGAAGCGCGCTCAGATCTCCGGTCAGCCAATCGCCGAGGAAGCGCGCCGCTGGGCGGAAAAAGCGATCACCGCCGGCGAGCGCATCATGGGCTTCGGTCACCGTGTCTACAAAGTTCGGGACCCACGCGCGGAAGTTCTCGGCGCAGCGGCGGCTCGCCTGTTCGCGGATCGCGAAGACGCTGCTCTGTACCGCGATGCACGAACCGTCGAAACCGAACTTCGGTCGACACTCGCCCGCCTGAAGCCGACGCACCGCCTGGAGACGAACGTCGAGTTCTATACCGCGCTGGTGTTGCACGGCATCGGCCTGCCGGCCAACCTCTTCTCGCCGACGTTCGCGATTTCGCGCGTGGGGGGATGGACCGCACACGTACTCGAACAGATCGACGACGATCGCCTGATTCGACCACGCGCCATGTACGTCGGGGAGTTCGATCGGCCATGGACGCCGATCGAAGAGCGCTAACCCCACCTATGGTCGGACGCGCGCGCGGGCGCAGCAGGACGCCCGCTCGTCGCGACGGGCTCGGGGTCGAACCCGACCGGCCGGCGTCCACGCAGCCGATCCGGTACAGTGAGTGCATGACGGAACTACGCGATCTCGCGGCCGACACTGCGGTGACCCAACTGAAGGTGGCGCCGGGCTGGTACACCGCGGACCTCCCGGCGCACTGGAACTTCCAAACGCCCTCCGGAGGCGTCCTCATGACGATCGCGATGCGTGCCATGGAAGAGGAACTCGCCGACCCAGACTTGCGACCGCTATCGGCGAACACCCATTTCTGCTCGCCCGTCCCTGCCGGCCCACTCGAAGTACGCGTCGAAGTGCTGCGCCATGGAAACGCGGCAGCCCAGATCCGGGCGCAACTCTCCTCCACGATCATGCCTGGTCCCGGACTCGAGGTGAGTGCCACCTTCGGTCGGTCACGCGAAGGCATCGACCTCATCGACGTTGCACCTCCGGACTTGCCCAGCCCGGAGGAGGCGGCCGATATTCTTCAGGCAGGCGAAGCCGATGAGAATACGCGGCCGGCCTTTTTCACCAACTTCGATTCACGGCTCGCACTCGGACACCCCTGGTGGACCGATGGATGGGAACCCGGCGCCGCACGCCTCGCCCGGTGGTTCCGCTACAAGGTCGCGCAGAGGCGGCCCGACGGCCATCTCGACCCCCTGGCAATCCCACCGATTGCCGATACGATGCCGCCAGCGCTCACGCAGAAGATCGGCCCCGATCACGTCCCGTTCCACGCACCCAGCCTCGACCTGACGCTCCACTTCCTCGACGACACGTCCTCACAGTGGCTCCTCACAGACGTGCATGCGATCCGCGCGCGCGCCGGCTACGCCACGGCCGACATCCAGATCTGGGACGATGGCGGACGCCTGCTCGCGACCGGAACACAGATGATGATGATCCGGAAAATCCCCGACGGCAGCTCGATGCGCCCCCTGTAACCGATGCGATCCCCCGACAAGGGCCACGACTCGCTCGTGGAGAAGCTGAACCGCGACTGCCACTGCGTCACCGTCGACGCGGCTCGCCTCGAGCGAGCCCTCGAAGCGTCCGCCGCAACCAGCGGCTTGTACGAGTCGATGCGAGAACGCCAGCCACATCTCTTCTCGTCGTCGCCCGTGTTCGTCACCCGCGCTCACATCGACCGTATGCAGCAGGTCGTCGACGCGGCAGAAGCGACTCTCGGCGTCGCCGCGGTACGAGAAGAGGTGCTGGCCCGATCTCCGACGATCGCCCAGATCGATCACGGCCCGCGCGGCGCTTTCCTCGGGTTCGACTTCCACCTCGGCCGCGACGGGCTCGCGCTGATCGAGATCAACACGAACGCCGGCGGAGCGCTGCTCAACACGGTGCTCGCACGCGCGCAACGCGCCTGTTGCGCCGAGGTCGAGGCGGTCATCGCCGGCGCGCTCGGGGCCTCTCCCGAGTCGATCGAGGCCAGCTTCGTAGAGATGTTTCGCGAAGAATGGCGTCGCGCGCACCGGGAGGTACCGCTCCAGCGCGTCGCGATCATCGACGACAGCCCGGACGACCAATACCTCCAGCCAGAGTTCCTGTTGTTCCGGCGCCTTTTCGAGAACGCCGGAATGGACGCGATCGTAGCCGACCCGCGCGAACTCGAGTACCGAGACGGCGCGCTGCAACACGAGGGAAAGCGGATCGACCTGATCTACAATCGCCTCACCGACTTCGGACTGGCGCAAGCAAGATCCCGGCCCATCCGCGAGGCCTACGAACACGATGACGTGGTCCTCACGCCCCACCCCCGCGCGCACGCGCTCTACGCCGACAAGCGCAATCTGGCGCTCTTCACGGATCCCGACCGACTGGGTGCGCTCGGCGCTCCGGCCGACGCGATCCGAACGCTCGGCGAGACCGTGCCCGCGACCCACGTCGTGTCGGCCGACGACCAGGCGGAGTGGTGGGAAAAGCGCAAGAAGTACTTCTGGAAGCCAACCGACGGCTTCGGCAGCCGCGCTGCGTATCGGGGCGACAAGCTCACCCGCTCGGTCTTCGAGCGGATCTTCGCCGAGCTCGCGACACGGCCCTACGTGGCACAGATCATCGCCCGGCCCGGTCAGAGGATGATCGAAGTCGAGGGCGCCGCCCTACCGTTGAAGCTCGATCTGCGCAGCTACGTGTACGACGGCCAGATACAGCTGGTCGCCGCGCGGCTGTACCAGGGCCAGACGACGAATTTTCGCACGGAGGGCGGCGGGTTCGCGCCGGTCTTCACCGAGACGGTCGCGCTGTAGCCATCCCGGGCGCAAGCCGATAACCCGTCGGAACGATGAGCGACATGCCTCCCGACTCCCCACCCGATTCACGAGGAGCGCCGGCGGTCGAGCCCGCAAACCCGGGATCGCGCAAGGATCTCTCGATGCTTGCGCTCGGCGCGCTCGGCATCGTCTACGGTGACATCGGGACCTCGCCCATCTACGCCTTCCGTCAGTGCTTCGCGGGCCCCGAGGGCATCGCAGAGACCCCCGCCGACGTACTGGGTGTTCTCTCCCTCATCCTCTGGGCACTGATCGGGGTCGTCTCCGTCAAGTACCTCCTCTTCGTCATGCGCGCCGACAATCAGGGCGAAGGGGGAATCCTCGCTCTGCTCGCGCTCATCCTACCGCGATCCGAGGCAGCGCGAGCGCGCACCGGGCTCCTGGCTGGCCTGGGCCTGTTCGGCGCCGCGCTTCTCTACGGCGACGGCGCGATCACCCCCGCCATCTCAGTCTTGTCCGCGGTCGAAGGCCTCGGCATCGCCACCGAGCGGCTCGACCCGCTGGTGGTCCCCATCACCGTGGGGATCCTGCTCGTGCTGTTTCGTGTGCAGCGTTACGGAACCGCGCGAGTGTCGACGATCTTCGGGCCCGCGATGTTGGTGTGGTTTCTGACGATCGGCGGTCTCGGCGCCCTCCAGCTCATCCGCGATTCCGGTGAGCACATCTCGGTCCTCCGCGCGATCGACCCAACCCACGCCATTGGGTTCTTCGTCCGCCACGGCAGCGATGCGTTTCTCGCCCTCGGCGCGGTCGTGCTCGTCGTCACGGGAAGTGAGGCGCTCTACGCCGACATGGGGCACTTCGGCGCCCGGCCGATTCGCGTCGCATGGTACGCGATTGCCCTCCCATGCCTCGTATTGAATTACCTCGGCCAAGCTTCCCTCGTGCTCGACCGGGGCCGAATGACGGAGCACCCCTTCTATGATCTGGCGCCAGATTTCTTCCTCTACCCACTGATCGCAATGGCGACGGCCGCCACCATCATCGCGTCGCAGGCTCTGATCTCCGGCGCATTCTCCCTCACCCAGCAAGCGGTGCAGCTCGAGTTTCTACCGCGCCTGCGAATCGTTCATACCTCGGGAACCGAGCGCGGGCAGATCTACATGCCCGACGTGAACATCGCCCTCACGATTCTCTGTATCGGCCTGGTCCTGGGTTTCCGAAGCTCCGAGGCTCTCGCCGGCGCATACGGGATTGCGGTGACCGGCACGATGTCGGTCACGAGCATCCTATTCTTCGTCGCCGCGCGGCGCCGGTGGCAGTGGCCATGGCTAGGAGCGGCGATTCCGGTGGCGCTCTTTCTGGTGTTCGACCTCTCGTTCCTCACCGCCAATCTCGTGAAGATCCGATCCGGCGGCTGGGTTCCACTCGCCATCGCGTGCGTCGTCTTCCTGCTCATGACGACGTGGAAACGCGGCCGCCAACTCGTCCTCGACCGCCAATCCGAATGGGCGCAGCCAGTCCACGAATTCCTAGCCGACGCCGAGGCGCACACCGCGGTGCGCGTCCCGGGCACCGCTGTCTACCTCTCCTCCGAGACACACCAGATCCCGCCGGTTCTCCTGCACAACTTTCTCGCCAACCGCGTCCTGCACGAGCGCGTCGTTCTGGTGTCGGCTCTCGGCGTCGAGCGGCCGTGGGTTTCTGCGCGCGAGCGCGCCTCCGTGGTCGAGATGGGCCAAGGCATGTACCGGGCCGTCGCGCTGTTCGGCTTCCTCGAGACTCCGCGCATCGAGACGATTCTGCACGCGTGCGCGATCCAGGGGCTGGTGATCGACATCGAGGCTTCCCTCTTTTTCTTCTCTCGCTTCACCCCGCTACCCACCGGGCACGGTGGCATGGCTCGATGGCGAAAGAACCTGTTCGCGTTCCTCTCGCGAAATGCCCCCTCGCTGACCACCTCGTTCCGAATTCCGCCGGCCCGGGTCGTCGAGATTGGCGCGCAAGTCGAGATCTAGAACGTCATGGGCAACGCGAGGTGTTGCTCATAGACGAAGTCGCGGTGCGCGAGTAACTCCGGGGCGAGCGCGTCAGCAACGGGGCCCTCGCCGATCGTGTACATCCCGCGCATTCCGTCGGACATCGGACAGAGCTCGGGCGCAAGGGGCGACAACATCGCCGCGAACGTCGCCCAGTAAAGATCCGCCGCCGTGAGCGAGTCCCCGACGAGATAGCGGCAACCCGCTTCGCGCTGCCGCGCAAGTCGAGCGGACAGCCCGCGCAGAATCTCCACGATCCGCTGTTCGGCCCGCACCGAAGCCCCTGCCGAGTATCCGTACTTCCAGGCCATGTACCCGAGCGGGTCGTCGCGTCCGTCGTCCCCACGCGTCTTCATGATCGGATGGAACATCGCCAGACGCCGACACCAACCGAGGCCGTTCTCGGCTTGGATCTCGTCGCAGACACCCAAACAAACGACCCGCAGCTCCGCCTCGCGCGGGATGAGCGCAGGCTCGGGTGCGAGACGCTCTGCCAGCCAGAGGATCGTGCGTGAGGTCGTGCACGGCGGCTCGTCGTTCCAAACGGCAACCGGAGCGCTCGATTGCCCGGTCCATTGCTGCAACGTCGGGTTGGCGTCTCCCGCCGTCTGGCGCACCGGCGCAAACGCGAGCC
>JAJCZO010000229.1 GCA_029262355.1 Deltaproteobacteria bacterium
AACGAGCCGGCCTCAAGAGCATTCCCGCCCTCGTCAAGCCAATGAATGACGATGAGAGTTTGCTCGTCGCCATCATCGAGAACGTCCAGCGAGCCGACCTCAATCCGCTCGAAGAGGCCCACGGCTATCAGGTCCTCGTGAGCGAGTTCGGCCTCAAGCAGGACGATGTCGCCCGCCGGGTCGGAAAGAGCCGGCCGGCGATCGCCAACGCGCTGCGGCTGCTCCAGCTTCCCGACCAAACCCAGGCCGAGATTCGCGCCGGCAGGATCACCGCAGGGCATGCCAGAGCCTTGCTCGCATTGGAAGATCCCGACGCCAGAGCCACTCTGACGGACGAGATCCTCGCGGGCGGCCTATCGGTTCGCGACGCCGAGCGGGCAGTCCAGGCGAACCGAAAGAAGCCACCAAAGAGCGCCCCCAGCGGCGACCCAGATGTCGCCGTCATGGAGTCGGACCTGAGCCGCGCTCTGGGCACCAAAGTCAGTATCGCCACCAGCCGTTCCGGGGACGGTCGAGGCCGCGTCGAGCTAAACTTTTACTCCCACGACGACCTGGGTCGACTCGTCGACATTCTGTTGTCCGCCGCGCACGGCGCCAAGGCCCGATCCGCTCGGGCCTAGCTCCCACCCCGTATTTTCCGGGTGCGAGACGAGACGTAATGTACGAGGGGCGTCGGCCGCGACTTTCACCTGATCCAGCTATCGGCTGGGCTAATGGATCGTGCCCCATTTTTGACATCGCTGCTGCTGATGTGGTACCCAAGCGCGTTGGTGGTACGGCGGGCCGGCCGTGCCCGAGAGGGGTCGTCAGACCCCTACGGCTCTGGCTCTCGGACGCCCACGAACACCGCACGGAACGATCGATGGCTCTCTTCAAAAAGGACCGCGGGAAGGAAACCGCAGGTCAAGGCTCCAACCCGCAGCCGGGCGGACGCACCGATGCGTCCGGAGCGAACGTCGAACCAGAGTCACCGAAGGGGGAGAGAGATACGATGGCGGGGCAAGCAAGCAGCGCGGAGAGAATCCCGATGAGTTCGGGCACCGAGAGCGCCATGCTCGGTCGCGGCACCCGGGTGTCGGGCAAGATCACCTTCGAGGGCAAAGCCCGCATCGACGGCCAGGTCGAGGGTGAGATCGTGGCCGCCGACGTGTTGGAGATCGGCGAAACTGCGCTCGTCAACGCGCAAATCAGCGGAACCGTCATCATTGTGCAAGGCAAGGTCACAGGCGACCTCACCGCGAGCAAGAAGCTCGAAATTCGCTCCCCGGGCCGGCTGTATGGAAACGTGACCACTCCGAGCCTGGTGATCGAGGAGGGCGTGATTTTCGAAGGACACTGCTCCATGGGAGCGAAAGAGGGGAAGGGCGGCGATCGCGTCACTCTCCTCGCCAAGGAGGAAGGATCCGCCGCGGCTGCGGCGCCTGCGGCCCGCGCAGCGACAGCCTCGGACAGCAAGTAGGAGGAGCTTCCCCGAAACCCCGTTCGTTCCTCTCCCCAACGGACCAAGGCCGATCCCTTCGGGCTGCGGCCTTGTGCTCCGCGTCGTGCCCCGGCGACACGGGCAACCGGTGCGAACCGAAAGCCAAGAAATGCTCGAGCTACCCCCAAAATTAGGTTTCTACGTCTGGATCTTGATCTTCTTCGCGTTCACCTACGTGATGAAGTTGCTGATCCTCGAGCCTACTCAGAAGCTCCTCGAGGAGCGCGCCAATCGCACCACGGGCGCCCAGGCCGAGGCCGAGCAGATGCGCGACGAGGCCGCCGAGATGCAGGCCGAGTTCGACCGCAAGCTCGCTGAGGCACGCCTCGCAGGCAGCTCGGCCGGAGAGCAGGTCCGGCGCGCAGCCGAGACCAGCGAGCAACAGATCCTCGACCAGGCGCGCAGCGACGCGGGCCGGCTCGTCGATGAGGTCCGAGGTCGTATCGAAGCCGAGTCGGCCCAGGCCCGGTCGACGCTCCGCGACGACGCCAACTCCCTAGCCCAGGCAGTCGCCGAGAAGGTCCTCGGCCGGGCGGTGAGCTCATGATGGCCAAGACGATTCTCGCGGTGTTCGCCGCAGCGCTCGCCCCCGCCGTGGCTCTGGCCGCTGGCGGTGGTGGTGGCCACGAGCCGAGCTGGTCCCTCACTCTATGGGGCTTCGCCAACTTTGCGATTTACTGCTTCATCATGAAGCGGTTCGCCTGGCCGCTCATCAAGGACTACCTGCAAGCCCGGCACGACAATGTCGTGGAAGCGCTCGACGCCGCGGCACGCGCCAAGCAGGAGGCCGAACTCCTCAAGGCCGAATTCGAGATGCGCATGAAGAGCCTCGAGGATGAGGCCGCGACGGCGCGGGCCGAGATTCTCGAACTCGCCGAGACCGAGGCCAAGAAGATAGTCGCGCAGGCGGAGAAGACCGGCGACCACATCCGCAAGGACGCCCAGCTCGTCGCAGACCAAGAGGTCTCCCGAGCCCGTCGTGCCCTGCAGCAAGAGTCCGCAGAGCTCATCACGCAGATTGCTGCCGATCTGGTCACCGCCCAGATGAAGCCCGAGGATCAGGAACGCTTCGTAAAGGACTTCCTCTCCGAAACGCGTGAGGGGTCCCGATGACCGGCGGATTGGCAAAACGCTACGCCCGCGCGCTCGCGAGCGTAGCGAAAGAGGAAAATCGCCTCGACGAGGTCGCGACCGAGCTCGCCAGCATCGCCTCCTGGCTCGAGGACGAGGCGCTGTTCGAGGCTCTCTCGTCGCCCGCGCTCAGCCATGAGAACCGCCAAGCCCTCGTCGCTCAGATGGCCGAATCCCTGAGCCTCTCCGATCTCACCAAGAACTTCCTCGGCCTCGTCACAGAGCAGCATCGCCTCGATCACTTCGCGGCGATGGTGCAGGCGTACGGCGACCTGGTCGACCGAGAACTGAACCAGCTGCGCGCGGCCCTTCGTTCCGCGCAGCCGGTCTCCGACGCGCAACAGGCCGAGATCTCGGCCGCGCTGGAGGCCCAGCACGGCAAGAAGATCCTCCTCTCGATCGAGGTCGATCCCTCGCTCGTCGCGGGGATCACCGTCGAAATCGAAGGAAAGACGTACGACGGAAGCGCACGGACTCAGCTCGCTCACGTCGCCCGAACCATGTCCCGTCAGGGCTCAGCCGGCTGAGCCGGAATCCGAGTCCGAGCGTCCGACCGCGCATTTAGGAACATCCAAGGAGAATCACGAGATGGCGATTCGCGCCGCAGAAATCAGCGACATCATCCGCCAGCAGCTCAAGGACTACACCAAGACGCTGGAAGTCCGGGAGACCGGCAAGGTGCTCTCGACGGGTGATGGTATCGCCCGTATTTATGGCCTCGAGAAGGCGGCCATCGGTGAGCTCCTCGAGTTCCCGAACGAGATCTTCGGCATGGTGCTGAACCTCGACGAAGACAACGTCGGTGCCGCCCTCTTCGGTGAGGGCCACTTGATCGGCGAGGGCGACGAGGTCAAGCGGACCGGTCGCATCGCCGAGGTTCCGGTCGGCCCAGAGCTTCTCGGCCGCGTCGTGAACGGTCTCGGCCAGCCGATCGACGGCAAGGGCGAGATCGGCGCGAAGGAGAATCGTCGAGTCGAGCTGAAGGCGCCCGGCATCGTCGAGCGTCAGGGCGTGAAGGAGCCGATGCAGACCGGCTTGAAGGCCATCGACGCGCTGATTCCCATCGGCCGTGGCCAGCGCGAGCTCATCATCGGCGATCGCCAGACCGGCAAGACCGCGATCGCGATCGATACGATCATCAACCAGAAGGGCGGCGACGTGAAGTGCATCTACGTCGCCATCGGCCAGAAGCGCTCGACGGTCGCCCAGGTCGCCGAGCGGCTCCAGCGGGCCGGGGCCATGGAGTACACGACGATCGTCGCGGCCACCGCGTCGGAGTCGGCCCCGCTCCAGTTCATCGCGCCGTACGCCGGCTGTGCCATCGGCGAGTACTTCCGGGACAACGGCCAGCACGCACTGATCATCTACGACGATCTGTCCAAGCAGGCCGTTGCCTACCGGCAGCTCTCCCTGCTGCTTCGCCGCCCGCCGGGCCGCGAGGCGTATCCGGGCGACGTCTTCTACGTCCACTCCCGGCTGCTCGAGCGCGCAGCAAAGATGTCCGACGCGCGCGGCGGGGGGTCGCTCACCGCTCTGCCGATCATCGAGACGCAGGCGGGCGACGTGTCGGCCTACATTCCGACGAACGTCATCTCGATCACCGACGGCCAGATCTTCCTCGAGACGGATCTGTTCAACTCCGGCGTCCGCCCCGCGGTGAACCCGGGTATCTCCGTCAGCCGCGTCGGCGGCTCGGCGCAGGTCAAGGCGATGCGCCAGGTCGCAGGCTCCCTTCGACTCGACCTCGCCCAGTACCGCGAGCTGCAAGCCTTCGCACAGTTCGGCTCAGACCTCGACGCGGCTACCCAGTCGCAGCTGTCTCGCGGTAGCCGACTCGTCGAAATCCTGAAGCAGAAGCAGTACGAGCCGCTCGCGGTCGAGCGTCAGGTCGTCATGATCTTCGCGGCCACCAAGGGCCACCTCGACGACCTGGACGAGGCGGTCATCGCCCGCTTCGAGGTCGAGTTCTTTGCCTACCTCGAGAGCAAGCACGCCGGCGTCTTCACTGAGATCGCTTCGGAGAAGAAGATCTCGGATGAGCTCGAAGAGAAGCTCGCGGGCATCATCAACGAGTTCAAGCAGATCTTCGTGACGTAATGCCGAGCCTCAAAGCCATCCGGACGCGGATCACGTCCGTCAAGAACACCCAGCAGATCACCAAGGCGATGAAGATGGTCGCCGCGGCGAAGCTGCGCCGAGCGCAGGAGGCCGCAACGCAGTCGCGGCCGTACTCTGAGAAGCTGGAGACGATGGTCGCCCACCAGCTGCAGCGGGTGGATCCGTCGTTCAGTCCGCTCCTCAAAGTCCCGGAGACCCAGGAACGCTGCCTCGTTCTAGTCGTCTCCAGCGATCGCGGTCTGTGCGGGGGCTACAACGCGAACCTGCTGCGTGAGGTGGAGCAATCCGTCGAAGGCCAGCCCGGAGAGTTCGTCTTCACGACCGTCGGCAGCAAGGGTTTCGATCATCTGAAGCGCCGCGAGTACACGATGGAGACACAGGTTCCGATGCCCACCCCGCAGGCAGCGGGACAGGTCGCTCGGGAACTCTCGCGTGATCTCCAGCGGCGATACCTCGCAGGCGAGTTCGACCGAGTCGTCGTCGCGTACATGGCGTTCAAATCGACGATGACCCAGATCCCGACGCTCGAGCAGCTCCTCCCGCTCCAGCATCACGACGAGCCGGAAGGGCACGCCGAAGGCCACGAGTACGTCTTTGAGCCCAATGCGGTCGAGATCGTCGGATCTCTCCTGCCGCGCCTCGTAGAAGTTCGAGTCCTGCACGCGCTCCTCGAAGCGGGAGCAAGCGAGTTGGCGTCACGTATGACGGCCATGGACTCGGCAACGCGGAACGCATCCGAAGTGATCGATCGCCTGACTCTGCAGATGAACCGAGCCCGGCAGGCTCAGATCACGACGGAGCTCATGGAGATCATCAGCGGCGCAGAAGCGCTGAATCAGTAAGAAGAAGCCCGAACAGCCCTGACAGGAAGAGCGTAAATCATGTCTCAGAACATTGGTCGCATCACACAGGTCATTGGTCCGGTCCTCGACGTCGAGTTCGAGACAGGAACCCTGCCACCGATCTTCAACGCCCTGCGGCTCACCAACCCGGCGATCAACGATCAAGACGACAACCTGGTCGTCGAAGTCGCGCAGCACCTTGGTGAGCGCACCGTTCGCTGCATCGCGATGGACTCGACCGAAGGTCTGGTCCGCGGCATGGCAGTGAAGGACACGGGCTCTGGCATTTCGGTGCCCGTAGGCGAGGCGACGCTCGGACGCATCATGAACGTCATCGGCGACCCGGTCGACGAAGCCGGTCCGATCAACAGTGAGCACCGCCTCGACATCCACCAGCCCACGCCCGAGTTCGTCGACCAGGCGACCGAGGTTCAGGCCTTCGAGACCGGCATCAAGGTCGTCGACCTTCTCGCCCCGTACGCACGTGGCGGTAAGATCGGTCTGTTCGGTGGTGCGGGTGTCGGCAAGACCGTTCTCATCATGGAGCTCATCAACAACGTCGCGAAGCAGCACGGTGGTTACTCCGTGTTCGGCGGCGTCGGCGAGCGTACTCGTGAGGGAAACGATCTCTGGGTCGAGATGAGCGAGTCGGGCGTTCTCGAGAAGACCGCTCTTGTGTACGGCCAGATGAACGAGCCTCCGGGTGCCCGTGCCCGCGTCGCGCTGACCGCACTGACGGTCGCCGAGCACTTCCGCGATCACGAAGGCAAGGACGTCCTTCTGTTCATCGACAACATCTTCCGGTTCACCCAGGCCAACTCCGAGGTGTCCGCGCTACTCGGCCGAATGCCCAGCGCGGTGGGTTATCAGCCGACTCTCGCAACGGACCTCGGTGAGCTCCAAGAGCGAATCACCACGACCCGCAAGGGTTCGATCACGTCGGTGCAGGCCATTTACGTTCCCGCAGACGATCTGACGGATCCGGCGCCGGCGACGACGTTCGCTCACCTCGACGCAACGACCGTGCTTTCGCGTCAAATCTCCGAGCTTGGCATCTACCCTGCGGTCGATCCTCTCGACTCCACGTCGCGAATTCTCGACCCGAACATCATCGGCCAAGAGCACTATGCGGTCGCTCGTGACGTTCAGGAGATCCTGCAGCGCTACAAGGATCTGCAGGACATCATCGCGATTCTCGGCATGGACGAGCTCTCGGAGGACGACAGGCAGCTCGTCGCGCGGGCCCGTAAGATCCAGAAGTACCTCTCCCAGCCGTTCTTCGTTGCAGAGGCCTTCACCGGCTTCGACGGCAAGTACGTCAAGCTGTCCGAGACGATCCAGGCGTTCAAGGAGATCGTCGAAGGCAAGCACGACGACCTCCCCGAGCAGGCCTTCTACATGGTCGGCAACATGGACGAGGTGATCGAGAAGGCGAAGAAGATCGCCGCCGAGGGATAGACCTCGATGCGCCTCCAACTCGTCGTACCCGAGGGATAGACCCCGATGCGCCTCCAACTCGTCACACCCAATCGTCAGGTTCTCGATACCGAGATCGAGGAAGTCTATGCGCCCGGCACCCAGGGCGAGTTCGGCGTGCTGCCGCAGCACGTGAACTTCCTCACCTCGCTCGACACGGGCGCGCTCCGCTACCGGACCGATGGAAAAGACCATTGGGTCGCCGTCAGCGGTGGCGTAGCCGAAGTTCTCGCCGATGGCGTCACGATCCTCGCGGACAGCGCGGAGCTCGCCGAAGAGATCGACCTCGACGCCGCGAAGGCGTCAGCCGCATCCGCCGAGGCGGGCTTGAAAGAAGCCGAGGCGGGTACGCCCGAAGCAACCGACCTCGCGGCCGAGTTCGCATGGGCGGAGACACGCCAGGCGGTCGCCGCCCGCACCTAGCGGGCTGCTCAAGCACTCCGATCACCAGGAGACGAAGTCCATGAAATACAGCGTCTGGCTCGTTTGGATTGGCAGTCTCGCCTCGATGCTCGCGGGTAGCGGCTGGGTAGCGACCACCGGCCAGATCGTCTTCTGGCTGACCTTCGGTGCCCACCTCGTCGAATTCTTCGTGAACCGCTCGCTGTTCGAGCGCGCCGAGGGCTCGATGGGCCATCACTTCATCCAGACCATGATCTACGGCCTGTTCCACTGGCAACCGATCAAAGAACGACTCGGCTCGCAGTAGAACACCCGTTCCACTTGCTGCCCGGCATTCAGCCGACGCGATAGTCTTGCCGCCCTGAGAAGAAGGGCAATTGGGCAGGGCCTGTTTGCCCGTCTTGCGGCTTCGGCTCCGGCTCGAAGCTCGCCTACCAGTACAAAGACCCAAAACAGCTCGACGGCCCGTGTAGGTTCATCAAGCTCAAGAACGGGCAGCAGATCAGAGCCACCTGCACTGGCCGAACCGCCCTGTTGCCGCTGGACTACGACCTTGAGATCGGCACCGCAGAAGGAACGGTCCACACCGCGCTCGCACTCGGCGACCGCCAGTTCTGCACGTCGATCTCCACGTTCAAGACCAAGGACGGCAGCGACGGAAGGCTCTTCCTCGGCAAGGAAGGTCCCGCGCCGGCCAGCTGCCCGTAGGCAGAAGCAGGCACGAACCGTCAGCGCTAGCGAGCGACGTCAGGCCGTGGCGACGAGCGGGCGGGGCGAGGCCAGCAGAAACTGGACGTCGTCCGAGTCTTCGGGCCAGTCGACCTCGACGGTCTCGCCACCTTCGAGCTGGCCGGAAGCGACCAGACGCGCGAGCGGGAAGACCAGGCGCTGCTCGAGAACCCGCTTCAGCGGGCGCGCGCCGTTCTCCAGATCGGTCCCCTCGTCGAGCAACCGGGCGCAGACGCGCTCGCTGTAATCCAGCGCGATGGGATCACCACGTCGAGCCAAACGCCGTTCCACATTCGCGAGCTCGATCGACAGGATCTTTTCGAGCTCCGTTCGCTGGAGCCGCTGGAAGACGACCTTGTGATCGATTCGGTTCAGGAACTCAGGCGCAAACGTACGCTTCGCCGTCCACAGCACCGCATCCTCGATGCGGCGATGAATGCGCTCTTCGGGCTCGTTCGTGCCGTGCACGAAACCCATGTTCGGCGAGAGAATGTCGCTCACGGCGCGGCTTCCGACGTTGCTCGTCAGAAAGATCATGCAGCTCGAGAGATCCACTTCCTTGTTGTTGCCCAGGGTCAGGCGCGCCTTGTCGAGGATCCCGAGCAGCAGCTGCCAGAGAGAGTCGTTCGCCTTCTCGATCTCGTCGAACAACAGAAGCGTGAACGGGTTCTCCGCCGTCTGGTGACGCGTGATGTTCGCGGACGACAGATACGGACTGGTCTCCTGGTGTCCCAGGTAACCCGGCGGCGAACCGATCAGCCGAGCGATCTCGTGACTGTGGCTGAACTCCGCACAGTCGATCTTCAGCATCGCCCGGCGATCGCCAAATGTCGCTTCCGCGATCGCTTCGACGAGATTTGTCTTCCCCGTGCCGGTTGGGCCCAGGAACAAGAACGACCCCAGAGGCCGGTCCAGACTGGCGAGACCCGAATGGTAGATCTGGAAGGCTTGGAGAGCCGCATCTACCGCCTGGCTCTGACCAATCACGCGCTCGGACAACGAGCGGCGCAACTGTTCCACCTCCGTACCCAGGCGGTCTGGCACCAACAGCCTCGAGCTTCGAGCTGCTCCACCCCGCCCTGCGTTTGCGATGGATCGCCGTTTCCGGCCAACCGAACCGCCCCCCTCGACGAGTGCCACGTCCTCCACGGGAGGGTCTATCGGTCTCGCGCCAGCGTCTCTTGAATGGAAACCGAAAAAAGACGGATTTCAGAGCAGAACGAACCAGGCCACGGCGGCGGCAGCCACCGCGGCCACCGCGCCACCCACCACCCAGCCCGTGGGAACGGCGGGCGGATTCGCGACCCGCGGCGAAGGCTCCTTCTCCTTGCGTACCACCTCGGCCAGGTAGCGCGCGACGCAGGTCGCGGCGTCTTTGCCGAGGAAGTCGGCGTACCGCCGAAGGAAAGGCACCACGTAGAAAGCATCCGCCACGAGCGGCGAGTCGACACCTTCCATCGCCTCCAGATAGTGGACGGGCACGCCTAGCGAACGACGCACGTCGTCGAGCGACAGGCCCTTGGCCTCCCGTTCCTCTCGGAGCTCGTCGCCCAGATTCGCCACGCCTAGTCCTCGCTGCTGCCCCCATCTCCACCGAGGACCGCCGATGCCGCCTCCCAGGAATATGAGGGCAGCGCCTGCCCTTCAACCGCAAACCGGCCCTATTTGACCCTCTTCTGCGCCCATACTAAACGTTCAGTATGCCAGAGTCCGCACACGGCAAGGGCCGTCGGGCTGAGCCCGGTCGCGGCGGCATCCTGCTGACCGCGATCGACTGTTTCGCCCGCTACGGGTACGCGGGCACCTCGACCGACCGCATCGCTCGCGCCGCCGGAGTCACCAAGGGGGCGCTGTACTACCACTTCAAAGACAAGGAGCAGCTGCTGTTCGCGGCCGTGACGGAGCGCATCGAGGCCTTCGAGACCTTCGTGCTCGAGCAGATGCAGAACGAACGCGGTCCGATCGAGCGGCTCCGTGCCATCACCCGAATCTGCGCCGAAAACGCGATCGCCGACAACCATCGCCGCTTCATTCTCACCCTCATGGTCGAAGCCATCGACACCAACGCAACGCTCTCGAGTGAGTTCAGCGCAATGCTCCAGCGCTTCCGCGCTTTCCATCGACGCGTCATCCGAGACGGCCAGGAGACCGGCCTGTTCCGTAAAGACGTCGACGTGGGCCGCGCGGCCGAAACCTTCGTCGCCGGAATCCTCGGCGCTGAAGTTCAGTTCTACCAAGACCCCGAATCCACGGACCTGCGGCAAAGCTGCGACATGCACGCCGATCAGTTCCTCGCGTGGATCGCCGCCCACTGAGAGCGCGCGAGACCGCGATCCCCCGGAGGAAGCCCAAGATGTTCGATCTAGAGTTGACCGAAGAGCAGCAGCTGGTGCGCGACACCGTCGCCAGCTTCGCCCAAAACGAGATCCGACCCATCGCCCGCGACAGTGATGAGAGCGGGACGATCCCGCAGGGCGTGATCGATCAGGGATTCGAGCTGGGTTTGATCCACTCGGCTCTCCCCGAGGCCCAGGGCGGGTACGGCGAGGAGCGCTCCGCGGTGACGGGCGCCATCGTCGCGGAGGAGCTCGCCTGGGGCGACGCGTCGATCGCGATGCACCTCCTCGCTCCGCGACTCGTCGCGTATCCCGTTGCGGACGGCGGCACCAAGGGACAACGAGAGCAGGTCCTGCCGCGCTTCACCAAGGGATTCCACGCAGCCACCGCCGCCGTGGTCGAGCCCCGATTCGACTTCGATACGTCCCGGTTCGAGACGGCGGCCAAGCGCGAAAACGGCTCCTATGTTTTGAACGGCCACAAATGCTTCGTCCCGCTCGCTGAGGACTCGGATCTCATCTTGGTGCTCGCCCAGGAGGGCGAGACGCAGGCCGGCTTCCTGGTGGAGCGCGGCGCAGCGGGCCTCACCGTACTCGAGCGCGAGAAGAACATGGGCTTCAAGCCGCTCTCGACGAACGAGATCACACTCGAGAACGTGAAGGTGTCTGCCGATGCGCGCCTCGGGGGAGACGACGGCTTCGATGTTGCCCGCATGGTGAACCTCGGCCGCGTCGGTCTCGCCGGACTCGCCGTTGGTTTGGCAAGGGGCGCGTTCGATTTCGCGTGCGAGTACGCCAAGGAGCGCACCGCGTTCGGGGTCCCGATCGCACAGAAGCAAGCGATCGCCTTCATCCTCGCCGACATGGCGATCGAAGTGGACGCGTCTCGACTACTGACGTGGGAAGCCGCGGCCAAGCTCGACAAGGGCCAGGACGCGAGCCGCGAGGCCTATCGGGCCAAGCGCTACGCGGCGAATGCGGCTCTCAAGATCGCGGACAACGCGGTCCAGGTTCTCGGCGGGCACGGCTACGTGCGCGACTTCCCGGTCGAGCTCTGGTTCCGAAACGCTCGCGGGTTTGCGTCCTTCGACGGCACGACGATCGTCTGAGCAGACGGTCAAGGAGATCTTACGATGATTGATTTCGAGCTTTCCCAAAAAGTGCAGGCACAGAAGGACCTCATCCGCAGTCTCGCCGAAGGCGCCATGCGGCCGATATCGCGCGAGTTCGACGAGCGGGAACACGAAAAACCTTGGGACTTCCTCAAGATGATGTGGGACGTGTCGCGCGGTCAATCGATGACCGGCGAGAATTCTCGCGAGGACCCAGAGGCCGCGAAGAAGAGCGGCCCGCGCGAGAATACCCTGACGGCGGCCATCACCATCGAGGAGCTCTCGTGGGGCGACGCGGGGCTCTACCTCACGATCCCGAACCCCGGGCTCGGAGGTGCCGCGGTTTCGGCGGCTGGCACGCCAGAGCAGAAGAAGCGTTTCCTGACCCCTTTCGAAAGTGGCGAGCCGAAATGGGCGGCCATGGCGATCACCGAGCCTCACTGCGGCTCGGACTCGGCCGCTCTCCAGACGACCGCCGTCCGCGATGGTGACGACTGGGTTCTGAACGGCACGAAGATCTTCTGCACGTCGGGCCAGATGGCGGCCGAGAAGTCCGACGGCTTCGTCGTCGTGTGGGCCACCGTCGACAAGGAGGCGGGCCGCGCCGGTATCAAGTCATTCGTGGTTCCCGCCCACACCGACGGCATGAGTGTGATCAAGGTCGAGAACAAGTTGGGCATCCGGGCATCAGACACAGCGATGCTCGTCTTCGAGGATTGTCACATCCCGGCCGACAACGTTCTCGGTTCAGCTGAAGTCGCGAAGTCGACCGAGGGGTTCAAGGGCGCGATGGCCACGTTCGACGCAACGCGGCCTTTGGTCGCGGCGAGCGCGCTCGGAATCGGCCAGGCCTCGCTCGACCTCGCTCGTGAGGAACTCGAGAAGCGAGGCCGCCCGATTCGCTACGGCATCTCCGACGCGAGCCTGACCGCGATGGAAAGCGATTTCATCGATGCGGAAAGCGACCTGCACGCGGCGCGCCTACTGACGTGGCGGGCGGCATGGATGATGGACCGCGGGCAGCGCAACAACCTGGAAGCGTCGATGGCCAAGGCGAAGGCCGGCCTCGCCGTCACACTCGCAACCCAGAAGGCCATCGAGCTCATGGGCCCCCTGGGCTACTCGAGGAAAATGCTCCTCGAGAAGTGGATGCGCGACGCGAAGATCAACGACATCTTCGAAGGCACCCAGCAGATCAACATGCTGATCGTCGCTCGACGAATTCTCGGCTACTCGAGCAAAGAGCTCAGCTGAGCACAGCGTCATTTTTCCCCGGCCGGTGACACGCTTCGTCGCCGTCCACCGGCAAGACCCTGACACGCCGTCCGGCGGTGTCACGAAATTGCCGCACTGCTGGGGGATTCCTTCCGCCCTGAAAGCCCGATAGCGGCTGATGGGGAGAGAAAAATCAGAGTCTTTCGGCGGCTCTGGCAGCCTCGGCCGATTTTCGGCTCGCTCCACGGACATGGCATCTCGCTTGCAGCGGGCTCATGTCAGCCAAGGAGGCTGCCATGAAGCTCACAGTGACTCTACGCGATCTGGTTTCCGCCGTTAGCGAATACGCCGAAGATGAGAACGAAGTCATCGCCACGGTGATGCACCTCGTCCAAAGCGGGCGCGTGCGCCTCGCTGGGGGTTCCTGGTCAGACGACTTTACCGAGTCTCCTGCCTGAGCCGAGGGTTCGTCATGGAACCTCGATTCGAAGTCACTGACCAGCAAGGTGATCGGCGCTTCTACTACGTCTCCGGCCAACCCGTAGAGCTCTGGGAAGACCCCGAGAAACCCTTCGGCTGGGGTGCCGACGAACTGTCGGCCTACGCCGCGGATGGCAGCTGGGGCCTTCTGTTCAACGCCCTCGTTCTCTCCTCGCTCCTCGATCAGGACACGGATACCGGAGAGCCGGGACTGCTCTAAGAATCTCCGCGGACGCGCAGTTCACGTCCGCCACCACGTCGCCCGCGAGCCTTGTCGCTCGCGCCGCGCGCCGCGCGAGCCCGATGCAGGTTCCCGCGACAGGGGCTAGCGTCTCTCCATGGCCAAGCCCAATCGCCTTGCCGACGAGCAAAGCCCGTATTTGCGCCAGCACGCCCACAACCCGGTCGACTGGTATCCCTGGGGGCCCGAGGCTCTCGAGCGAGCGCGCACCGAGAACCGACCGATCTTGCTCTCTGTAGGCTACTCCGCCTGTCACTGGTGCCACGTGATGGAACGCGAGTCCTTCGAGAACGAGCAGATCGCAGCCGTCATGAACGAAGGGTTCGTCAACATCAAGGTGGACCGCGAAGAACGGCCCGACGTCGACGCGATCTACATGAACACCATTCAGCTGCTGACCGGCTCGGGCGGTTGGCCCATGACGGTGTTCCTTTCTCCCGACGGTAAGCCGTTTTATGGGGGCACTTACTACCCCCCGGAAGATCGCTACGGTCGACCCGGGTTCCCTCGCGTTCTGCAGGCTGTCCGTCAGGCCTACGCCGAAAAGCCCGGTGAGCTCACGCGAACGACAGAGCAACTACTCGAAGGTCTCGCAAAGCTCTCTCGGTTCGAGCCCAACCAGGACGCACTCACACGCGAGACGATCACCCACGCGACCGAGAAGCTGTTTGCCGCACGCGACCCAAACAACGGAGGGCTCGGTGACGCGCCCAAATTTCCGAACGCCCCAGCGTTCAGCCTCTTCTTGCGCCATCATGTCGCGACGGGTCGGGCCGACCTCCTCGAGGCGTTCGAGCAAACGCTCAAGGGCATGGCCCACGGCGGCATGTACGACCAGTTGGGCGGGGGCTTCCACCGCTACTCGGTCGACGCCCACTGGCTCGTACCGCACTTCGAGAAGATGCTCTATGACAACGCACAACTCGTGCCCCTGTATCTCGATGGGTTCACCGCAACCGGCAACCCACTGTACCGATCCGTCGCAACGCAAACGCTGGACTACCTGCTGCGTGAAATGACCCACCCAGACGGCGGGTTCTATTCGACGCAGGACGCCGACACCGACGGAGAAGAGGGTCTCACGTATCTCTGGCGCCTCGAGGAGATCGAGAGCCTCCTGGGCGAGGAGCACGCCAGCGTCGTGGCGCGCTACTACCAAGTCGACGGAGCTGGGAACTTCGCCGAGCCGGGCCAGGCCGAGCACAAGAGCATCCTGAACGTGAAGCTCTCGATCGAAGATCTGTCGAAGGCATTCGACAGGACGCCCGAGGAGATCGAGACCATCGTATCCGAAGGTCGCAAGACCCTTTTGGCCGCGCGCGAGAGCAGAGCCCAACCCGGGCGGGACGAAAAGGTGCTCACGAGTTGGAACGCACTCGCCATCCGGGCGTTCGTCCGCGGATCCAACGTCTTGGACGACCCTCGCTACCTCGAAGCGGCCCGACGCGCGGCTGCATTCATCGACTCGAACCTCCGCGACGACGGCGGGAACCTTCTGCGAACCGTAAAAGACGGCGTTGCCCGCTACGACGCGTAC
>JAJCZO010000230.1 GCA_029262355.1 Deltaproteobacteria bacterium
CGCCCTCCTTTTGTCCGCGGCACCGGCCGAAGCGCAGCCCCAAGGGCTCGATATCAGCAAGGTGAAACTGAACCTGGCCTTCCAGCCTGGTCCAAGAACGCCGGGACTTCTCTTCATCCGTGGCGTCATCGACGACAACGACACCGAGAACCTCGTCAATGATCTCATCGCGAACACGGCAACCATCCGCATCCAGGATTCCGGGGGCTTCGACCACACGACGACGCTGGAAGGATGCGTGCAGACCACCGAAGCGGTCCGCTGCGTGAGCGACGTGTCGGGCTTCCGCATGAAGGCGTTCGTCAAACGCTGGAAGAATCTCCCAGACGTCTGGCGCCTCAACCTCCGCGTGAAGGATCTCACCGAGATCCAGACGGGCTTCGGTCCGCTCAGCGGTCCCGTGACGGTCACCATGACGCACGGGGCCCGGGTCCGCACCGACGTCGTCGCCCAAACCGGCGGCAACGAGGGCGACTGCAAGGTCAAGAAGAACGGCACGCGCCTTCGCTGCAAAGCGAAGTAATTCTAGTCCTCTGAGACCACGGCCGGCGCGCTACGGCGCGGTCGGCCGTGGTCCGAGAAGCTCCTCGAGGTCCTTCGAGTCGAGCTTCTCGTTGGCGAGCAGTCGCTGCGCCAGCGCTTCGAGCTGATCGCGCCGCTCCACCAAGAGCGCCTGCGCCGACTCGTAGCTTGCCCGAATCAACTCGAGTTGCTCTTCGGCGAGCACCTTCTCGATGTCGGCCGACCGCGAAGTCTGCTGCGGGCCGAAGCCGAGAAGCCCCTCCTCCTGCTCGACGAGCGATAGGTTCGGAAGACGTTCGCTCATCCCGTAGACTGTCAACATGCTACGGGAGATCTTGCTGGCCTTCTCGAGATCATCAGACGCGCCGGTCGACACCTGATCGAAGACGACTTGCTCGGCGGCGCGCCCTCCCAGCAGAGTGCGGATGCGGCCCAGCAGCTCCGGACGCGACATGAGGTACCGATCTTCCGTCGGCGATTGCAGCGTGTAGCCGAGCGCGCCGCGACCACGCGGAACGATGGAGATCTTCTCGACCGGATCCGCACCCGGCGTGAAGTATCCGACCAGAGCGTGGCCGGATTCGTGGTATGCCACGATCTTTCTCTCGGCCTCGTTCAAGACTCGGCCCTTGCGTTCGAGTCCGCCAATCACCCGCTCGAACGCATCCTGGAAGTCGGCCATCATTACCTTCTCCTGCTCGCGGCGCGAGGCCAGGAGCGCCGCTTCATTGCAGATGTTGGCGATGTCCGCACCAACGAACCCAGGCGTCTGAGCGCCCATCTTGTCGAGGTCGACGTCGTCGCCCAACTGGAGGTTTTTGGCGTGCAACCGATAGATCGCTTGCCGCCCCTCCTTGTCGGGCCGGTCGACGAGGATCTGTCGATCGAAGCGCCCGGGGCGTAGGAGCGCCTTGTCGAGAACCTCTGGCCGGTTCGTCGCACCCATGATGACGACATTCGAGCGGCCATCGAATCCATCCAATTCGACGAGCAGTTGATTCAGCGTGTTCTCTCGTTCGTCAGAGCCGCCCTGAGCCATGCCGGGACTGCCCCCGCGCGAGCGCCCAATCGCGTCGAGCTCGTCGATGAAGACGATGCACGGCGCCTTCTTGCGCGCCTCCGCGAACAGGTCGCGTACCCGCGCCGCGCCCACTCCGACGAACATCTCGACGAAGTCCGAACCCGAGAGGTTGAAGAAAGGGACATCCGCCTCGCCTGCTACGGCCTTCGCCAGCAGCGTCTTCCCCGTTCCGGGCGGTCCGACCAGCAACACACCCGTCGGAAGCTTCGCGCCAAGCCGCTCGAACTTCTCTGGCTCCTTCAAGAACGCCACGACTTCTTGGGTCTCTTCGATCGCTTCGTCGACACCCGCCACGTCGGAGAAGTGCACCTTGTTCTCCGCATCGACTTCGTAGACCTTCGCCTTGCTCTTGCCGATGTTGAGCGCACTCGGCCCCTGCCCCATCCTACGCATGATGAATCCCCAAACGAGGAACAAGATGCCGAATGGAATGATCCAATCGAAGAAGAGGTTTCGTAGGAAGTGCGACTCGACCTTGGCCCGGAACTCGACTCCGCGTTCCTGGAGCGTCTCCACCAGCTCGGAATCCGTCAGGGGGACCACGGTGAACTGCCGTTCGATCGCCGCCTTGCGCGAGGCCTCTGCATCCTTGGCCTGCTTCTCTCTCGCGACGAACCAGTTCTTGATGCTCGCCCAAGAGAACGTCCAGGGCGTTCGCACGTCGGTCGACTCGATCGCGTCACTCTTTTTGCTCTCGTCGGCCGAGTCGTCGGGCCCCTTCATTTCTCCGTAGATCTCGTCCTGGGTCAGAACGACCGCCTTCACCTCGTTCTTGCCTACGCGGTCCAGGAACTCGCTGTAGGGGATCTCCTTGACCGAAGGCCCCGAGAAGAAAATCGATTCGAGGAACAGGATCAGCAGAAAGACCCACAGATAGTAGACGATGGAAAAACGTGCCCTTTCGTTCATCGGGCAGCTGTAGCGCGAACGCAAGGCTGAAGACATCGTTCGGCATCCGATTCGCTGCTCCCGGGGCCCCTCTGCAGCGGCCCGTCTGCGTTGCTCGACCCGGCCCTTCCACGATATCGGACCGAGATGGAACGACGCAGCCGAAGCATCGTCGCCGTTGTGGGCGGGGCCTATCTCCTCGTGGCCTCCAGCTGCAGCACTTCATGGAAGCAATTCGCCTACGAGGGTTTCGACCGAGACGAGTGGCAACAGCCCGAACGAGTGATCGAAGTTCTGAGGATCGATCCCGGCGCCCAGATCGCCGATCTCGGAGCAGGCAGCGGCTACTTCACATTCGACCTCGCCGAAGCGGCAGGCCCCGAAGGAGTGGTATACGCGGTCGACATCGACCCGGACATGATCGCCCTACTCGAGGAGCGATCGAAGGAGAAGGCCACCACCAACGTTCGAACCATTCTTGCCCAACCCGAGGACCCTGGGCTACCCGACGGGGAGATCGATTTGGTCTTCACCTCCAACACGTACCACCACATCGAGAACCCGACCGAGTACTTCGCGAACCTGAAGGACGATCTCGCCCCCGGCGGGCGTGTGGCAATCCTCGACCTCCGACCGGACGCGGGTTGGTTTCAGCGTTGGTTCGGTCACGCCAGCGAAGCCACCAAGATCCGCGAAGAGATGGGCGCCGCCGGATACGAGATGGAAGCCGAGCAGGACTTCGTCGACCGACAGAGCTTCCACGTCTTCGTCCCCGCCGGGGCGAGCTGACACGGCTCTACCCGAGAGTCGCCGCGCCGGCCGCCAAGCAGGCCGC
>JAJCZO010000231.1 GCA_029262355.1 Deltaproteobacteria bacterium
CGCCGCCCAGGTACGCGCCGCCCAGGTTCGCGCCGCGCAGGTTCGCGTCGCGCAGGTTCGCGCCGCCCAGGTCCGCGTCGCCCAGGTCCGCGCCGCCCAGGTTCGCGTCGCGCAGGTCCGCGTCGCCCAGGTACGCGTCGCCCAGGTCCGCGCCGCCCAGGTCCGCGCCGCCCAGGTACGCGGCGCCCAGGTGCGCGCCGCGCAGGTCCGCGCCGCGCAGGTCCGCGTCGCCCAGGTACGCGCCGCCCAGGTCCGCGCCGCCCAGGTTCGCGTCGCGCAGGTTCGCGTCGCGCAGGTTCGCGCCGCCCAGGTTCGCGCCGCCCAGGTACGCGCCGCCCAGGTTCGCGCCGCGCAGGTTCGCGTCGCGCAGGTTCGCGCCGCCCAGGTCCGCGTCGCCCAGGTCCGCGCCGCCCAGGTCCGCGCCGCCCAGGTCCGCGCCGCCCAGGTCCGCGCCGCCCAGGTCCGCGCCGCGGGCGCGGGCGGCCTTCACAACCTCGGCCATCCCTGCTGCCCCCTCAACCGCAAAGATGAGCGACCCGTCCCGTCGTGGGAGCTTCACGACGCAACCTCCGCGCTTACGACCAGGGCGCTCCCCGGAGCACAGAGGAACGGCTCATCCCTGGAGATCAGCGTGAGGTAGGCGACCTCGTCTTGGAGGTCTTCGATACACAGGCCCGCGGTCGAGAGAGCCCTGGGAAACTCTCCCAACCGCGATGCCCGGGGCGCGAGGAGTGAAGCCGTGGCAGGCCCACCCGCGCCGAGGCGGATACCGTCCGAATCGGCACGCGGACCCGGCCCGCCATTCGTGTCGTTCGTTGTGGCTACGTGTCGTTTCCTGTCGCACGTGAGACGGGGGTCGGAATCCCCAGCAAGTACCGAAGATAAAGGAGTTCCGGGGGTTTTGGGGGTATCACCCGAGGGGGGTAATACTTCCGAGGACGAATGGGTACTCGGAATGGGCACCGAACGCCGGGGCATCGACGGTGATCGACGGTGAGAGCTGCACCAACCACTCCGGCGGACACCAGGCGATCGGTGGGCTGCAGCTACCTGTCCAGTGGTACAGCACGGTCGGATCGCCGGCCTGCTGTCCGAGCCAGAAGTTCGGAGTGTCGGTGTCGACGTCGAGCTGAATCGTCGGCTGATCTCCGTCGTCGGGGCCGTCGGCGACCGTGACGTGCAGCTTGTCCGCACCCGTGATGGTCGTCTCGACCGTGGCCGCGCCTCCTTCGCCGCCGTTCCATCGGAGGTTGAATCTCTCGAGAGAGGGCGGCTCGGTCCATGCGCTCCATCGGTTCGTGTTCGAATCCCACGCGCGGGCGCGAAGGTCCGTGCGTACGCCGTCGAGCCCGATCACATTCCACAACGGAGACAGCAATTGTACGGATTGGCTCTGATCCAGGTTGGGAAAGAGAAAGTGTCCGGAGATCGGATCGGACGTGGTCGAGGCGATCGTGATCCACTGACATTCGTTGATGCAGGCGCCTTCGAACGGACCGTTGAGGTTGAGCGGCAATGACGACTTTCGATAGAAGTGCTGCTGACGCATCTGGATCTCGACCGTTGTCCCCTTCTGGGTGCAGTCTCCGCGAACCTCGTCGAGGTCGTTGCCTCTCATGACGGCGACCGTGAGGCGTGGGACGCCGCCCGACGGGCACCCGCAGAAGGCTTCGGCGGAAGACGGGTGGCTCCCCAGTAGCGCCGAGGTGATCCCCAGCGTGGCAATGCTCCGTGCAGCGATACCGTTCATCGGCCCCCTCCCTTCTTGGCGTCGAGCGCACGCTGCGCGAGCGCGGTGGCGGCCCGCGCATCGAGCGCGGCGTGGCGATCGAGCAGGGCTGCGAGGAACGGCATGAGGCCGACGGAGCGGGTCGCCCGACCGGCGTAGAGCGCGCCGACCCGTGCCACGAACTCCGCCATCGGAGCCTGCAGGTCGGCGAGGCGGAGTCCCGTGTCGACGGGGCTCCGGCTCGAGCCCGGGCCGTGTCGGCGCTCGAGCCGCGTGAAGGTCCGACGCGCGTCACGGGCGCGGCCCGCCTCGAGTTGGGCGAGCCCGAGCATCAGCTCGAGGTCGTCTTCGAACGACGTGCGGCGCACGTCGCGTCTCAGCCGACGAAGCTCTCGGAGGGCCCGGCGATGATCCCCTGTGGAGGCGTACGCTTCGGCCAAGGTCCAGCCGGCGGCAAACCGCATTGCCAGGGGTCCATCGCCGTGGGCCAGAGAAACGAGCGCCGCGACATCGGTCACGGGCTCATTTGCGGCGAGCGACGCCCAGCAGGTTCCGATCTCGGCGACCGCCCGAGCGCGGGCGACTCCGGAACTCCGGATGCCAGCGAAGTGCTCCCGCGCCTCCCCCGTGGCCCCGCGACGCAGCGCGAGCCAGCCGCGCGTGAGGATGATCGGCGCCGCGAGATCTCCCGGCGCGGCCTCTGCCGCGTCGGCGAGGATTGCCTCGGCGTCCCGCGCGCGCCCCGTGGAGAACCGGAGGTCGGCCAGAAGCATCGCCGCCTCCAGGCTGCGCGAGGAGCCGGGTTCGGACTGGCGTACCGCCTCTAGATCGATGGCGGCGTCCCCGTCCGCGCCGCGGGCCAAGGCGAAGCGGGCGCGGCGCATCTTCACGCCTGCCGATTCGGCACCGACGTCGGCGGTGGGTAGCCCGAGGCAAAGGGCCAGAGCGGTGAGCGCCGCCACAGGCGGTCGTCGCGTGCGCGCGGGTGGCGCGGGCGCGCGGGGCGGGCCGGTCCGGTTGGAATGCGGGTCGTTCATGGACGGTCTCCTGTCGCGACGGAGGTCGCGAGATCGGCGCCCTCGCCCGAGGGAGGAGAGCGGTTCTTCGGTGCTCCCCGGGGGAGGGGCACGTCGATCTTCGGTGTCAGCACGGACTGTGCCGCTCGGAATCCCCGCGTGTCGTGGCGCCCACCGGCCGGCGCGTTTCAGCCGGCGTTGCTTCGGGCGACGAAGCGCTTCGTCGCCCGAAACGGAACGTTCCGGCGACCGGCTCGAAGCGAAAACCCACGCCGACGTGGCTTCCGGGCCGTCGCGTGGACGCTACGTTGACACGAGGCGGATGCGGGATCTAAAACCGCATTCCGTGGTTCGGTCTTACTCCGACCTTCCGGGATGTCACGAAGTATTCGTGCCACGGACTGGTACCTCCTGCGGCTTGTCGGCCGGAGGTGTGGGGTCGAACCGAGAAGGCACTCTCTCTTGTCGGTCGTCGTCATCATCCCCGCGCGCTACGGCTCGAGCCGTCTTCCGGCGAAGGCCCTCGCCGACATTGGCGGCAAGCCAATGGTCGTGCGGGTATTCGAGCGTGCACGGTCCGCCCGAGGCGTCGGCCGCGTCGTCGTCGCCACGGATGACCGGAACATCCAGCGAGCCGTCGAGCACGCGGGAGGCGAGGCGGTGATGACCGCGACCGATCATCCGTCGGGAACGGACCGCATCGCCGAGGTGGCGCGCGGCCTGGATGTCGACGTGGTCGTGAATGTGCAGGGCGACCTTCCGTTCCTCGACCCCGGCTACGTCGAGGCGGCAGTAGACGCGCTCGACGTAGCGCCCGAAGGCGCTCGCCCCGCGCCGATGTCGACGCTGGCGACGCCGCTTCTCGAGCAAGAAGTCGACCGCTCTCAGGTCGTGAAGGTGGTCTGCGACCGTCATGGTCGCGCCTTGTACTTTTCGCGCAGCCGAATCCCTTGGGGCGGCGGGGATGGGCTGCGTCACATCGGACTTTACGCGTACCGCCGCGACTTTCTACTCGAGTTGGCTGAGATGGAGCCGACGCAGCTCGAGAAGGCGGAGAGACTCGAGCAGCTGCGAGTGTTGGAGAATGGCCACCAGATTCAGGTGGCACGGGTGGTGGCCCGAGACTCGATGATCGAAGTGGATACGCCGGAGGACCTTCGGCGTGTTCGCCAATGGCTCACCGTTGGACGAGAGTCGGCGGTGCGGGAGCGAGATGGCTGAACGCGGGCGGAAGCGGGAGACGAAGTTCATCTTCATTACGGGCGGGGTGGTTTCTTCGCTCGGGAAGGGCTTGGCCTCGGCGTCGATCGGCGCGTTGCTCGAGGCCCGAGGGCTTCGCGTGACGATGATGAAGATGGATCCGTACATCAACGTCGATCCCGGCACGATGAGTCCGTTCCAGCACGGCGAGGTCTTCGTCACCGACGACGGTGCGGAAACCGACCTCGATCTGGGCCACTACGAGCGATACGTCTCGACCCGGATGGGACAGAAGAACAACTTCACGAGTGGTCGCGTCTACAACGCGGTCATCGAGAAGGAGCGCAACGGCGACTACCTTGGGGGAACCGTGCAGGTGATTCCGCACGTGACCGACGAGATCAAGGAGCGTTTACTCGCCGGTGCAGCCGGTTACGACGTCGCGTGTTGTGAGATCGGCGGCACCGTCGGCGACATCGAGAGTCTGCCGTTCCTCGAGGCGATCCGGCAGTTCAAATGGGATCGAGGCCAGGAGCACGTGCTCTACATCCACCTGACGCTCGTGCCGTACATCAGCACGGCCGGTGAAGTGAAGACCAAGCCAACCCAGCACAGCGTGAAGGAACTGAGGGGCCTCGGCATCTCACCGGACATTCTGCTGTGTCGGACCGAGCACGAGTTCGACCCGAAGATCAAGGAGAAGATCGCCCACTTCTGCAACGTCGACAAGGCATCGGTCATCACCGCGGTGGACGTGCCGAGCATCTACGAGGTTCCGCTGCGCCTGCACGAGGAGGGCCTCGACGAGCGCATCTGTGAGAAGCTCAACATGTGGACCGGGGCGCCCAACCTGAAGCCCTGGCAGAAGGTCGTCTCGACGATTCAGAACGCCGAAGAGACGGTGCGGATCGCGATGGTCGGCAAGTATGTGGATCTCACGGATTCCTACAAGAGCCTAAACGAGTCGCTCACACACGGTGGCATTGCCAACGAGTGCGCCGTCGAAGTCGAGCACTACGATTCCGAGCAGGTTGAGGCAGATGGACTGAGCGACGGGATCAAGAGTGCTGACGCGATCCTCGTGCCGATGGGCTTCGGCCCTCGGGGCACGGAAGGCAAGATCGCCACTGTGAAGTACGCCCGCGAGGAGGGCATTCCCTACCTTGGCATCTGCTTTGGCATGCAGATGGCCGTGATCGAGTTCGCGCGCCACGTGGCCGGCCTCGAGCGGGCGAACTCGATCGAGGTCGACCCGGACACGCCGCACCCCGTGATCCATCTCATGTCGGACCAGGAGGACGTGACGGCCAAGGGGGGCACGATGCGCCTGGGCGCCTACCCCTGCCAACTCGTTGCCGGGTCGATCGCGGCCAAGGTGTACGGCAAGCGGAAGATCTCGGAGCGACACCGTCATCGTTACGAGTTCAACAACGCTTACAAGGCGGAGTTGGAGAAGCATGGGTTGGTCTTCTCGGGCTCGTCCCCGGACGGCACCCTCGTGGAAATGGTCGAGCTGCGCGATCATCCGTGGTTCCTCGCCAGCCAATTTCATCCCGAGTTCAAGTCGCGGCCGTTGGACTGTCATCCGATCTTTCGCGACTACGTCCGTGCGGCCCTGGACCGCAAGACCCGTGCAAAAGGCCACCAGCCCCTACTCCTGTCGAGTGTCGCCGCGGGGTCTCCCGTCCGGTAACCTCGCTGCAGAGAGGCCGACACCCAAGGGTGGGTAAGGCGTCTCTTCGAGGTACCTATGACCAGCGCTGATAATAACGGAACCGTGGCGCGCTCGGAGGTGTCGATCGGCTCCGTGCCGGTCGGGGCCGGTGCGCCGCTCGCGGTCATCGCCGGCCCGTGTGTCATCGAGAGCCGCGAGTCGGCCCTGCGCCACGGTGAGAAGCTGGCCGCAATCGCCCGGGATCTCGGGGTCTCGCTGATCTACAAGTCGTCCTATGACAAGGCGAATCGGACGTCGGGAGGCTCGTTCCGGGGCGTCGGGCGAGACGAAGGGCTCACCATCTTGGACGAGGTGCGTCGTGCGACCGGCTTGCCGCTTCTCACCGACGTCCACGAGAAGGATGACGTCTCGGCCGTGGCCGAGGTCGTCGACGTCCTTCAGACGCCGGCTTTCCTTTGTCGCCAGACCGACTTCATCCACGCCGTCGCCGAATCCGGGAAGCCTGTGAACTTGAAGAAGGGCCAGTTCCTGTCGCCGTGGGAGATGCGGCACGTGGTCGACAAGGCGCGCGAGACCGGCAATCCGAATCTTCTGGTGACGGAGCGGGGCGCGAGCTTCGGCTATCAGAACCTGGTCTCCGACATGCGCTCACTCGTCGTGCTCGGCGAGATCGGCTGTCCGGTCGTGTTCGATGCGACCCACAGCGTCCAGCTCCCCGGCGCCACTGGCACATCGAGTGGTGGGCAGCGCGAGTTCGTTCCGGCACTCGCGCGAGCGGCGGTCGCGGTGGGTGTGGACGGGCTCTTCCTCGAAGTTCACGAAGACCCGTCGAAGGCGCTGTCGGACGGTACGACGTGCTGGCCGCTCGAGCAGCTCGCGCCGCTTCTTCGGACGGTCCACGCGCTGGACCGGGCTCGGCGCGAGGCAACGGCGTGAGTCGAACGGCTACACCGCCCGCTGCGGCACGTGACGATCTCGCCTCCGCGCGCCGCGTTCTCGATATCGAGGCGCGGGCCGTCACGGCGCTGGCCGAGAGGCTTGGGGGGGAGTTCTCGGAGGCCGTGGGTCTCCTCGCCCGCTGCGAGGGCAAGGTCGTCGTCTGTGGCCTCGGGAAGTCCGGGCTCGTCTGCCGCAAGATCGCGGCGACGCTCGCCTCGACGGGTACGCCGGCGCTGTTTCTCCACGCGGCCGAGGGCTTGCACGGAGATCTCGGTCTTCTGGCCCGCGGGGATTGCATGATCGCGGTCTCGTACAGTGGTACGACGACGGAGCTGTTGGCGCTCCTGGCGCCGGCGCGTCGATTCGGAATCCCGGTCATTGCGCTCACGGGCGATGCGTCGTCGGGTCTGGGGCGGGGGGCGGACGTGACGCTCGACGTCAGCGTGTCGGAGGAGGCGTGTCCGCTCGGCCTCGCGCCGACCGCCAGCACGACGGCGACCCTCGCGCTCGGCGACGCTCTGGCGATCGCGCTGCTGGAGCGTCGTGGGTTTAGCGAGGACGACTTTGGCGCTCTCCACCCAGGCGGGGCCCTCGGTCGGCGGCTGCGCAGAGTGGACGAGCTCATGCACACGGGCGACGACATCCCGGTGGTCTCGGCCGTCGCGCCGATGTCCGAGGCCATGGAGGTCATGTCGTCACCGCGCGCCGCGGCGAAGCGGGCGATCGGGGTCACGGCCGTCGTCGATGACGACGGGGTGCTGTTGGGCGTGATCACCGACGGCGACGTTCGCCGGGCCGTGGAGACCCAGGGTGATCTGCGGAGCCTTGCCGCGGGAGACCTTGGAAGCCACGGGGCGAAGACCGTTCAGGCGGGGGCCCTCGCGGAGCGAGCGCTCGCTTTGATGGAGGAGCACTCCATCACGTCGCTGTTCATCCTGGATGAATCCGGACGCCCGTGTGGAATTCTCCATTTGCATGACTTGCTCCGTGCGGGAGTCGTGTGAATCTCTTGGACGCTGGGCGCCACGGCTTTGTTCGTCGGGCGTGGCACGACCACGCCAGGGTCCGTTGGAAGGCGTGGTATCGCCCGGCTCGTGAGAAGTTCATCTTGTGGTTGATCGGAGTGGCGCGTTCGGTGGCGAGCGCCGCCGGCCTCGAACGGACGCGTCGCTGGGCCGGTGGGATGGCTCCCTTCGTCGGGGGGCACTTGTCCGAACCCCGGCGGCTCGCGCTCGAGCACCTGGCGCAGTCGCTGCCGGGTATGTCCATGCAGGAGCGCGAACGCACCGTCGCGGCAATGTTCCGCGGGCTCGGCCGCTCCGTCGTCGAGATACTGCTTCTGGACGAAGTGGCGCGCGATGTCGATCGCTTCGTGCGGGTCGAAGGGCTCGAAGTGATGGACGAGGCTCTGTCGGAGGGCAACGGGGTCGTTGCGATCACCGGCCATATCGGAAATTGGGAGCTCTTGGCCGCCTTCTTCGGCCTCAAGGGGTATCCGGTGACCGTGATCGCGACCCCGGTAAAGGGCGAGCTGCTCAACCAGGCCAACATCGAGCTGCGACAGTCCGTGAAGGTCGAGACGGTGCAGCGCGACGGTCCGCGTGCCTCGCGTGCGATTCTGCGTACGCTCAAGGCGGGACGCATTCTCGCGATTCTCATGGATCAGAATACGGACGGGCAAAGCGTGGAGGTGCCGTTCTTCGGCCGCCCCGCCCCGACCCCGATCGGCCCCGCGGCCCTGTCGCTTCGTACGGATGCGGTGGTGGTCGGGGTGTTCATCCACCGAGAAGACGACGGCCGTCACGTGGTTCGGGTCACTCGTCCGGAGCTTCCGGACCGAGACGGTGCCCTCGAGATGGGTCGCGAGGCGTGGTGCGCCGAGGCGACAGCCAGGCTCACCGCGTTGATCGAATCCGAGGTGCGAGGCCGACCGGACGAGTGGGTCTGGTGGCATCGCCGTTGGGCTTCGTCGTGGTAGGGGGGAGGTCGTCGTGCACCGTGCCCGAGTAAGGATCGCCCTCATCGTCGTGGTGCTCGGCGTCCTCACGGGAATCGGCTTCTTGATTGGGCGCACGATGGTACAGCAGCAGCGCACGTCCGAGAGGACGGCGGACACGAAGCTCGCTCCCGACATCGCGCAGAGCATCCGGAAGTTTCACCGCGTGAAGGTCGAGGAGGGGCGTACGGTGTGGGACCTCCGGGCTGACAAGGCCGATTTTCTCGACGAGGGACGAGTGATCGTGGAGGTGCCTGAGCTTGCTTTCTTCTCGGAGGATGGTCAATCGGTGAAGCTCGCCGGCGCGATCGGCGAGGTCTTGCTCGACGGGCAGGACGTTGGTCGCATCGACTTGAGGGGCGGAATTGAAGTCACCGTGGGCCAGTACCAGCTCGAGACCCCAGAGGCTTCGTGGGTCGGATCGCTAAACACGGTCATAGCGGCCCAAGGGGTCGAGCTGCGAGGGGCGGGTGTGGAACTCAGCGGAGACACGATGATCGTCGAGTTGGAGACCCGCCGGGTGCTCGTGGTCGGTCGAGTTCGGACCGTCATCACGCGCGCGGAGTCCGAGGAGGGCGCGGCGCCGCGCTCGTCGGATGACGAAGTGGACACGCCACCGGTCGTGGAGCCGGGGCCGGAGTCGCCGGAGGTGCCTCGTGCATCGTAGTTCGGTCGTGTGCTCCGCGGTCGTCGTGCTCCTCGGGGCGCCCGCGGTGACCTACGGGCAAGACGCGGCGGAACAGTCCACGAATGCGCCTCCCGCCGCCCAGGCTGGTGCCGACGCCAGCGAAACGGACGCGTCCGGCTTCGGCGGGCTCACGTTTTCGTCCGCTGACGACCCGATCGTGGTCGAGGCGGACAAGCTCGAGTTCGACTACGAGAAGAATCGCCTGGTCTACACAGGGGCCGTGCACGTCGTTCAGGGAGACCTGGAGCTCAGGTCCACGCACCTCATCGTGAGGTTCGAGCGAGCCGGTGAGCCCAAAGATGCGAAGCTGACCCGGGTCGTTGCGCAAGGTGACGTCGTGATCACCCAGGGCGAGCGTCGTGCGTCCGGTGAACGCGCCGTCTTCGACCAAGCGAAGCGCCAGATCGTGCTCCTCGGAGACCCCGTGCTGCGCGATGGTCCCAACGAGGTCCAGGGCGATCGGCTGACGGTGTACCTCGATGAGGGGCGAAGCGTCGTCGAGTCGAGCCCGAAGAAGCGCGTCTCCGCCGTGCTGTTCCCCGGTCAGTCCGGAGGGGAGGCGCTCCTCCCGGAGCCGGCGGCCGGGGAGGGGCCGAGCCGGTGAGTGAAGCAAGTCCGACCGTGGAAGGGCCGGCCAGTAGGGTTTCTCCTTCGCTGGCAGCCCACGGGCTTCGGAAGTCGTACGGCCGCCGGGAGATCCTGCGCGACGTGTCGATCGACGTTCACCCTGGGGAGATCGTGGGCCTTCTGGGCCCCAACGGGGCGGGCAAGACGACGACGTTCTACTGTGTGGTCGGGCTCGCGCACCCCGACGCGGGCACGGTGCGGCTGGGTGACGAGGACCTGACGAAGCTCCCGATGTTTCGGCGGGCGCGCCACGGGATTAGCTATCTGCCCCAGGAAGCGTCGGTTTTTCGCGGTCTGAGTGTCGAAGACAACATCAAGGCCGTCTTGGAGACGCTCCCGATCAGCCGAGAGATGCGCCGAGCGCGCCTCATCAGCTTGCTCGAGGAACTCTCGATCTCTCACCTGGCGAAATCGAAGGCCAGCGCGCTGTCCGGTGGCGAGCGCCGCAGGCTGGAGATCACGCGCGCACTGGTGATTTCTCCCGCCTTCATCCTGCTCGACGAGCCGTTCGCGGGGATCGACCCGATCGCTGTAATCGACATCCAGAACATAATCGTCCAGCTAAAGGAACGGGGCATCGGGGTTTTGGTAACGGACCACAATGTCCGAGAGACGTTGGGTATCTGCGACCGAGCGTATATCCTTAGTGAGGGAATGATCCTCGAAGAGGGGACTCCGGAGACGATCGCGGCTAGTCCGCGAGCTCGGGAGATCTACCTCGGCAAAGAATTCAGCCTTTAAGCCTCAAGCTTCACGGCAAAACGAGCGGTATAAAGAGAGACGATGGCATTCGAGCCAAAGATGCGACTAACGACCGGGCTCAGGCAGACCCTGGTCATCACGCCGCAGCTCAAGCACGCGATCAAGATTCTGCAGCTCTCGCGCGCGGATCTCGAGACCCTCGTGACCGAGGAGATGGAGCAGAATCCCACCATCGAAGAGCTTTCGGTCGGTCAGGAGGAGATGGAGGCGGAGCGCGATACCGCCACGCCTGACGACCGGATGGGCGAAGTCGTCGATCCGACCAACCAGGAGGTCGAGGCGCCGGCCAAGGAGGAGTCGGGCGAGGTCGAGGCCGAGTCGAACCTGGGCGACATCAACTGGGAGGAGTACCTCTCCGACTACGCGGCGAACTCGTCTCATGGCTCGATGTCCGCCGGAAGCGGAAACGACTTCGACGAGGACAAGCGGCCGAGCCTCGAGAATACCCTGACGCGCGCGTCGTCTCTGGCCGACCATCTCACGTGGCAGCTCCGCATGAGCGACTTCACGAGCGACGATCGCGAGGTGGGTGACGTGTTCGTCGGGAATGTCGACGAGAACGGGTACCTGCAGATCTCGGTCGAAGACGCCGCCTTCGCGGCGGGGGTCGACGGCGAAGCGGCGTTGGCCATCTTGATGCGGATGCAGACGTTCGATCCGCCCGGCGTGCTGGCGCGGGATCTGCGCGACTGTCTGCTCATTCAGCTCGGTCAGCTCGAACTCGAGGAACCAGAGCTATCGACGGCCCGCGCGATCGTCCAGAACCACCTCGATCTCGTCGAGGCGAAGCGCTTCGACAAGCTGGCTAAAGAGCTGCGAATCACGCGGGACGAGGTTGCGACCGCCGTGAGAATCATCGCGTCGCTCGAGCCCAAGCCGGGCCGAAACTTCATCACCGAAGAGGTCCGCTACGTCACGCCGGATGTCTACGTCTACAAGATGGACGGCGAGTTCGTCGTCACGTTGAACGACGACGGCTTGCCCAAGCTGCGGGTCAGCAACTCCTACCGCCGACTCTTGTCCGACGACGCAGGTGGCACCGACGCGAAGAGCTACATTCGCGAGAAGCTGTCGGCCGCGCAGTGGTTGATCCGAAGCATCCACCAGCGCCAGAGCACGCTCTTCAAGGTCACGAACTCGATCGTTCGTTTTCAGAGCGCATTCTTCGACCAGGGCGTGAAGGCGTTGCGTCCGTTGGTCCTGAAAGACGTGGCGGGTGACATCGGCATGCACGAGTCCACGGTCAGCCGCGCGACCGCGAACAAGTACGTGCATACGCCGCAGGGCACATTCGAGCTCAAGTACTTCTTCACCTCGAGCATCCGCTCGTCCGACGGCGAGGGAGTCTCCGCCGAATCGGTGAAGGAGAAGATCAAGAAGATCATCGAGACCGAGGATCCGCGCCGACCGTACAGCGATCAGCACATTGCCGAGACCCTCGCGGCCGATAGTATCGAGATTGCTCGCAGGACCGTTGCAAAATATCGCGAGATCATGGGGATCTTGCCCTCGTCCAAACGGAGGCAGATGGCGTGAAGAAGAATGTGGACGTCCCGATTACCGTGACTTTCCGTCACATCGACCCCACTGATGCCCTACGAAATCATGCCGAGAAGAAGCTGGCTCACTTCATCGGTTTGATCCCCGGGGCGAGCGACGTTCACGTGATTCTCGCGGCGGCGACCCATCACCATCGGCAGAGCGCCGAGTTCGTGGTCAACGCGACGAGTTCGCATCTCACGGCGCACGCCGAGACCGACGACATGTACACGGCGATCGACCAGGCCGCCGCGAAGCTCGAGAGCCAAGTGAAGAAGCTGAAGGGTCGGGTCGTCGAGGGGGCCCGGCGCGGCGCGACCCGTCGTACGCCGTCACCGACGGCATCCGCCGGCAACGAGTGATGCGATGTCCGCGCTCGAGGGCCTGATCCGATGACGATCACGGACATCCTCGCGCGCGAGCGGGTCTTGCCCGACTTGAAGGGCTCGACCAAGGCCGAGGTGCTCGAAGAGCTCGCAATGATGCTCGACGGCGACGTGGCCGGCGTAGGTGTGCCGGCCATCGTCGACGTCCTGCGAGAGCGCGAGCGACTGAACAGCACTGCGATCGGGGACGGGATCGCGATTCCCCACGGCCGCGTTTCGAACATCGACGATGTGGTCGCAGGGTTTGCTCGGAGCGCGAGCGGAGTGGACTTCGACTCCGTCGATCGCAGGCCCACCCACCTGTTCTTCGTCCTGCTCGCTCCGGACGACGCGGCCGCGTTGCACTTGAAGGCTCTCGCTCGGATCTCCCGCTTGTTGAAGGATCGGGACTTCCGCGGGCGGTTGGTGGCGCTCGACACGCGTGACGCTCTGTTCGACGCCATCCTCGCCGAGGACGCGAAGTTCTGACATGAACATCACCGTTCGGGAGCTCGTTGGATTGCGTGGCTCCCTAAAGTTCAAGCTCGTCGCCGGGGGTCGAGGCCTCACCAGAGAAATCGTGGCGCCGCGGGTTCAGAAGCCGGCCCTCGCTCTGGCGGGCTACCTCGACCAGATCCACCCGGGCCGGGTCCAGGTTCTGGGCAACGCCGAGATCGGGTACCTGCGGCGTCTATCGAAGGAGGAGACGGCCGAGGCGGTCGATGGTGTTTGCCGCTCGCCGGTGGCGTGTCTGGTGGTGACGAACGCGAACAAGATCCCCGAACCGCTGCGCAAGGCGTGTAGTCGGCACCGCGTGCCTCTGCTCGTCACCGACCAGCGCACGAACGAGACGATTCGTGGATTGTCGCGTTGGCTCGAAGAGCGTCTGGCGCCGGAGGCGACGATCCACGGGGTGTTGCTCCGAGTGATCGGGCACGGCGTCATCCTGCTGGGGAAGAGTGGCATCGGAAAGAGCGAGGCCGCGCTCGCCCTGCTCAATCGCGGCCACCTGTTGGTCGCGGATGACGTCGTCCACGTGCGCGAAGCTCCGCAGGGAGTTCTCAAGGGGCGATGCGCCGACGGCCTCCGCCATCATCTTGAGATTCGCGGGCTCGGCGTGCTCGACGTCGAGCAGCTCTTCGGCACGCTGGCGACCCTCGATGAGACCACGATCGACCTGGCCATCGAACTCGTCGATGCGGAGGCGGCCTCCGAAGAACCAGACCGTTTGGGGATCGAGGACCGACACATTAGTTTGCTCAGCATCGACGTTCCCTATCTTCAGATCCAGCTGCGGGCGGGCCGAGACGTGGCCACGCTGATCGAGGTTGCGGCGCGGAGCCAACAGCTGAAAGCCCGCGGCATCCATTCGGCGAAGCGCTTCGTGGCTCAGATGGATCGCAATCTGCGGCGGACAGCAGCGCGGGGTCGAGGTTGAACGGCAGGCTCCGCGTCGTGCTGGTGAGCGGGCTCTCGGGCTCGGGCAAGAGCACCGCGATCAACGCCCTGGAAGATCTGGGGTTCTACTGCATCGATAACCTCCCCGCGGAGCTCATGCCGCGCTTCATCGAGCTGTGCGAACGCAGCGAGGAGATGAGTCGTGCGGCCCTCGGCGTGGATTCCCGCGGTGGCGAGTTTCTCGACCAGCTGCCGCGCGCGCTCGAAGAGCTGAGGAAACTCGGCCACCGCGTCGAGGTGATCTTCCTCGATGCCGAGGATTCAGCCCTGGTCCGGCGTTTCAGCGAGACCCGGCGTCCGCATCCGCTCGCCACGGATGGTGACGTGGCGGCGGCGATTCATCGGGAGCGCGCTGATCTCGCATGGCTGCGCGGCGCCGCGGACCGGATCATCGACACGAGCGCGTACAACGGCCACCAGCTCCGCGCGGCGGTGAAGGCGCTCTTCGCCGACGAGGAGAGCCAGAGCCACCGGCTGCAGGTCCAGTTCATGTCGTTCGGCTTCAAGTACGGCCTACCGGCCGACGCGAACTTGGTCTGGGACGTGCGATTCCTGCCAAACCCGTTCTACGTCGAGGAGCTTCGGACCAGGACCGGGCAGGAGCAACCGGTGAAGGACTACGTCCTGGCGCACCCCGCGGCGGAGCGGTTCTTGGCGATCGCGCAGGACTATCTGAGATTTTCCCTTCCGCACTACGAGCGGGAGGGTAAGAGCTACCTCACGGTCGCCATCGGATGTACCGGGGGGCATCACCGGTCGGTGGTGCTGGTCGAGAGTCTGGCTGAGATGCTAGAGGACACAGATGTCGAGGTCGCAATCCGGCACCGAGACGTCGAACGCTGACTCGACTCTTGCTAAAACGATGGTCATGCAGCCCACCAGAGCCCGCAAGGCCGATCCTGCGGTTGGCGTCGTGGTGGTCGGCCACGGCCGTTTCGCGGCCGAGATGGTGGAGACACTGCTCTCGGTCGTCGGCGACCTCGAGGGTGTGGAAGGCGTCGTGTGTCGGCCAGACGCCGAGCGTGAGGCGATCCGCGACGCCATCTGTGAGGCGGTCGAGCGCGTCGACGAGGGTGCCGGTGCGATCGTGTTCACCGATATGCTCGGTGACACGGCCACGAACGCGAGCCTCGACGTGGCCCAGAAGAACGCGTCGGTCGAAGTCGTCGCCGGGGTGAACATGCCGATGCTCATCAAGCTCACGACGGCCCGGGAGGGCACGACGGCTCGCCAACTCGCCGACTTCATTCACAGGTACGGGCAGGAGCACATCTGCCGTCCGACTCGTGGCGGCGTGAGGCCCCTGGGGGGGCGCTAGCGGACGTGAAGCGCTCGTTCGAGATCGTGAACAAGCTGGGGCTTCACGCTCGAGCCGCGGCGCTGTTCGTAAAGCTCGCGACCACCTACGATGCGGAGCTGACGATCGCTAAGGACGGCCAGGCGGTGAACGGCAAGAGCATCATGGGGATCATGATGCTCGCGGCGGGCATCGGCTCCACGATCGACCTCGAGGCGACGGGGACCGACGAAGAGGCGCTGCTCGATGCACTCGGGGAACTCATCGCGGCCAAGTTCAACGAGTCGCAATGACGTCGGGCGCGGCGCCGGCCGCCCGGTGGGGCCTTCGAGTTCGAGCTGCCTCCTCGCTCAGAAAAAGCTCGCGAAGATCGTGTCTGCGATCAGGAGCCCTCTTGGGGAGAGAGTGAGGCGGTCGTGGCGGCGTTCGAGGAGGCCCTCGGTAGTCAGCTCCTCGACGTGGCCAAACGCATCGGCAAGCGAGGCATCGAAGCGCGCCTCGAACTCGGCCGAGGAGAGGCCGCGGGTTTCGCGCAGTGCGAGCCAGCAGAACTCCCCCATCGCTTGGGTACGCGTCAGCGACTCGTGTTCGTCGATGGCGTGGCCGGCGGTTTCGGTGGCGGCGCGGTAGCGGGCCGGGTCCCGGATGTTCTGCCAACGAACACCATCGCTGGCGTCGGCTTGCATGGGTGCCGTCGTCGGCGAGAACGAGTGCGCGCCCGCGCCAATTCCCAGATACGGGCCGCCTCGCCAGTAGGCCTGGTTGTGACGGGCTTCGCGCCCGGGGCGCGCGTGGTTCGAGATCTCGTAGGGCGCGTAGCCGGCGTCCGCGAGCCGCGCGCGAACGGTCTCGAACATCTGTGCTTCGAGCTCTTCGGTGGCGCGCTCGATCTTGCCCGCCTGAACGTCGCGGGTGAGCTGGGTGCCGGGCTCGAAGATCAGGGCGTATGCGGATAGGTGCTCGGGGGCGATCTCCGTGGCTTCGCGCAGGTCGGCTTCGAGCTCATCCAGGGTCTGGGTTGGGGTCGCGTACATCAGATCGAACGAGAGATTGTCGAAGCCTCCGTCGCGCGCGGCTTGCAGCGCCGCGCGCGACTCGTCGACCGAATGGCGACGCCCGAGTGCTTCGAGCAGGCGCGGCTGGAAGCTCTGGATGCCGACCGAGAGGCGATTCACGCCGGCGGCGCGCATTCCGGCGAACCGTTCACGGTCGACGGTACCGGGGTTGGCCTCGAGCGTCACCTCGAGATCCGGGCCAGTGCGAAAGCGACGAGACAGCTCGTTCAGGATTCGCTCGATGGTCTTCGGCGCGAACAGCGACGGTGTGCCACCGCCGAAGAACACCGTCCCGAGGGTAACGTCGTCGAACGGAGGACGTTCGGTGAACCACGCAAGCTCACGCACGAGGGCGTCGGCATACTCATCCTCCGGCCACTCTCGAGCCGCATACGTGTTGAAGTCGCAGTACGGACACCGGGACAAGCACCACGGAATGTGGACGTAGACGCTCGTGCTCTGCGGGGTCACCGAGCGCCTCTCATCGGGGGCGTCAGTATTTCCGCATCAGCGAGACGACGACGCCACGGATTTCGAGCTGATCTTCGTCGCACAGGATCGGCTCGAAGGCGTCGTTGGCGGGCTGTAGGCGGATGCGTCCGCCAGACTCGCGGTGCATCTTCTTGATCGTGGCGGCGCCGTCCAAAACCGCAACGACGGTTTCACCGCTATCGGCCGAGGCTCGGCTCTCGACGATCACGATGTCGCCGTCGAGGATGCCGGCGTCGCGCATCGACTCGCCGCTGACCTTCAACGCGAAACTCTCCTGCTTTCGCACGAGGCTGTCGGGCACCATGATTCGCTCATTGTCGAGCGTCGCTTCCATCGGCGAGCCCGCGGCAGCCATGCCGAGGAGCGGAAGCTCGATGCCCTCGACGCGCTTGCTCTGCGGAATGACCTCGAGAGCTCGGCTGAGGCCCGAACGGCGCCGGATGAGTCCCTTGCGCTCGAGGTTCGTCAGGTGCTTGTGCACCGTCGCGAGCGAGGTCAAGCCAAAGTGCTTGCCCGTCTCGTCCAGCGTCGGCGCGAAGCCGTGGCGCTGGATGTAGTTGTCGAGAAAGTCGAGCAGCTCTTTCTGCCGCTTGGTCAGCGTTGCCCCGGCCGCATCCATCATGGGGGCGAAGGCTAGGCGAAGATGGTCGGGGGATCAAGCCCGATCGGGGTCATCTCTGGTACTTTCTCACGGCCCGCGTGTGGGCGGCCAGGGTTTCGTTGAACTCGTGGCTTCTGTCGTTGCGGGCCACGAAGTACAGGGCCTTGGCTCCTGGGGTCGGGTGTACGGCCGCTTCGAGCGACGCGAGCCCCGGATTGGAGATCGGTCCGGGGGGCAGCCCGCGGATCACGTACGTGTTGTAGGGCGTGGCCCGCTTCAGGTCGCTTCGGCGGATGGGTTTCGGGCGTCCGGTGCCGTAGAGCACGGTCGGATCCGCCTGCAGAGGCATGCCCCGGGTCAGCCGGTTGTGAAAAACTGCTGAAATCAGGGGTCTTTCTGAGGCGATCGCGGCTTCCGCCTCGACGATCGAGGCCAGAGTGATCGCCTCGTGGGGGGTGAGTCCCCTGGCGGCGGCGGCCTCTCGGAGGCTCTCGTCGAAGACTTCGAAAAACCGTGCGGTCATGCGGCCGAGGACCTCCTGCGGCGTCGGATTCTCGCCGAACGAGTACGTGTCCGGGAACAGGTAACCCTCGAGTCCGTTCGCGGAAACGCCCAGGGATGCTGCAAATTCCGGGTCGGAGGCCAGCTCGAGGTAGCGCTCGGTCGGGCCCAGGCCGGCTGCTTCCAGGCGCTCCGCGATACGGTTCGCGGACCACCCCTCTGGAATCGAGATCAGCTCGAAGCGTTGGGGGCCGCTCACCAGCGCCTGGAGCACCTCTCCCGCCGTGGCGCCGCCCTCGAACTCGTAGACGCCGCTGCGGACGTGGCGATCGACGCGTCGCCAGCGGGCCAGGGCCAGGAAAATCTCGGGCTGTACGAGGATCCCCCGGTGCTCCAGTTGGCTCGCGATCTCTGGTAGCATGGCCCCGTCCCCGATGCTGACGGCCTCGGGCGATGCGAGTTTCGGACCCCGCTGCTCGAGGGTGTGGCGGGCGACCAGGGCTCCGCCCGTCAATGCAAGGAGCAGTGCGATGAGGAGCGTGCCGAGAATCCGTCGAATCATGGCCGAGGGGCCATACTAACGGCCAAACGCTACGTTCGGGAGCCCTCGCATGCACGCTAGGGTTGGCCCTTGCAGTTGACAAGGGTGGAGCCAGCTGCCAGCAAATTGGCTCGACTTTCGAGGAGAGGAGGAGGTCACGCTGCGGAATCCAACTGATCCGGCTGCAGCGCGAACCGGGGGGGGTGGTCTCGGTGTCGCGGTCTTGCTGGGAGCTTTGAGCGCCATAGCGCTCGGTACGAGCACGGTCGCCTACTCGATGGACGCGGTGAGGGGGCAGAATCCTACACGATCTTGCTCATCCCACGCCGAACAAGGCGTACTCCTTGCGGAGGTACCCTCCGAGGCCACAGTTCTCGATCTCGTATGGATCGGCCAGGCAGCTCTGGGTGACGAGGACCATGCTCTCGACGCCGAGCGGATCGCCACGGTACGCCGTGGCGACACGTTTCTGAAGCTCCTTGGTCGCAACGGGGTTCACCAGGGAGAGGCCCTGGCCTGGTACCGCTCGTCTCGCGAAGTCTTCAACCTCTCCCGGCTGAAACCGGGGCAGGATCTCACTCTGAGCTTCGACCATGAGGGCGATCTCACGGGCATCGAGTACGAGATCGATCGCCTCAGTGTGTTCCTCGCGGAGCGGGGTGACGACGGCAAGATCGTGGCGCGTCGCGGCGAAGTCCCGTCGACCACCGAAGTTCGCGGTCTCGCAAGCACGGTCACATCCAACATCACGGCGGAGTGTCTGGCTGCGGGCGTCCCCTCCCGGGTCGTTCGTCAAATGGCGGGAATCTTCGCGAGCAAGGTCGACTTCAAGCACCTCCGTAAGGGGGACGCGTTCCGTGTTCTCTACGAGGTGAAGATCACAGACTCCGGCGAGGAGATCCCGACGGGCAGTCAGGTACTCGCCGCCGAGGTGCAGACCCGCGGGAAGTCGCACACGGCGCTGCGCACCGAGAGTTCCGATGGCGACAAGAACTACGTCGACCTCGAAGGGAAACCTCTGCAGAGAGTCCGCTCGGATTCGACCCTGCGTTATCCCGTCGAGTTCACGCGCATCAGTTCACGCTTCAGCAGGTCGCGCCTTCATCCGAAGACGCGCCGCCGCCGTCCGCACCTCGGCGTCGACTTCGCCGCTCCTCACGGCACGCCGGTTCGTGCGGTTGCCGATGGTCGAGTGAAGTACGCGAAGTGGTATGGCCAAATGGGGCGGACGATTCGCATCGATCACGGCCGTGGGTTGCGGTACGACTCGATGTACGGCCACCTCACGCGCTACTCGCGTGGCGTGAAGTCGGGCACGCGCGTCCATCGTGGCGACGTCATTGGCTACGTGGGGAGCACCGGACTCGCGACCGGGCCGCATCTGCACTTCTCTTTGGTCGAGGGAAAGCGCTACGTAGATCCTCTGAAGGCGCTGAAGCAGGTGCAGTACGAGCCGCCGACCCCCGTGACGGGTGCGCTCTTCGAAGAGCACAAGACCCGCCTCGTTTCGGCCTTGGGTTCGCTGAACGGGGAAGGCCCAGTCCGCCTGCCTCACTTCGCCGAGGCCCACGATCTCTAAAAGAGGTCGTTGGTGAATCCCGCCAAGAGCGGTTAGGCGTCGGTGGACTGCGATGGACGGTATCCACGACATGGGCGGGACGCATGGCTTTGGCCGTGTGTCGCCCGACTCCGATGGGCCGGTGTTCCACTCGGTCTGGGAAGCGCGGGTCCACGGGATGGGCTACGCGCTTTTGGCGGCTGGAGGCGCGAACATCGATGCGTATCGCCACGCGATCGAGCGAATCGCACCGCGGGACTATCTGAGCGTTGGGTACTACGGGCGCTGGGCCATCGCGATGGAGACGCTGCTCGTCGAACGTGGGTACTTGCGGCCCGGTGAGTTGGCTGCGCGAGCCGCGGGTGCGCCCGTCTCGTCGGGGCCGGTCGACGTGGCTCCGGAGCCTCCCGCGAACGGCTTCTTTCGGGACGTGGCGGCCGATCCCCGGTTCGCGGTGGGTGCCGACGTCCGCGTGCGGAACTTGCATCCGGCGGGGCACACGAGGCTCCCTGGCTACGTGCGTGGCAAGCGCGGTGTCGTGACACGGGTTCATCGGGCCTGCATTCTGCCCGATACGAACGCCCACGGGTTGGGCGAGTGTCCCGAGTATCTTTTCTCGGTTCGGTTCGATTCGGTCGAGCTCTGGGGTGATCAGGCGGAATTGGCCGCGCCCGTCTCGGTAGACCTCTTCGACCGTTATCTCGCGGCCGGTTGACTCCAAGGAGCCGCGATGTCGGGCAACGGCGGTCACAAACATTCACACTCCGAAAACGAACTGCGTGCGGAAGCTCTCGAAGCGGTTCTGACGGAGAAGGGAATCGTCACCGCCGAAGCGATCGAGGCCGTCATCCGGTTGTTCGAAGAGGACATCGGCCCGATGAACGGCGCGCGGGTCGTTGCGCGTGCTTGGACCGATCCGGCGTTCCGGGCTCGTCTTCTCGATGATGCGACGACGGCCGTCGGCGAGATCGAGATGGTGATGATTCTGGAGGCGCCGCTCGTCGTCGTGCCCAACGAACCGGGCGTTCACAACGTCGTCGTGTGCACACTTTGCTCCTGCTACCCGTCGGGTCTGCTCGGGATATCGCCGTCCTGGTACAAGGACCCGGCCTATCGGTCGCGCGTCGTCCGCGAGCCGCGCAACGTCCTGTCGGAGATGGGTTTAGAACTCGAGCCCGGATGGGAGGTGCGGGTCTGGGATTCGAGCGCCGAGCTGCGGTACATGGTCCTGCCGGAGCGACCACCCGGCTGCGACGATTGGAGTGCCGAGCGTCTCGCTGCGCTGGTGACGCGCGACTCGATGATTGGCACGGGCCGGCCGCGCCTCCCGTCGGAGATCTGAGTCGTGGCCGACGACAAGACGCCACGGGTACTCGACGACGCGGGCCCTGCTGCCCCGCCCCGAAAGAACGGGGAACTCCTGTTCGACCATGTCTGGGAGGGGCGGCTCTTCGGCCTCACGATGGCGCTGTACGACTCGGGCGCGTTCGCCTGGGACGAGTTCCGCGAGCGCCTGATCTCCGAGATCGCCGACTGGGAACGTGAGCACCCGGACGGCAGCGAGTATCGCTACTACGAGCGCTGGCTCGCGGCCTTCGAGCGACTGGTGGCTGACAAGGGCCTGTGCGCGGCCGAGGACCTCATGGGCCGCTTCCGAGATCTCGCTGCCCGCCCGGCCGGGCACGACCACTAGGCTAGCAGGCTGTTGAAAAGCTCCTCCCGTCGCCAGGCACGTTCCATCGACCAACCTGGCTCGGTCCCGAGCCTTTCAACAACCTGATGGGCGGTGGAGGCTGGGGCTTCGGCGGTTCGTTGGTCGCGCGCTGTCGTGCGCCCCTACACGGCGGCGATCGTCCGCTCGGGAATCGGTCGGTGGACCTTTGGTTCGATCCCCGCCAGGAAGGCGCGGTCGGCCGATCCGAGGTGGATGAACGGTCGTGCGCGTTCGATCATTGCGAGCGCGTCGTCGACATCGTTGGCTAGGCCGCGGCGTAGGAGCACGAGTGCTGCGAAGGTTGGCGCGCGCCCCATGCCGGAGTCGCAATGGACCAACACGGTCGTGTGGGGATCGGCAAGCTCGTCGAGTAGGGCGAGCACGGGTGCCTCCTGCCGGGGGACTCCACCGTCGAGAACCGGGAGGAATCGGTAGCCGGTCCGATTTCGCACGGTGCGTGGCTCGGGGAACTCGGCCACGAGATCGATGACGAAGTCCACCCCTTCGGGCAGTTGGCTCGAATCGACCCGACCGGCGACCCACACCCCCGGAGCGACCTCGCTCGTAATGGGATGTCGCCGCGCCCGCCGCATCAGTGCGCAAGCGATCCGGAACGCACCGAGGAAGATCGCCGTCGGCAGGGCGCGCCACCACACCAGAAGTCCGCCGCGCTTGCCGTATATGCCCGGGCGATTCGCGACGTACGCGGCGGCCGACAGCGCGCACGACACGCTCGTCCAACCGAGAAACCAAGCGGCGGGCGAGGGCGAGAGCCCGCCGAGCACTGCACTGAGCAGAGACGCGGCACCGATCCCCACGGCGAGCTTCTGCGGCTTCGTCATCGTCCGTCAGAACCGAGCACGACGCTGACCGCTCGGTCGAGACTCTGTGATTACGCGATCACGAGCCGCCGTTCAATGCGGGGCGGTGTCGGTTCTCAGTAATGGCGGATCTCGATCAGGTGCTTGTTGGGATCGAAGACGTAGATGGCCTTGCCCGGGCCACGGGCGCCGGTCTCCTCGCCCGGCCCCTGCTGATTGCCGACCGAGTCGAATGCGTCGCCGTATTCCAGGCCGGCATCGCGCACGCGGCCAAAGGCGTCGTCGAACTCCTGCTGCGACATGGCGAACGCCAAGTGCATTCCGCCCGGCGTGCCCCATGCGGAGAGCAGCAGGGTGAGGTCGTCGCGGACCCGGAGCACCCGGAACGGGCCCTCGGGGCCCTCGTGGCCAAATCCCAGAGTCTCGGTGTAGAAGGCGACGCTCGCGTCGATGTCGTTCACGGGAAGGATGAGGTGGTCCAGCTTCGCCATCGCGGGATCATCCGCCCTGTTCGTTCCCGAGCGCAAGAGTTGATCGGGGCGCGAGCCCGAGCGGTGCGACGAATAGCGGATCGGCCGGCCCAGCGCATCGTTGCCGCCCAGGGGGGGCCGCGTTACCTATCCTCACACGCGGGTGGAGATCATCATCCGCTCGAAAGCCCTCGATATGGAAGCCCTTCGCGACCTACGAGTCGTCGAGATTGGCGGCGACATCGCCTGTGCCTACGCCACCAAGTTGCTTGCGGATCTGGGTGCGGACGTGGTGAAGATCGAGCCGCCCGAGGGCGACCCGCTCCGCGAGTGGGGACCGTTCAAGGGGGGTGTCGCCGACCCCGAGGCGAGCGGTCTCGCCCGATACCTGAGCGCCAACAAGCGCAGCGTGGTGGTCGACCTGGATGGGCCCGGCGGGGTCGACAAACTGGCGGCGTTACTCGAGGGCGTCGACGTCATCATCGAGAGCGATCGACCGGGGCGTCTCGAGGCCCGCGGACTCAGCCGCGAAGCGCTTGGTGGGCTCAACCCGACGGTCGCGCTGGTGCGTATCTCGCCCTTTGGCCAGACGGGGCCCTACCGAGATCACGAGGCGAGTGAGCTCGTCATTCAGGCGGCCGGCGGTTGGGTCTCCGCGCACGGCCTGCCGGGTTCCGCGGCGGTCCGGGTTGGTGGGCGCATACCCGAGTACCTCGCGGGGTCGTTCGCTGCGACCGGAGCTCTCACTGCCGTCCGCGCGGCGCGCGACCAGCATGCGTCGATCGAAGTCGACGTGTCGATGATGGAGTGTCTCGTCGGGACGTTGCCCTACCCGATGATGTGGGCGGACACTCTGAAGAAGATGGGCATGCCCCCGCCGCAGAAGCGGCGGACGCCCTTGCCGGGGGTTCTGCGTTGCAAGGATGCGTGGGTTGGCGTGAACGTCCTCACCGCGCAGCAATGGGCGGACACGTGCACGCTCTTCGACGTGCCGCAGTTCGTCGACGAGCAGAAGAACATTCAGTCTGATCTTCCGGTGGCGGGAGAGTTCTTCGAGGCGATCCAGCCCTGGCTCGACGAGCACACCGCCGACGAGATCGTCACGCTTGGGCAGGCGTTTCGAATTCCGACGGTATGGATCGGCAGTGGCGATACGCTCGAGCGCTTCGAGCAGTTCCGCGAGCGCCCGTTCTTCACCGAAGAACCGGGTGGAGATTGGAAGCGACCGGGCTTTCCGTATCGCCTTGCAAAGACGCCCGCATCGATCCGAACCCCGGCGCCTCGGCTGGGTGAGCACACGGCCTCGCTCGACGCGCCCTGGCCGCAACGAGACGAACCGAAATCCCATGTCGGAGAGCGACGCCCGCACGGTCGCGCCGACGTCGATGGTCTGCCGTTCCGCGATCTGCGCGTGCTCGACCTCGGCACGTTTTGGGCCGGCCCGTTCGTGGGGATGTACTTCGCTTCGCACGGCGCCGACGTCATCAAGCTGGAGTCGGTGCAGCGTCCCGACGGCTTTCGCTTCAGCCAGACCTACCCCCAACTTGGCGACGACTACTACGAGCACAGCACCACCTATCAGGGGTCGAACCACGGGAAGCGCGACCTCACGCTCGACCTTCGCCAGGAAGAGGCGCGCGAGTTGCTTCTGCGACTCGTCGCGGACGCCGACGTCTTGATCGAGAACTTCTCGCCGCGCGTGATGGAGAACTTCGGTCTCACCTACGCGAAGCTCACCGAGGCGAGGCCGGATCTCATCATGGTGCGCATGCCCGGTTTCGGCCTCGAGGGCCCCTGGCGCGACTACGTCGGTTGGGCGACTGTGATCGAGCAGGCAAGCGGCATGACGTGGGTCACCGGGCATCCAGGCGGGGTGCCGCTCAACCCGGGCGGCTTCATCGATTGTGGTGTCTCGATGCACGTGGGGGTTGCCGTGCAGGCCGCGCTGATGCACCGGGAACGAACCGGCGAGGGCCAGCACATCGAGGTTGCGCAGCTCGAAACCGGAGCGTGCCTCACCCCAGAGCAGGTCATCGAGCACACGATGAACGGCAACGTGATCGGCCGCCACGGCAACCGGGGTCGCGACTTTGCGCCGCAGGGTGCGTACGCAACGAAGGACGATGCGTGGGTCGCTCTGTCCGTTCGGAGCGACGCAGAGTGGAGTCGGCTGGTCGATGTCCTGGGGGGCCCGGGTTGGGCCATGCATCCGGCACTCGCAGGCCTCGCGGGTCGGCAGGAACGTCACGACGAGATCGACGCGCACTTGGCCGAGTGGGCGAAGCAGCACTCGGCGGACGAGGTCGTTCGCGAGCTTCGCGACGCGAAGATCCCGGTCGCGGAAGCTCTGGTGGCGACGAAGATGTACGGCGAGCCACATCTCGAGGCCCGCGGTTACTATCAGTCCATGGATCACCCGAGGTCGGGAAAGCGGCGCTATCCGGTTTGGCCGATGCGCTTCTCCTACGGCCCCGAGCGGCACTACGCGAGTGTTGCGCCGACCCTCGGCCAGCACAACGCCGAGATCCTCGGTGAGGAGCTGGGCCTCTCGAAAGAGGATATTGCGCGCCTCGAGAGCGCTGCCATCATCGGAGATCGAATGCATCGTTGAACGCGATTCTCGTGTTCGCTTAACCACCCCGGAGTCCCATGTACGTCGATTTCACGCCCGAACAGCAGAAGCTTCGCACGAAGATTCGTGACTACTTCACCGGTCTGATGACGGACGAGACGCGCGAGCGGCTCAGTCACGAGGTCGGTGGTCCAGTCTACAAGGAAGTCATTCGTCAGATCGGCAAAGACGGCTGGCTCGGCGTCGGCTGGCCCCAGGAGTGGGGCGGCCAGGGCTTCACCGGCATCGAGCAATTGATCTTCCTCGACGAGGCGCGTCGGGCCGGTGCACCGCTTCCGTTTGTGACGCTCAACACCGTTGGGCCGGCGATCATGCGGCACGGCACCGAGGCGATGAAGCAGAAGTTCCTGCCACTCATCCTTGGTGGCGAGGTGCACTTCGCGATCGGCTACTCAGAGCCCGGGGCGGGCACAGATCTCGCGTCGCTCTCGACCGCGGCGGTGCGAGACGGGGACGAGTATGTCGTGAACGGGACGAAGATGTTCACGAGCGGCGCAAACGACGCCGACTACATCTGGCTCGCCGTACGAACCGATCCGGACGCGAAGAAGCACAAGGGCATCACGATTCTCATCTGCCCCACCGGCCACCCGGGATTCAAGGTTGCTCCGATCTTCACCGTCGGCGATGGCCGCACGAACATGACGTACTACGACGACGTTCGTGTGCCGGCCACGAACCGGGTCGGCGAGGAGAACGCTGGCTGGAAGCTCATCACGACGCAGCTCAACTTCGAGCGGATCGGGCTCGGGGTGTGGGGCTGCATCGCGCAGCGTCTCGTCGACGACGCGATCCGCTTCGCGCGTGAAACGACGACGGATGACGGCCGACCGTTGATCGCCCAGGGCTGGGTGCAGACGGCCCTCGCCGAAGCCTTCGCCCGCACGGAAGCCGCGAAGGTCATGAACTGGAGAATGGCCTGGGAGCTCGAGGGCGGTAAGCTCGAGCCTGCGCGAGCGTCGTCGGTGAAGGTTTTCGGTACCGAAGAGCTCATCGAGATCTATCGGTTGCTGCTCGACGTGCTCGGAGCACCGGGCCTTCTCAAGTCGAAATCGCCGGGAGCGGTTCTCCGAGGCGAGATCGAGCTGCAGTACCGGGCCTGTCAGATCAATACGTTCGGTGGCGGCGTAAACGAGATTCAGCGGCAGATCGTGGCCATGATGGGTCTCGGCCTGCCGCGCGGCTGAGTCCGCAGAAGGAGGGGGCACGACTCGTGTCGGAAGACGACAAGGCGCGGTTTTACGCGCGGTTGAAAGAGTTCGAAGGACGCCAGGTTGGCGAGCCCTTCGTTGCACGTGACCCGGTCAACACGCCCATGGTTCGGCATTGGTGCGACGCGATGGGCGACGACAACCCCGTCTACACCGACCCCGAGGCCGCGGCGTCCTCCGCCTTCGGCGAGCTCGTTGCGCCGCCCTCCATGCTGCAGGCCTGGACGATGCGTGGGCTGAAGCCGCCGCCGCAGACGGGCACGAGCGCCCAGGCCGAGCTCTGGGATGTGTTCGCCGAAGAGGGCTTCACGTCCGTCGTCGCGGTGAACTGCGATCAGGAGTACTTCCGGTATCTCCGGCCCGGTGACCATCTGACCCATGAGATCGTGATCGATGGCGTGTCGCCGGAGAAGGAGACCGGCCTCGGTACCGGTCACTTCATCAACCAACTCTACACCTTTCGTGATCAGGATGGTGAGAAGGTCGGCACGATGCTGTTCCGGCTCTTCAAGTTCCGCCCTCGTAGGAAGAAGGACTAGTCCCGCCATGGATTTCGCACTCACCGAAGATCAGAAGGCCATCCAGGATCTTGCGCG
>JAJCZO010000232.1 GCA_029262355.1 Deltaproteobacteria bacterium
CGCGCAGGGGAGATCAGGGCTCTCGTCTCCGCGCGGGTTCTCAACGAGGGGGTGGATGTTCCACGGGCCAACGTCGCGATCATCGTCGGCGGGTCGCGTGGCGAAACGGAATACCTGCAGCGCGTCGGCCGGGTGCTCCGGGCGCAGCCCGGGAAGCGCGCGATCGTCTACGAGTTGGTGGCCACGGGGACGACCGAATCCCGGCAGTCTTCCAGGAGGACAGATGATCTGTAAGCGTCCGACGGGTCAGCGCGGAGCCCATGGAATCCCTTGGATGGTCTGAGATCGTGTTTGGATGCAAGACATCGATCTCACCGTGCGACCTCAGTGTCGCGACGAGCTGGCGGAGTGGTACGCAGCCGCCCTGGAGGACCAGGCAAGCAGCGGCCTGAGCATGGCTGACTACGCCGACGAGCTCGGCGTCACGCCGACAACTCTGTACCAGTGGAGGCGTCGATTGTCCGCAGATGTTGCCGCCGAGTTCGAGACTCCAGGGTCGTTGGGCCTGGTCGAGGTTTCCATCGAGGATCGATCACCGGCCAAAGCGGTGGATCCCATCGTCGTGCGACTCGGGCGTGGCCGGTGCGTCGAGTTGCCAAGACGGTTCGACGACGACGACCTGATCAGGCTTCTCGAGATCCTCGAATCATGCTGACGTTCAGCGGTGGTCGGATCTTCTTGGTGGTCGGACCGACCGATATGAGGAAGTCCTTCAACGGTCTCGCCGGCATCGTCCGGGAGCGTCTCGGCGACGACCCGATGTCACGCGACCTCTTCTTCTTTTGCAACCGGGGGCGCAATCGAATGAAGGTCCTGGTCTACGACGAGTCTGGCGTCTGGGTGCTGGCGAGACGCCTGGACCGTGGCACGTTCGCGTGGCCAAGCGCCGACGGAGATGTGACGAAGGTTGAGTACCGCGAGGAGCAACTTGCTCTTCTGCTGCACGGCTTCGACGTCGATGGACTGCGCCCGCGTCCGTGGCGTCGGCGATCTCCGAAACGCGAGTGAAATTCACGCGCGGTTGCGTAGTTGCGTGCCCGTGTCATTGGAGGCGCTGCAACGCGAGAACGAGGAACTGAGAGCGAAGCTCGCGGATAGGGACGCGAAGCTTGAGGACTTCGCTCGCGACCTCGCGGTCCTCAAGGACTACGTCAACCGCCTCCTCGCCTCGCGTAGCCGCGCACACCTGATCGCCGAAGGACAGGGCGTGCTGTTCCCCGATCCTCCGGCATCAGCGATCACGGATGATGAGTCCGCTTCTGACTCAGAACAGCGGGCGAACGAGGACGGTGAAGATGACGACGACGACCCTCCATCGGACTCGAAGACGACGAGGAAGAAGAAGAAGAAGAAGAAGCCGCACAAGATCGATACGTCGGCGCTCCCGCGCGAGGATCGCCTGCACGAGCTCCCCGAGGAGGATCGCGTCTGCCCCGACACCGGTCTGCCACTCGTGGCAGTCGGGGAGAAGATCTTCGACGAGGTCGACTACCAGCGAGCGAAGATCACGCTGATTCGTCACCATCAAGTGATCTACGGCTTGGCGCCGGAGCATGCAAACGACCGGCAGGCAGCTGCGATCACTGCGCCGATGCCGCCACGCCCACTCGAAGGCTGCGCCGCGAGCGCAACGCTTCTCGCCTGGCTGATCGTCCAGAAGTACGCCAACCACTTGCCGCTCTACCGGCAAGAGAAAATCTTCGCTCGTGATGGACTCCGCTTGCCTCGACAGACCTTGTGCGATTGGGCACTCGGCGCCACGGAGGCTCTGCGCCCCATCGCCGATTGTCTGATGGCAAGGGTCCGCGCCGGTCCCGTCATGCAACTTGACGACACTCCGGTGAAGTGTCAGGGCGGTCGTGGCGAGAAGAACTTCCAGACGTATCTGTGGACCTTCGTGAACCCCGAAGTCGATGGGGTCGCGTACCGATTCACTTCGGGTCGCGCGAGTGAACTGATCGCAGTGGAACTCGGTAGCTTCGCGGGCTGGCTCGTTGGTGACGGCTACAGCGGCAATAGCGCCGCGAGTAGGAAGGTCGAGGGCGACATCAGGATCGGCGGCTGCTGGGCGCACGTGAATAGGAAATTCAAAGACGCGAGCGACGCACCGGGCACTGCCAAGCTCTTTCGCGACGACATCAAGCTGCTGTTCGCAGTCGAGCGGGAAGCGGACGAGGCCGACCTCGATCCCGAGGCGCGATGGAAGCTCCGATGGCAGAAGTCACTGCCCGTGCTGGCGGCGCTCCGTGCCCGAGCACTTCGACTCAAAGAGAACTTCAGCGACTCCGACAACATCGCCAAGGCGATCAAGTACCTCTACAACCAGCGCCGCGAACTACGTCGCTTTCTCGAGGACGGCCGCATCCCGCTACACAACAACGCGTGCGAGAGAGCCATCCGCCCAATCGCCGTCGGTCGCCGCAACTGGCTGTTCGCCGGCAGCCCCCGCGGCGGACACGCTGCGGCCGTCGCCTACACCCTGATCGAGAGCTGCCGTATCGCTGGCGTCGACGTCATCCGCTACCTCGCGGACGTGCTCGTCCGCGTTGCTACGCATCCGGCCAGCCGGGTCGAGGAGCTGCTGCCGGGCCGCTGGAAGGCGTTGGTCGCCGACGAGGCGAGGCCCCAGCTGGCCCTCGTGTAGGCAAGAGGGCGACCGAACCCAGCAGGGCTTCAGATTCCACCCTGCGCGCGGACGGCTGCCGGACGCTTACGATGATCTCGGTGCCGATCCATCTCGTGCGTTACGAAGTTCATGACGGCGAAATCGTGCCCTGGTTCGTCGATCGATGTGACATCCCGTGGCTACGTGATCTCGTCGAATTGTTCGAGGCGTTCGTTGGCGCGCCGCGTCGAGAACTCGAGTCCCGGTTGCGTCGCCCGCCGGAAGCGCGTCTGTTCCGGCTCGTCGTTCACGTGCTCTGGCAGGTGTACTCGTCCCGCCTCGAGGTCTCGGTGCCGCCCCGCAAGGCGCGAGCGGCCCTGTTCACTGCGGCGGCTGCGAGTCGTGACAAGACCGAAGCGCTCGCCGCGGCAGCTCATGCCTTGGGCGTC
>JAJCZO010000233.1 GCA_029262355.1 Deltaproteobacteria bacterium
GTCGACATCGAGATGTCCTTCGTTGGTGCCGAGGAGATTCTGGCCCTGACGGAGGGGTTGCTCCGAGCGGGGGCTGCCACCATGGGCGCGCCGGTGCCGGAAGCTCCGTTTCCGCGCATGACCTACGAAGAGGCGACGCGCCGGTTCGGCACCGATCGCCCGGACACGAGGTTCGGTCTCGAGTTGATCGAATTGTCGGACCTCATGGAGACGGCGCAGGCGCGCGTCCTGGCGCAGGCTGTCGCCGAGGGCGGGATCGTCGGCGGGGTCGTCGCCGAGGACGGGCACACGTTCAGCCGCCGAGAGCTCGACGAGACCGTGGCTTGGGCGCAGTCGATCGGTGCGAAGGGGCTCGCGTGGATTCGCGCGACCGATGACGGCTGGCAGTCGCCCCTGGCGAAATTCTTCGACGAAGGAGAGCGCGAGAAGATTGAAGAGCGGACGGGGCTTCGCAAGGGGGGCGTACTCTTCCTGGTGGCCGGGCCGCGGAAGTACGCGCAAGGAATCCTGGGCCAGCTGCGCCTTCGGCTGGCGGACATGCTCGGGCTGATTCCGGAGAACCAATGGAACTACCTCTGGGTAACCGACTTCCCGTTGCTCGAGTACAGCACTGAGGCCAAGCGGCTGGTGAGTGTGCATCACCCGTTCACGTCGCCCCGCGAAGAGGACCTCGACCTTCTCGAGTCGGAGCCGGAGAAGGTCCTTGCCGACGCCTACGACGTGGTCCTGAACGGCACCGAGCTCGGCGGCGGCTCGATTCGTATCCACCGTCCGGACGTCCAAGCGCGGGTGTTCTCGGCGTTGGGGATCGAAGAGGGCGAGATGCGTGAGCAGTTCGGGTTCCTGCTCGATGCGCTGTCGTACGGTGCGCCGCCGCACGGTGGTATTGCGCTCGGACTAGATCGCCTCTGCATGCTCTGGCTCGGCGAAACGTCGATACGCGACGTGATCGCGTTCCCAAAGACGCAGAAGGCGCACGATCCGATGAGTGACGCGCCGTCGGTTCCGTCGGCGAAGCAGCTCCGCGACCTCAGCCTGAAGTTCACGCAGAGCTGAGCCTGTAGGCCTTCGGGGGGCGTGATCTCCAATGGAACCCCCGATCTCCGTCGCCGGATTCCGTTCCCGTCGCCAAATTGGTGGACCTGCCTTTACACCCCGCAGGGAGGGCCTTATAGACGCGTGCCATGGCAGCAATCCAGGACGCCGGCGTGCGGATCGATGGCAAGGAAATAGCGCAGCGCGTTCGGGAGGTAGTACGTGCGCGGGTCGCGGAGATCTCGGATCGCGTGCGGCCCGGCCTCGCGACGGTGCTGGTCGGCGACGATGCGCCCTCTGCAATTTACGTCCGCAGCAAGCACAAGGCGTGCGAGAAGGCGGGGATGCTCTCGGTCGGGGTCGAGTTGCCGGCGTCGACGAGCCAGGCCGCGCTGCTCGCGCAGATTGACGAGCTCAACGCGCGAGAGGACATCCACGGCATTCTCGTACAGCTGCCTTTGCCCGACGGGCTCGACGACAACGAGGTCATCGAGCGACTCTCCCCGGCGAAGGACGTCGATGGTCTTCATCCGGTCAGCCAGGGCAGGCTTCTCGCCGGCGTACCTGGGCCCCGTCCCTGCACGCCGGCAGGCGTGATGCGCTTGATCGACGAGGTGGGAGTCGACCCGACCGGAAAGCGAGCTGTCGTGGTTGGGCGTAGCCTGCTGGTCGGGAAGCCCGTGGGACTGCTCCTTCTCGAGCGCCACGCGACCGTCACGTACTGTCATTCGCGCACCAAGGATCTCGCGCGAGAGGTCGGCGAGGCGGACATCCTCGTTGCTGCGCTCGGCAAGCCGGGGGCCATCCGCGGCGAGTGGATCAAGCGAGGGGCGACGGTAATCGACGTGGGCATCAATCGGACGGAGGATGGTCTCGTCGGCGACGTCGACTACGAGTCCGCGGTCCCGCGGGTTGCCCACATCACGCCGGTCCCCGGCGGCGTCGGGCCGATGACCATCGCCATGCTACTCTCGAACACCGTCGACGCAGCGCTCGCGAGCCTGTCGGCATGACGGAGCTTCGTCGCACACCACTCTACGATCGACATCGGTCGGCCAGCGCACGGTTCGTCGACTTTGGAGGGTGGGAGATGCCCGTGCAGTATCGCGGGCTGCTCGCCGAACACGAAGCGGTTCGCACCGCGGCCGGACTCTTCGACGTCTCGCACATGGGTGAGATTTCCGTGGAAGGGGAGGGCGCGCTCGCGCTTTGCCAGCGCATCACGACGAACGACGCCTCTCGGCTGGAGGTCGGCCGCGCGCAGTACACGCTCTGGTGCACGGACGACGGCGGCACCATCGACGATACGATCCTCTATCGTCGGGGAGACACGCGGTATCTCTTCTGCGTGAACGCCTCGAACGCGCAATCGTGCTGGGGGTGGATTCAAGAGCACGCCATCGGCGACGACTCCGTTCGGGTGACCAATCTCAGCGCAGAGACGGCGCTGCTGGCCCTCCAGGGGCCTCATGCCGCCGACCTGGTGGGGGGCGGTGGGGGCGATTGGCTGGCGGCACTCAGGCGCTTCGGCTGCGCCGATGGGACCCTGTTCGGCGTGCCGCTGTTCGCGGCCCGAACTGGGTACACCGGCGAGGATGGGTTCGAGCTGTTCTGTCCGGCGGAGTCCGCTTCCGCTCTGTGGGACGGGTTGGTCACGGCCGGCGCGGACGTTGGCTTGGAGCCGATCGGCCTCGGCGCGCGAGATACACTGCGCCTGGAGGCCGGGCTGGCGCTCTACGGGCACGAGCTGGGGCGAGACATCTCCCCGCTGGAGGCGGGGCTCGGGTGGGCCGTCAAGCTGGACAAGGGCGACTTCGTGGGGCGTGCGGCCCTGGCCGCCCAGCGCGAGGCGGGTCCGCCTCGCCAGCTGATCGGACTCGGACTCGTAGACAAGGGGATCGGTCGCGCGGAGTACCCGGTTCATTCGGGCTCGAAGCGAGTGGGAGTGGTGACGAGTGGTACGCGATCTCCGACACTTCGTCGGGCGGTCGCTCTTGCCTTGGTCGATAGGGAATGGGTAGACGCTGATCTGTCGATCGAGATTCGCGGGCGTGCGGCCGCCGCGGAGCGGGTAGAGATTCCGTTCTATCGACGTGCCATGCCGGGGAGGAACGGGAAGTAACGATGGAACTGCCGGAGGACTTGAAATACACCCGTGAGCACGAGTGGCTCGCCATCGAGGAGAAGGTGGCGACAGTCGGCATCACGGACCACGCGCAAGAGCAGCTGGGCGAAGTCGTCTTCGTGGAGTTGCCCGCGGCAGGAGACAAGGTCGAGAAGGCCGAGCCGTTCGGGGTCGTCGAGTCGACCAAGGCCGTATCGGACATCTACGCTCCGATTTCGGGTGAGGTCGCCGAGGTCAACGATGACCTGCCAGACAGCCCGGAGCTCGTGAACGAAGACCCATACGGCGACGGCTGGATGGTCAAGATCGCGATCGGTGACGAAACGGATCTCGAGGAACTCATGACCGCAGACGAGTACCGGGAATACGTGGAAGAGTCGGCGGACGACTAGGCAAGCGTTACATCAGTCCAATGCGTAGCCGGCTTTCCACCGCGCGGATGCGTTGTCCTACACCGGGTTGCACACTGGCCAGGATCTGGGCCTGGAAGATGAACTCGAAGTTTCCGTCGACATTCGACGCGCCCAGGGGCGGGTTCGGATCGAAGGCGGCCTGACGGAGTGCCTCGACGAGTGTGCGGTCCATCGCTGGGCTGCCCGAGCGGTCGACCACCTCCAGCGACTTGAGCGTGCCCGTCGGGGTGAGGATGGCTCTCACCGTCACCAGCTGGGTGGCGGCCAAAATGTCTGGCGCGTCGAGATCCCGACGCTGATAAATCAGTAGGTTCTGGAACACCCGGGTGCCTACTCGGCGCACGAACGGCGCGAATCGGTCGGCTTTGGTGTTCAGCATCGTGAGCTGCCCCGGCGCGACGTCGGGGAGGTGGTCGAAGCTTCCGCGCAACCCGCTCAACATTCCCGGCGCCGGCGGTGGCGCCGCCATCAAGTCGCGGCGTGGGTCGGACTCCGGCGCGGGCTGGGCGCGCCCCTTGGGCTGCGGCTGGTTGGTCTTCGCGCGGGCCAGGACCTCGGCTGGCGGTGCGAACAGCCGTTCGAGGCCGGGAAGCGGTTTGGCGACCTGGGCCTCCGGGGCCGGTGCGGGCTCGGGCGCCGGTTCGGCCGCGGGCTCGGCCGGTGCTTCCGGTGGAGGCGGGGGGGCGGGGACCGACTCCGGCGAGCCTTCGTCGACCGGCTCAGCGGCCGGCGATCCGGCCTCGGGATTGCCCTGGCGGATCGTCTGCTGGTCGACCCGGTTGTCGCGATCGCTCAGATAGGCGGGGCCCTCCGGCGCCAGCTCGTTCTCGCGGTCGGAAGGAGCGACGATCTGCTTGGCCGGCACGCGAGCCGCGAGCTGCTCTTGGGCTGGTGGCGCCTGCTCGCCGTCGACGGGGGGCGGGCTATTGAGCTGGACGACGATCGGGGGTGGTGCCGCCTCCTCGACGATCGAGATCGGGTCGAGGCTCATCCACACGAGCAACAGTCCGTGCGCGAGCAGAGAAAGCAGGAGAAACGGGAGGAGATCGCCGGTGCGGTGGCGATCCGGGCCTACGTGCGCCGACACGGAGCTCCCTTGCAGCACCTACGGACCTGCCCTAGAGTTCCAGCCATGGGCTTTGGCATCTGGGAAGTGCTGCTGATCCTGGCGGTCGTGTTGATCATCTTCGGACCTGGGAGGCTCCCGGGGCTGGGCAGCGGCGTGGGTGATGCCATCCGGAACTTCCGCAAGTCGGTCAACAAGCCGGATGCGATCGACGTGACGCCCGAGGACGACGCGGGCGCCGACTCGCGGCGTCGGAGTACCAAAGAAGCTTGAGGCAACATCGTCGTCCGCTCACGTGACCCGAGCGTCGATGATCCGAACGACGACCTCCTCGAGGCCCTGCGGCGGATCGGGGAAGACGAGAAGGAAGCTCGCGGATTCGCCCGGACGAATCCGGAACCGGCGGTTCGGTTCGAGTCGAAGAAGCATTTCGACCTCGCTCGCCGATAGATCGCGGATCGTCGAGCGTGCCTGGTTGGCGGCGTAGACGCGTTGGCTGCGCTTCGCCTTGCCATCGACGACGAGCCCACCTTCGATCTCCACGATGCGTAGATCCTGGCTGGTCGTGTTCACGGCGCGGCCTGAGACGACGTACGCGAGCTTGTGGTCGCGGATGTAGTCGAGCCCTCCCTCGAGGCCGGTTACCTCGAGACGCCAGACGAGGAGGTGGTCTCGGCCGAGGAGGCCGCCCAACACGGGGACCTCTGATAGCTGCGCGAGCGCGTCGGCGGGGTTTCGGTCGAGGGTGACCGCAACCAGTAGATAGAAGCAAACGATGAGGCCGACGCAGATGCCGATCGGCTTGAGTGGGGAGCGGCGTTTCGCTGCGCCTGGGGCGCGTGGCCGAATGCTGGCGGCGCGCTTTCGAGGGGCGACGATCACCGGCGGCGGAGCGTCCTCTTCCTCTTCTTCCTCCTCCTCTTCTTCCTCGAGCGGCTCGTCTTCGAACTCGAGTTCCTCTTCCTGTTCCTCTTCCTCTTCCGGCTCGGGGCCGGCCTTGTTCGCGCGCTTGCCGGTTTCGAGTGTGGTCACGAACGCGGGTTCAGACCCATCCGCTTCGTCTTCGTCCGAGACCTCGAGGTCGCCCCGATCTTCCGGTTCGGCGGCGCGGCTCTTGTCGCGTTTGAAGTCGAAGCTCAGATTGCTCTCTGCCGTTCGCTGCCGTGTGGCGCCTCGAACGGGCTTTTCGGGCCCGCTCTTGAACACCAGGTCGCAACGGATGCATTTGAAGACCGGCTGCGCGCCTGCCAGGCGGGCTTCGGGGACTCTGTATTGAGTCTGGCAGCGGGGACACTGAACCGTCATCGTCGGGTGTTCGGGGCGCCGGCGGGGCGTCGCGGTACGCGGCGAACCCCCAGCAACAGCCGAAGCATCAACGTGCCACACCTGGCCTCAGTTTTCATCTGCGCAGCGGTCTGGCGTGCAGCGAGACGCGTTGTGGCCCCTGTGCGGTCGATGGCAGTGGTCCGCTGTGGGCGGATGCGGCCGACTCCCAGAGGACGCCGCCGCCTCCGTCGCTCGAGAGCCAGGGCTGTGGGTTCCGTACCGAGCGTCCCGGAGCGGCCGTGGCGATCGGCTCGTCCGCGATGGACGGCCGGGAGCCGAAGTCCGTGAGCACGGTCGCCCGGATGGTGGCCACGGAGGCCTCCTGGGCCTGCCAGGTCGCGAGGATGCGCTCACCGCTCACGGCCACCCGCGGACGGCTTCGGCGGGTTTCGGGCTGGCCCCGGTCAATCTCGAGCGGGTGAGAGAAGCTCGAGCCCGCGTCGGTCGAGACCGCCAGCGCGATTCGTTCGGCCTCTGGCGCTGGGATGCGCCAGACGGCCACGACGGTCGAGCCGTCTCGGGCGAAGCTGGCCAGCGGATGGAGGCCGTGGGTACCCGCGTACAGAGTGGAGGGAGGCTCCCACGAAGCGCCGCCGTCGGTGGAGCGCGTGACGCGAACGGCTACGTTCGTCGCGCCGGGGCTCCACTCGGTCCATCCGGCGATCACCGCATCTGGGGCTCGCGACAGCCAGACCGACGCCGGGCCCGCGGGGTGCCCCGCTACGGTGGTGGTTTCGGAAGGAGCATCCGCCCGGGTGCGGGTGAAGGTGAGCTCGCGGCTCCCGTCGGTGGAAGCGACCAGAGCACGGCTGTCTCCGGCTCCGACGACCGTGAAGGTCGACGGGCGAGCTGCGATCGAGGGGCCAAGCTTCGCCCACCCGGTAGGTTCGGAGCTACGGCGTTGCCAGACGCCGAAGTCCCGCTGCCACGGCGGCTGGCGAGTCGTGACGCGGCCCTCGATCGCCATCAGCGTGGGAGGCGCGCCGCGGCCTCGTGGATCGGACCCGAATTCCGCCGCAAGAGCGCGCGGAGTGGAGAACGGAGACTCCGCGTCGGGACTCTCGGTCCAGGCGATGCGGCCGCTCGTCGCGGGGGCGGTTTCCCGCCATGCGATCACGACGGTGTCGCCCGTGCTCGCAAACCCCAGAGGTGGATGCCGGCGGCGCCGTGATGGCGGTGTGAGGCTCTTCTCGGGCAGGGCGCTCGCGTCGACCCTGCCGAGCTCGACCGCGTACACGCCGGTGCCGGCGCCCAGGGAGGCGGTGTAGGCGGCTACCGTTCGTCTACCGGATGCCACGAGGGTCGTGGCAGGTCCGTCTGGTCTGCCGACGACTTCGTCGGGGCGGCTGATCCCAACCGGTTCCCCAAACTTGGAGCAGCCGGTCGCGAGAAGGCAGAGGAACGCGGCGACGAGTCGCCGCGTTCCTCCGCATCGAGATGCGAGAGATGGGACTTGAACCCACACGGGTGTTACCCCACAGGCTCCTGAAACCTGCGCGTCTGCCAATTCCGCCACTCTCGCTTTGGCAGTGGCCAGCTACCAGTCCGGCGCGTGCGCTTCAAACTCGGGTGGTCATCGATGCGCGGCCGGCGTCGCCGCGACGAACGGACGGCCACAGACGAAGACGGCGGCCCGCGCTTGAACATGCGAGCCGCCGCTTGATCCCGGGCGACGCCTGACGGCGCTCGGTTCGTTCCGAACGAGGCTGTTACAGCTCGGTTGCCATTTCCCTCGCGGTCGGGCTGTGAGGGGCTGGGCGACTGAGGCCCAGAGGCTCGTCCAGGGAGCTGCCCGAGGTGTGGAGGTCGTAGGCATGCATGCCGTGTTCGCCCAGGTCGAGACCCTCGATCTCTTCCTCTTCGCTCACGCGAATACCTACCGTCGCGTGAAGGGTTCCGAAGATGGCGGCGGCGCAGGCGACCGTGAAGACGCCGTAGACCCCCACGCCGAGGGCCTGCACGGCCAGCGAGTGCTCGGGGTTCGTGGAGAAGATGCCGACGGCGAGCGTGCCCCAGATGCCGCACACGAGGTGCACCGAGATCGCACCGACCGGATCGTCGATCCTTATGCGGTCGAAGAAGAGGACCGCGCCGACGACGAGGCCACCAGCGACGAAGCCGATGATGATGGCCGAGAGCGGCGTCATGACGTCCGCGCCTGCGGTGATGCCGACGAGACCGGCGAGGATCCCGTTCAGGGCCATCGACAGATCAGGCTTCGGCGAAACGAACATGTAGGCGAGCATCGCGCCCATGCCGCCAGCGGCACCGGCAAGGCAGGTCGTCGTGAGCGTGAGTGACGTGAGTCCCGGGTCGGCCGAGAGGACCGAGCCGCCGTTGAAACCGAACCAGCCGAGCCAAAGCAGCATGACGCCGGCCGTTGCCATCGGCATGTTGCTGCCCGGGATCGGCGTGACGCGTCCGTCCTTCGAGTACTTGCCTAGGCGAGGGCCAAGGACGGCTGCGCCGACGAGTGCTGCCCAGCCTCCGACCGAGTGCACGAGGGTCGAGCCGGCGAAGTCGTAGAAGCCCATCTGGTCGAGGAAGCCGCCGCCCCATTTCCAGGAGCCGGCGATCGTGTACACGAACGCGACGAAGATGGTCGCGAAGATCATGAAGGAGGTCAGCTTGATGCGCTCGGCCACCGCGCCGGAGACGATCGTGGCGCAGGTTGCGGCGAACATTCCCTGGAACAGGAAGTCGGTCCAATAGGTGTACCCGCCGTCGGCGTACGCGGCCGTCATGCCGTCGGCCGGGGCGGTGAGCCCGAACCCGGCGAAGCCCAAGTATCCGTTGAAGTCTCCTGGGTACATCAGGTTGAAGCCGACCACGTAGTAGGTCAGCAGTCCGCAGCAGATCACGAACACGTTCTTGAACAGGATGTTCGTCGTGTTCTTCGCGCGGGTAAGTCCGGTCTCGACGGATGCGAACCCGAGATGCATGATGAACACGAGCGCGGTGGCCAGCATCATCCACACGTTGTTCGCGACGAAGGTGCCGGCGGAGATACCGTCGTCGGCGAATGCCAGCGTCGGAGCCAGGAGCGCCAGGGCCCCCAGCGCTAAGCTATTCTTCCAGATGTTTTTCATTAGATTGACCTCGCTGCTGTTGGGAACTGGGTTCAGATGGCGTGGGCGCCGCGCTCGCCGGTTCGAATGCGAACCGCGTCGTCGATGTTGACGATGAAGATCTTCCCGTCGCCGATGCGGCCGGTGGCCGCCGCGGTGCGAATCGTCTCGGCAACCGCGGGGACGTTGTCGTCGTCCACGAGGAGCTCGATCTTCACTTTGGGCAGGAAGTCGACGACGTACTCGGCGCCCCGGTAGAGCTCGCTGTGGCCCCGCTGACGGCCGAAGCCCTTGACCTCGGAGATGGTCATGCCCTCGACGCCTTCTTTGGTCAGAGCTTCCTTCACTTCGTCTAGCTTGAACGGCTTGATGATGGCTTCGATCTTCTTCATTCCCGCACTCCTTGAATGGGCGCCTCACGAGCGCCGGACAGACCGGCCATTCTGCAATGGGCGTGCCGCGGGCGCGGGAGGAGGGCTGTGGTCTTTTCGAGCACGCGAGCCGCCGGGGCTGCTCAATCGGAAAGCGACTGCCTGATTTTTGGGCACGCGCGGGCTCCCGGCCCGTAGAAGCACAGCATTGCGCCACCCGTTGGCGCGCCTCCCAGAGGGTTGCTACCCAGCCAAATCGAATGTCGGCCGAGCTCGCGAAGGCATACGCACCCAACGAGGTCGAAGATCGTTGGGCAAAGAAGTGGGTCAAGGACGGGTTCTTCGTCGCGGACGTGGACGCTCCAGGCGACGCGTTCTCGCTGGTGATCCCCCCGCCGAACGTCACGGGGCACCTGCACCTGGGCCACGCGTTGAACAACACGATCCAGGACGTGTTGCTCCGCTACAAGAAGATGGACGGCTTCAACACCCTGTGGGTGCCGGGCACCGATCACGCTTCGATCGCAACTCAGAATGTCGTGGAGAGGCAGCTCGCCGCCCAGGGCACGGACCGTCACGCGATCGGTCGTGAGGCATTCCTCGACCGGACGTTTGCGTGGAAGAACGAGGTTGCTCCGTACATTCTCTCGCAGCTCCAGAGACTGGGCGCATCGTGCGATTGGACGCGCGAGCGATTCACGATGGACGAGGGCCTATCGCAGGCGGTTCGGGAAGTCTTCGTGCGTCTGTACGAGGAGGGCC
>JAJCZO010000234.1 GCA_029262355.1 Deltaproteobacteria bacterium
TTGCCGATCACGTCGGCGGGTCGGCGCTCGCCTTTCGGGCCTCGTGGCATGCTCCCAGGATAGCACGGGCGGGCTCGGCTCAAACGGGCGTGGACTCCCCCCCCCCGAATCAAACTGAGACACTACCCGTTATCGGGTGGCAGGCGTGCCCGGCGGGGCGCCAGGGGTTTCTACGGCGCGTGCCGGACGTCCGACCGCGTAGCGCAGACATTGTAGAGAGTGCTCCCTCGGTGAGGAAAGGGCTTCGCCGGGCTTGGGGTCACCGGCTCGCGCCAAGGGCCCGCGCCTTCTCGAACTCGGCCGTCGCTTCCTCTTTCTTTCCCTGCGTTTGCAGGATGCCTCCCAGCGCGTAGTAGGCGGCAGTGCTCGGCTTTTGGGCGATGGAGCGCCGGTAGTACGTCGCGGCCTCGTCGAGCTTTCCCTGTCTCGCCACGGATCCCGCCAGATTGTTGTAAGCTGGCGTGAACTGCGGATCGATTTCGATTGCCCGCTCGAACTCGACGACCGCCTCGTCCGTCCGACCCTGTCGGTCCAGGGCGAACCCCAACCCGTTGTGTGTCTCGGCGGTTGGATTCGCTGGCAGGGCCTTGCGGTAGTGGGACTCGGCCTCGGCGAACGAGCCCGATCGCGTGAGAGCGATGGCCAGGTTCAGGTGCGCGGACGGACAGTCCGGATCCAGCTCGAGGCCCTTGCGGTAGGCTGCCTCCGCGTCCCCGTGTCGACGCATCTGAGCCAGCGTGAACCCGAGATCGCTGTAGATCTCACAGCGGGGTGCCAGCTCGAGGGACCTCTCGAAGTGTGCGGCCGCGTCGGGCAACCGGCCGAGCTCGACGAGGGATAGGGCCAGATTGTTGTGCGCCTTCGCGTGGCTCGGGTCCGCGGCGATCGCCCGCTGGTATTCCTTCGCCGCCTCCGCCGGCTTCCCGTCCTGGAACAGATTCCAGCCCAACGCGTTGTGGAGTTCCGCGTTGTCGGGATCGAGTTCCAAGCCTCGGCGGAACGCGCGCTCCGCCCCAGCCTGGTCGCCCGTGCGCTGGTTCGCCGTTCCGGCTCGTAGGAACGAGTATGGATCCAGGAATTGTTCGCGAATCTCGGTGATGGCGTCTCCCGGCAGGCGGGCGAATTCTGGGATGTTCGCGGCGCGGTCGGGGGACGTGAATCGTTCGAGCAGCACCGGTGGGCTGTCGTTCCCGTCCTCGTCGATGTGGGTGAGGAAGAGTTGCGTGTACGGTCCGTTCACCTTCGACGAGAAGACCAGCCACCGACTATTCGAGGACCAGCTGTGCCAGGAGTTCATGCGCGCGGTGTTGTAGCGCAGGCGGCGCGCCTCGCCGCCTGCGGTGGGGACGATGTACAGCTCGCTGTCCGGCCGCAACAACATGTAGTTGTCGGACTTGGTGAAGACGACCCACTTCCCGTCGGGCGAATACTTTGGGAAGTAGTTGCTCATCCCGTTGTCCGACGCGCCGGCGATTGGCTCGGGCGTCCCGCCTTTCCCCCCATTGAAGGGGATGCGGTAGAGGTCGTAGCGGAAAGGCTTGTTGTCGACGATGAACTCCGGCACATCCTTCTCATCGACCAGCGCTGCGTTGTGCTGCTCGAGCTGCTCCGAGCGGTAGGCTTCGTTTCGAGCGAAGATGATCTCCGTGCCGTCGGGACTCCACACCGGGTTGGTCTGCACATACTTCGGGTCGTCGGCCCCCGGCAGAGAGAAGAACGTCTCGGTCTCCCGATCGTAGACGACCAAGATGCCTTTGATCGGAAAGAACAGCTGCGAGATCATGAGGTCGTCGAGAGCGACGAACACCGACCGGTCCTTGACGGTACTGATTACGTAGCGTCCCGTCGGCGACACTCGCGACAGCAGCCCGAAGGTCACCTCTCCGTCTTTGCGTTTGTAGTCCGCCCACGTGATGATGCTCTCGTCGTTCATCACCATGTGCGACGATACGGGCATGATGCCGTAGCCGCCCTTGTCGTTGCCGTAGTCGACGTCGAGCCCTAGTACGCTTCCGTCGTCCGCGAAGGAATGACAGTTCCCGCACACCGGCAGGTCTTGCAGCACGATCGGCGGGCCGTCCTCCAGGTCGATCGTGCCGAAGCGCCACCGGATCTTCGAGGGATCTTGGACGGCCTTCAGGAAGGGCAGCGGCACTTCTCGGTAGAACAGGGCATCGCCGACCTCGTCCTTCGACGTCCGGATCCGCACCCGCGCCGAAGATGTATCGGCCGCAGCGTCGACGTCGTTCGCGCCGGAGACGATCACCTCGGCGTCGCGCTCGAGGCTCCGTTGCTTGATCTTCTCCCAGTCCGGTTTCGATGGCCTCCAGCGTGGCTCGTCGACCGACGCTTCGAGTACGTCGTTGCCGGCGTCGTCCCGAACTACGACGCGCCACTGATCGACCTGTTCCGTTTCGTCCTCCCACAGGAAGGTGGGAGCGACGATCTCCGGGGGGAAAAGCGTGTTTTGCGCCGGGTAGGTGATCCGAATTGCTGGCGCCGCGTCCTCGGAAGCCGTTGAGGAGGCCGCAACGGCTTCCCGGGCACCGGGGAAGCGGCCGAAGCCGAAGAAGCCCATGAGGAGAGTAAGCGGCAGGACCGCAGCGACCAGGGTGAAACGAGGATGGCCCGACATGCCTCTCTTCTACGCTTCTGGTGTCGCACGAGAAAGGCACGGCGGAACGGAGACGAAACGGAGGAAAAAAGAGAAACGAAGAAACGGAAAAACGGAAAAACGGAGAATGACCGGGAACCTGCCGGGGCGGGCCCTTGTAGCGGTTTATGCGGATCGAAGCCCACTTGGTTTCGCGGACGAAGCGGTTCGTTGCCCTGGAAGGTTCCCGGTCATTCTCCCGCCTTTCCGCCCTCTGGCGCCCTCTGGAAGGTTCCCGGTCATTCTCCCGCCCCCCTGGAAGGTTCCCGGTCATTCTCCCGCTCTTCGGTCATTCTCCCGCCCTCTCAGCGGGTAGGAACTCCTTCGCCAAAGACGTTGATGGCGAGATTGAAGGGAGCGCGCCGTTCTGGGTCGTAGTCGGAGCCAGCTGTGAGGAACGACCCGTCCCAAAGCACCGCGGCCTGCGCCTCGGGCAGGTGCTCGAGAAGTGTGCTGCGCGCGGAGCCGTCGAGCCCGGTCCATTCTCTCCGGAGCTCTTCGAGACACCAGACGCGATAGCGTGAGCAGGGCACGCGCTCGTACCGGCAACCCTGGATCACTTGGTCGTAGCGGCTCAGGCCGCCCGCATAGGCGACCGCGTTCTCGCGGAGCTGCACGAGATGTGTTTCGCAGGCTTCGCCGAGAAGCGCGGACAGCGGCGCGTCGATCTCTGGAATGAGGGTAGATGCTCCGCCCGTCGCCTTCGCGTTCCACATCCTCGCGACCCAGGCGTACACCCCTGGCGCGCGGCATCGCATGATCTCCTGGGGTGTTGGGTCCTGTCCGAAGTGTCGGAGCATCGGTCCCATGAAGCCGAAGTCGGCGATCGTCGGCTGATCGCCCAAGAGGAAACGTCGCTGAGAGAAGATGGCCTCGAGTCGGTCGAGGGCCTGCAGATATCCCAGCTCCACATGAGCGCGCGTCTTCTTCGACACGCCGTCGCCGCGCACGAAGCCGCCGAGCTGGCGGCGGGTGACCAGGAAGCGCTTGAGAAACCGCGGCGCTGAAATGTGCTCAGTGAGTTCATCGACGATGGCCCCGCTTGCGTACTGACGATCTTGCAGGAAGCTCCAGCGGTAGTGCATGGCGGCCCGCCACAACCATTCGTCGGCGTAGTCCTCGAGCAGGAGCGCTGCGAAACGCAGGGCCGGGTCGCTCGGGTAGATCGATGACGAGTCTTCTTGGCTGTCGAACCAGGCGATGATCGGCGTCGAGTCGGAAAGCCATCGTCCGTCCTCCAGTTCGACGACCGGCATCTGCACCGCGCCGGCGCCGGCGCGGATTCTGCGGCTATTGGGCGTTGTCGGGAGT
>JAJCZO010000235.1 GCA_029262355.1 Deltaproteobacteria bacterium
GCTGTCGTTGGGCGCACTCTTGGTCGTGGCGGCTTCCTCGCCATGGCTGGCGCCCTTCATCTATACTCTGTTTTGAGCCTGCGAGGGGGGGCGGGTCTAAGCCCTTCCCGACGGGAAAAGAGGCCGATAATCCAAGGCCCCGGAGGTCGAGAGAACTATGGACAAGATTCTTCGCATCGACATGACGAACCTGAAGGTCACCGACGAGCCCTATCCCGAGGAGTGGACTCTGCTGGGAGGCCGCGCACTGTCGGCTAAGATCCTGCTGAAGGAAGTGGATCCCACCTGTGATCCGCTCGGACCCGAGAACAAGGTCGTGATCGCACCCGGTGTCCTTTCGGGTTCGGTTGCGCCCACGTCGGGACGGATGAGCGTCGGCGGCAAGAGCGCGCTCACCGGCGGGATCAAGGAGGCCAACTCCGGTGGGCAACCCGGCCAGAAACTGATGCGGCTCGGGTACCGCTGCGTCATTGTCGAAGGCAAGGCCAAGGACGCCGACAAGCGCTACAAGGTGGTCGTCACGAAGGACGGCTACGAGATAAAGGAGGCTCCCGAGCTGAAGATGCTGCGTACGTACGCAACGTCGGAGAAGCTGCATGAGAGCCACTCGGCGCGCGCCTCGTACGTCATCGTTGGCCCAGCCGGCGAGCTCGGCCTGCAGGGCGCCAGCGTGGCCTTCACCGACGAGGGCGCGCGTCGCCCGACCCGGCACGCCGCGCGCGGTGGCCTCGGTGCTTCCCTCGGTGTGAAGGGACTGAAGGCCATCGTCGTCGACGACGATGGCACGAAAGCGCGTCTGCCCGAGGACATGGCGACGTTCAAGAAGTACATCGCCAACATGTCCAAGGAGTACAAAGCGGGGCCGCAGATCTTCGCGAAGGGGACGTCGACGACGGTTCCCGTTGCGAACATGTTGCACACGTTCCCCACGCGCAATCGGCGACTCATGCAGTTCGACGGTGCCGACAAGCTCGACGGCGAGCGCATTCAGGAGAACTTCGCCGAGCGCGGCGGCGGCATGCATCACTGTATGACCGGTTGCATCGTGTCGTGCTCGAACGTCGTGCACGGACCGGACGGCAAGCACGTCACTTCGGCGCTCGAGTTCGAGACGCTCTCCCTGTGTGGCTCGAATTGTGAGATCGATGATCTCGACATTGTCGCGAAGATGGACCGCCTCTGCGACGAGCTCGGGCTGGATACCATCGAGACCGGTGGTGCCATCGGCGTTGCGATGGAGGGTGGTCACCTGGAGTTTGGTGATGGCCCGGGCGCGGTCGCGCTGATGGAGAAGATCGACAAGGGCGATCCGGTGGCTGAGGTGGTCGGGCGCGGTGTCTGTGCGACGGCTGCGCATTTCAATATCGATCGCGTTCCGGCGGTCGGCGGCCAGGGGATTCCCGCGTGGGAGCCACGGACGCTGAACGCGACCGGCGTCACGTACGCGACGAGCGCCATGGGCGCGGACCACACCGCCGGCCTGATCATTGGCGCGCCGGAAGATCCGGCCAAGGCGTCGCAGGACGCACAGCTCATCAACGCGCTCTGTGATTCGAGCGGCTTCTGCCAGTTCCAGCAGCCGTCGATCGCCGACATCTCGACGCTGTACAGCGCGATGATCGGTCGTGAGGTCACCTTCGAAGAAGCGGCCGAGATCGGCTGGCAGTGCATGAACGACGAGTGGGAGTTCAACCGCAAGGCAGGTCGGCCGCCCGAGGAGGGTGATCTTCCTGCGTGGTGCCGGACCGAGAAGGTTCCGGGCAACGACGCCGTCTACGCGGTGGATCGTGCCACGATGAACAAGGTTTTCACTCGTTACCCAATTTCCGACGAGCTCCGCGCGATGAAAGCGGTGGGCTGAGGTCCACGATTGGTTGATTCCCCGGCGAACGTCGGGTTGAACGGGGGCCCCGGAGTCGAGTGACGCCGGGGCCTTCGTCGTTTCGGCCCGCCGTGAGAATGCGATGTAAGGATCGCGCGCTGCGACGTCGATGAGGAGAGAGGGAGCTCGGTCGAGCGACATGGAGAGATCCGTTGAACGGGTTTACGCAGCCAGACGAGGCGCAGCACTTGCGGCCGCACTCGTCCTCCTGGCGCTGGCCCAATCTGCGGGATCGATCGAGCGTCTGGAGGCGGAGCAGGAGATCGCACAGCTCCTGTCGCAGAAGAAGAAGTCGTCCGCAGATGAGGCGGTGCCGGAGGCCACGCAGGAAGAACTGCTGGCGAACCGAAGTTGGGCACTTCTTCCTCAGATTGGATTCGGGCCGCAGACAGGCATCCTCGGCGGGGTCAAGTTCGTCGACCGTGACCTGTTCGGCAACGGGACCACCTTCGACCTGGAGGGATTCTACTCTCAGAATAGTCAGCGAACCGTGCGGCTCACGGTCGCGACCCCGACGCTGTGGCAGGACCGGCTCCTGATTCTGTTTCGTGCGGCGTATTTGAACGATGGCCAGCGGCGGTTCTGGGGGCTGGGCAACAACGACCAAGGGCCCGATCCGGCGTCGGTCAACGGGATCGAGGACATCCGGGCAGGAGTTACGTTTTCCTGGCGACCGTTCGAGCGGGTCTCCTTGAATGTCGAAAGTGGCTGGCGGCGTGTGAACATCAGCGACGGACACGGTCTCGACGATCTGCCGTTTACTCCGGACGAGTTTCCCGACCTGACGGGTGTCAACGGGGGAGACGTGAGTCCCCTCGCACTGTCCTTGGTCTGGACGTCGCGCGACGACATCTTCAATCCGACCGAGGGCTGGCGATTGATCTTGAAAGCGCTGCACACGAATCGCGATCTCGGAAGTGACTTCGAGTATACGCAGTTCATCGGAGACCTGGGTTTCGTCTATTCGTTCTTCGACGACAACCTGACGCTCGCCGCACGCGCCAACGGCGAGCAGATCCTCGGGCCGGATCAAGCCGTGCCCTATTGGGAGATGGCCGAGCTTGGCGGTGACGACACGCTGCGCGGATTCTTCCCGAGCCGGTTCTACGGGACCGGCCGGGTCGTCGTGAACACCGAGGTGCGCTTCCCGATCGCCGACTTCGATTTTTTCGACTTCTGGCGCGTTCGCATTGGCGGCGTCGCGTTCGGCGACACCGGGCGCGTCTTCATCAGCGACGAAGCGATCCGAGAGGAGGAGGGCGAGTCCGCGCGGGCTGAGGTCAATCGCTACCGTTGGGACTACGGCGCCGGGCTTCGGATCAGCCTCTCCGAGGCGCTGGTGGCCCGTATCGACGTGGGCTTCAGCGAGGAGGAGTCAGCGCTGGTGTACTTGGCCTTCGGCCAGACGTTCTGAGAAGAAGGCGACGCGCACGACGGGTCGTCCGCGGTGCGCGCCTGCCACGTGTCCTTTTACAGCCGGGACAGGAAGAGCTCGCGCTGGAGCTTGAGTGCCTCGGGCATCGAGCCGGCGACCTTCTGGAACAGCTCTTCTTGGAGCTCGAACTCGGCCTTCCATGCGGCCGGGTCCACGTCGGTCAGATCCTTCATGGCCTCGGCCGAGAGGTCGAGCCCCTGGATGTCGATCTGTCCCTCGTCGGGCACCCAGCCCAGCGGGGTCTCGCGGGCGCCGACGGTCCCGGCGGAGCGATCGATGATCCACTTGAGGACGCGCATGTTCTCACCGAAGCCCGGCCAGATGAACTTGCCGTCGGCATCTTGGCGGAACCAGTTCACCTGGAAGATGCGGGGCGGCCGGCCGATGTTCTTCTGCATGTTCAGCCAATGGCTGAAGTAGTCGCCCATGTTGTAGCCACAGAAGGGGAGCATGGCCATCGGGTCCCGACGGACGATGCCCACCTTGCCGGTGGCGGCAGCCGTGGTCTCCGAGCCCATCGTGGCGCCCAGGTAGACGCCGTGTGCCCAGTTGAAGCTCTCGAGAACGAGAGGCACCGTCGTGCTGCGGCGGCCGCCGAAGATGATGGCCGAGATGGGGACGCCGGCCGGTTCGTTCGCCGCCGAGTCGAGCACGGGATTGTTCGCCATGGGCGCGGTGAAGCGACTGTTCGGGTGAGCCGCCTTCTCCTCGGAACCCTTCTTCCAGGGATTGCCCTTCCAGTCCGTGAGCTCTTCGGGCACGTCGCCGTCCATGCCTTCCCACCAGACGTCGCCGTCGGGGGTGGTGGCCACGTTCGTGAACAGTGTGTTCTTCGCGACAGACTTGAGCGCGTTGGGGTTCGACTTGTTCGACGTGCCCGGGGCGACGCCGAAGTAGCCGTTCTCCGGGTTGATCGCCCAGAGGCGGCCGTCGTCGCCGACGCGCATCCACGCGATGTCGTCGCCGACCGTCGTGATCTTCCAGCCCTTGAACTCATCGGGCGGGATCATCATGGCGAAGTTCGTTTTGCCGCACGCGCTCGGGAACGCGGCTGCAACGTACGTCTTCTCGCCTTCGGGGCTTTCGACGCCAAGGATGAGCATGTGCTCGGCGAACCATCCCTCCGTCTTTCCGAGGAACGAGCCGATGCGCAGTGCGAGGCACTTCTTGCCGAGCAGCACGTTGCCGCCGTAGCCGCTGCCGCAGGACCAGATCGTGTTGTCCTCGGGGAAGTGGCAGATGAAGCGCTTCTCCGGGTCGAGGTCCAGGGTGCTGTGCAGGCCGCGATTGAAGTCGTCCGAGTCGCCCAGCATTTCGAGCGCGTCGCTACCCATGCGGGTCATGATGCGCATGTTCAGCACGACGTAGACGCTGTCGGTGATTTCGACGCCGATCTTCGTCATGGGCGAGCCCAGGGGGCCCATCGCGTAGGGCACGACGTACATCGTGCGACCTTTCATCGAGCCGGCGAAGAGCTTGCCGAGCTTGTCGTACGCGGCCTTGGGCGCCATCCAGTTGTTGGTCGGGCCGGCGTCCTTTTCCTCGCGCGAACAGATGAACGTCAGGTGCTCGACGCGCGCAACGTCCTTCGGGTCGGAGCGGTGGATGTAGCAGCCAGGGCGCTTTTCCTGGTTCAGCGGAGTGAGAATGCCCTGGTCCACGGCGAGCTGAGTGAGGCGCTCGCGCTCCTCCTCGGAGCCGTCGCACCACTCGATCTGGTCGGGTTGGGTTTTCTCTGCGACTTCATTGACCCACTTCTCGACGTGGGCGTTTCGGGCGTTGCTCATCGCTCTTTTTTCCTTTGCTGATCGGGTAGTTGGGCGACGCGGGCCTGCGTCCGTCGTTGGCAGTATAACCGAAACCCTCGGTTTTTGACCACCCATTATTAGCAAGAGCGAGGGTTGGTGCACGGCCCCCGTCGGGGCAGGGGGCGGGCTGTCGGCTAGCCGCGGGCCGCCTCGAGGAACTGTCGCAGTGATCGTAGCTGACACGAGGCGTCATCGAAGTTGGCTGGCGCAAGCCAGCCTTCGAGAGCGTCGCGGATCGCGGGCCATTCACCGTCGATGATCGACAGCCAGGTCGTGTCCCGGTTGCGCCCCTTGGTGACGACGGCCTGGCGGAAGGTGCCTTCGAGTTGGAAGCCGAGTCTCTGGGCGGCGGCTACCGACGGCGCGTTGAGGCTGTCGCATTTCCACTCGTAGCGCCGATACCCGAGGTCGTCGAAGGCATGGCGCATCATGAGGTACATCGCTTCCGTCGCGGTCGCGGTCCGCTGGAGAGCGGGCGAGAGCGAGACGTGGCCGACCTCGATCGAACCCATGGCTGGGTCAATGCGAAGGAAGCTCGCCAGGCCGACGGGGGTGGCGGAGGCGAGGTCGACGATCGCGTAGAAGATCGGATCGTCTTGTGACTCGGCCCGTTCCAAGAACGTCGTGTACTCGGCGCTCGACGAGAAGGGGCCATAGGGGAGGTAGGTCCAGTTGCGGCCCTCGCGGTCGGCGAGGTGTTGCTCGTGTAGCGGGGCAGCGTGCTCCTTGGCACGAACGGGTTCGAGCCGGCAGAGTCGTCCTTCGAGGATCGTTCGGGGAGGGACGGCTCGGCGTGCCCAGCCGGGAACCGGGGCACCGATCGGCTGACCGAACTCGTTCGTTCGCTGTGCCATGTGTTCCGTCTCGCAGGCTCGCACGGCAACATCAACCACGCTCTAAACTCGTTGAAACGCGCTCTCCCTTGGGTTGCGAGTGTCTCGACGGCGACGGTTCGGGCCTCTACGTGTGTGCGGGCCTGAGCGGGTCCTGCGACAGCCCCACTTGCAGCGAGGGGCTCTTCTGCCCTGCCGGCGAGGCGTGCACGCCGTCGGGTGGTTCGTGTTCGTGCGACCCGCTGTGAGGAGACGCTTCGAGAAGGCTCTCCGACCTTCTCGGCGGTGAACGCCCGGGTTGGCTTCGATCTCTTGACGATGGGATCGAAGATCAAGAACGGAGCGAGGTCGCACCACGATCGAGCACGGTGTCGGTCAGTCGTCCAGGATGTTGACGTTTCCGATGTCGCCGGCCTGTCGCTCGTCCTCTTCGAGGAAGCCGACAGCGAGCTGCCCGGCGCCATCCTCTCGGGTCCACGTCTCGCAGGCGAAGTTCTCGCCGCTCGCGCTGATCGCGCCCTCGCCGATCTTCGGAGCGGCGTTCTCGAACCATGCCTCGGTCGTTCCGGTGGTGTAGATGACGCCTTTGACCGGCGCGTACGCCGCTACGGTGCAGTCGTCGCCTTCGCCGGGTTGGATCTGCGCGAAAGCCTGGACACAATGGAGCTCGACTGCTCCGGGACCACCATCTTCACCGAGCCCGCTGGTGGTGATCGCGGGCTGGTCTTGGCGGCCCGGGCCCTGGCTGTCCTGCACGACCGACACGTCGACCGCGCTTCCTCCGTCGCAATCGATCCAGCCCGTGCACGAATCAATGCGCAGGCAGTAGCGTCCGAAGCTGCCTCCGAGGATCGGTGCGGTGTAGTACGAAACATCGCCCAGAGTGACTTCGGCCCGGCCATCGGCGCCGGGTGCGCCGGCGGAAAGCTCGAACGCTCCCTCGAGCTCGCCGATCGGCGTCCCGATTCCGAGCGCCGACGTATGCGCGGTCCCACCGAAGGTGAACCGCCGCGTGCCGAGCGGGATCGACGCCCCGATGGTGCAGCTGAAGGAGCAGCCTGGCCCGGGCGGGTCGCATTCTTCGCCGCACAGCGGATCGATCAGCCCGTCGCCGCACACGCCCCCCGGCTCGATCGAGCAGGTGGCGTCGCAGCCGTCGCAGTCGAAGAGATTGCCGTCGTCGCACGCCTCGGCGTCGCAGGGAATGGCGTCGCCACAGCCGGTTTCGATCGTGCACCCCTCCGAGCAGCCATCGCAGCTCGTGGAATTGCCGTCGTCACATTCTTCGCCCTCATCGACGACGCCGTCGCCACATCCGGGTGCGAGGCGGCAGTCTCGCGTACAGAGGTCTCCGGACGGGTCGCATTCCTCGCCGCAGAGCGCGTTGACCTGGCCGTCTCCGCATAGGAAGCCCGGCTCGGGCGCGCAGGTTGCAGAGCAGCCGTCGCAGTTCGCGCGGTTGCCGTCATCGCACGTCTCGGCGCCGCAGACCGCTCCGTCGCCGCAGCCGGTCTCTATGCGGCAGGTTGCCGAACAGCCGTCGCAGCCCGCAGCGTTCGCGTCGTCGCACTCTTCTCCGAGCTGAATCGCTCCGTCCCCGCACGTGCCCTCGCGTTCCAGCAGCTGAAGTTGGATGAGCCGCCCGGTGCCGGGTCGATCGTCGGCGATCTCTCCGCTGGACGTGCAGGTCCAGATGTTCCCGTCGTCGTCGAACTCGATCTCCCTCGTGAAGTCGACGGGGGTAGGGAGGTGGAAGGAGGTGAACTCCTCGGTGGACGGGCGGAAGCGGATCAGCGTGTCGGAGTTGGAGCCGGTGATCCAGACGTCGCCGGTGTCGTGGTTCACGGCAATCGCGTAGGGCAGCTCTCCCTTTCCCGTCTGCGCCGGGAGCGGGTACATCTGCCACGTCTCCGTTTTCGGATCGAAGCGCCCGAGCACGGAAGCTCCGTAGCCCGGAACCCAAACGATGTTGTCGGGGCCGACGCGCAGGCGACGGGGCCCATCGAAGGGTGGCTGCCAGAAGCGAATCTCGCCGGTGTCGGGATCGATGCGGCCGATCTGGTGACCGAAGAGCTGCGAGAACCACACGGACTGATCCGGCGCGACGTCGCATCCGTATGCGACGGGGATTGGCACCCCGGCGACAGCGGGGTCGGCGTCCGGTAGACGATAGTACGTGAACTCGGCGTTGGCAGGGTCGAAGCTCGCGACGTGGTTGGAGCGCGTGAGCGAGTACCAGATGCGCCCAGAATCATCGAAGCGTAGCGTGTGCGGATACGAGCCGAGGTCGTCGCCGATCCGCGGTTGGCGATAATGTTGGGTCTCTCCGGTCTCGACGTCGAACCGGATGAGTTCCTCGGGCCCAGGCGCGGTGATCCACATGGACCCGTCGGGAGCACGCTCGACCGAATGACCGCCGCCCTGGATGGGGTGATGTCCACGCTCGCCTGTCGCCGGATCGAGAGAGTACATGCCGCCGACGGTGAAGACGCGGCCGTCCTCGGCGAGCTCGAGGTCATGGCAGCCCGGTTTGAGCTCGGGGTCGAGCTCCCACTCCCGAATGACGACGCGCGCGGCATCGCCACTTGGCGGCGGGGGAGGCTCGAACGTCGGAGCGGGGGCGTCCGGTCCGAACGCGGCCAGGATGACGGGAAGGAGGTGGGGGCGCGTCTCGTCGAAGAACGGCACGCCGCCGTAGCCGATCATCCTGTCGATGAGTTCCTGCCATTCGGCTTCGCTGCGGTCCTTGCGCCACATCGAGTTGCCGATCTGGTGGCAGTTGGCGCAGGCGCGAGAGAAGTCGCCGCGCACGCCGGCGTTCGGCCACTCGAGGAGGTCGTAGAAGTAGGACGCGGGCAGCTGGTCGGTGACGTCTCGTTTCGTCTCGAGCGAGAAGTCCGTGCGCACGGCGTCCCGAGCGAGCGACACGCTCTCGGCTTGCGAGCGGTAGCCGATGCGCTGAGCCTCCACTCGGTATGTGGCGCTGTCGAGCTGGGGGAACCGATACGCACCCGACCCGCTGGTGTAGACCGACACGCTTTGGCTTCGCGCCGTGTCGATGGCGGTGACCATGACTCCCGCGAGTGGCGCACCCGACGCATCGGACACGCGCCCGGAGAGTCCTTCGCCCGCCGGCGTGGTGGTCTGGCGCGCGGAGTCTCCGCAGCCAGCGAGAAGAACGATGGCGAAGAGAACGGCCGAACCCGATCGGATGGTCACGCTGCAGCGTATTCCAGAACCGGCCGGCCCGACAAGGGGTCTTGTCATACGACCGTTCGGGCCTGCCTCGCGCCTGACCCGACGCTCAGCGTCGGGCTCGCAAGCACGCCTCCCCTCGCTTGGGTGGCAATGCCCGTGATCCTGAGAGATGTTCTGTCGGCAGTGAGGCACTCCAATGGTTTTTGACCCCCGCATCCCGAGTCGTGAGACCTGCGTTCTGGGCTACCAGCTCGAGCGCTGGGCGCTCGAGAAGCCCGATGACGTCGCCATCCTCTTTTACGGCGGAGAGACGTGGACCTGGCGCGAGACTCTCGAGCTGACCCGGCGCGCGGCCAAGGGGTTGCAGAGTAGAGGGGTACGGGCGGGCGACCACGTGCTGTCGTGGCAGCCCAACAACCGGGAAGCCGTACTGACCTGGTTTGGCTTGAACTACTTGGGCGCGGTGTACGTGCCTCTGAACACCGCCTACCGGGGGAACCTTCTTCAGCACGTCGTGCAGCTGTCCGACGCGCAGTTGATGATCTGCCATGCCGATCTCGCCCCGCGCCTCGAAGAGATCGAGTTGGGATCGTTGCGTGAGATCGTGGTGACGCACGGACACGTCTCGGTTCGTGACCTCACCGTCCATCCGGCGACGGTTCTCCTCCCGGACGTCGGCCTGTCCGAGATGCCCGGTGCCGTCGAGCCCTGGGACACGCAGTACATCATCTTCACGTCTGGAACGACGGGCCCATCCAAGGCCGTGCTGTCGTCGTACATCCAAGGATACTCCATGGGGCCGGAAGCCCACTCGTACGTCGATGCGAGCGATCGCTCCTTGATCAACCTCCCTCTATTCCATGCGGGGGGGACGATCTACTTCATCATGACACTCGCCAATGGTGGCTCGTGCTTCCTCGATACCTACTTCAAGACCGACGAATTCTGGCAGACGGTTCGCGACAATGGGCTGACTGCGGCGTGTCTCTTGGCGGCGATGATCCCGTTTCTTCGGAAACTGCCGCCGAGCGATCGAGATAGGGATCATCCGCTCAGGAAGGCCGTCTGCGTTCCGTGGAACGAGGACGCGATGGCCGTCGGTGAACGGTACGGCATCGAGATGCGGACGACGTTCAACATGACCGAGATCTCCTCGCCGATGGTGTCGGACCCCAATCCCGAAAAGAGCGGGACTTGTGGAATGGTTCGTGCCGGCGTGGAGGCGAGGGTGGTCGATGAGAACGATTGCGAAGTCGGGCCGGGCGAGGCCGGCGAGCTGATCCTGCGCACCGAGCGACCCTGGGCCATGAACCACGGCTACTACAAGAATCCGGAAGCGACCGCGCGGGCGTGGCGCAACGGGTGGTTCCACACTGGCGACGGCTTCAAGTACGACGAAAATGGCTACTTCTACTTCGTCGATCGGATCAAGGACGCGATTCGCCGCCGCGGCGAGAACATCTCTTCGTTCGAGGTGGAGAACGAAGTCACGGCGTTCGATTCGGTGCGCGAGGTGGCGGCGATCCCGGTTCCCAGCGAGCTCGGCGAGGACGAGGTCATGGTTGTGGTGGCACCCGTAGCGGGCAAGAGTCTCGAGCCGCTCGAGCTGTTCCGCTTCTTGGAGCCGCGCATGGCCCACTTCATGCTGCCCCGCTTCATTCGGATCATCGAAGAGCTGCCCAAGACGCCGACCCAGAAGGTCCAGAAGCACCTCCTCAAGGAGGCCGGCGTCACCTCCGAGACGTGGGACCGAGAGGCGGAGGGCATTGCCGTCAAGCGCGAACGAATTGGTAGGTAGGGATTGAAGAAGAAACGAACCACGTCGGGCCCGTCGTCACGCGACTTGCACCAGAAGGTCGCGGACGCGCGTGCAGACTTGATGGATGACGCTCGTCAGGACGCCGTCGAAAAGCGCCGGTCTCACGGTATGCACACGGCGCGGGAGCGGATCGACGCTCTGGTCGACGACACCAGCTTTCGCGAAGTCGGTGCGTTGGTGCAGCCGGATCGTAGCAGCGAGCTCAGCCGTGACCTGATCGCACCGGCCGACGGTGTCGTCGCGGGCACGGGAACGCTGGGGGGACGCGAGGCGTGCCTGCTCGCGCAGGACTTTACCGTGCATGGCGGAAGCATCGGCGCGGTCGCCGATCGCAAGATGGGCCGTCTCCTGGGCCGGGCGGTCGATCGTGGTCTGCCCATGGTCATGCTCCTGGAGGGCGGCGGCCATCGAATCCAAGACGGTATGAACGCCAGCCACTTCGCGGCGGCGTCGCCGGTCTTTCGCGACCTGAGCCGCCTCTCGGGTTGGGTTCCGAACGTCGTTGCGGTGATGGGGCAGGGGTTCGCCGGTCCGACCGCGTACGCGGCCCTGGCGGACTTCGTCGTGATGCTTCGTGGCAAGTCGACGATGGGGATCGCGGGGCCTGCCCTGGTCAAGGCGGGGATCGGCGAGGAGGTTTCGAAGGAGGAGTTGGGTGGCGCCGAGCGACAGGCGGACGAGCGGGGAATCGCGGATCTGGCGGTGGACACGGAGGTCGAGTGCTTCGCCGCGATTCGGAGGTTTCTGTCCTACCTACCGCAGAACGCGTCCCAACCGCTGCCGCTGCAGCAGTGTGACGATCCGGTGGACCGGCGTGACGATCGGCTCTTCGACTTGGTCCCCGCGAACCAACGTCGGGTCTATGACATGAAGAAGGTCGTCGAGATCATCGCCGACGCGCAGAGCGTGTTCGAGCTGAAGCCGGGCTACGCGCGAAACATCCTCACGTGTTTCGCTCGACTTGGCGGTCGCCCCGTAGGGATCTTTGCCAACCAGCCGTTGCACAAGGCCGGCGTTCTCGATGCGCCCGCGTGCGAGAAGGCCGCGCACTTCGTCGCCCTCTGCGACGCTTTCGGCCTGCCTCTGGTCTCGCTGATCGACATCCCGGGAATGGCCATCGGTTCAGCTGCGGAAGACACCGCGCTGGGCCGTCGAAGCGGCCGGCTGTACTTTGAGCTGGGAATTGCCACCGTACCCCGCGTGTCGGTCGTTCTACGCAAAGGATACGGCGGCGGTTACTACGCGATGGGCGGTGGCCGCGCGTTCGATGCCGACGCGGCCTACGCGTGGCCGACCGCCGAGATCTGCGCGATGTCGATCGAAGGTGCGGTGGACGTCGCGTATAAGCGCGACTTCATGGCAGCCGAGGATCCGACAGTTGCACGTCAAGCCATGGTGGATCGTATTCGCGATCAGACGGGCGCGCTAGGCGCCGCCGGGGGCTTCGGCATCGACGACGTCATCGACCCACGACACACTCGGCAGTTGCTGATCGAGACATTCGACTCTTGCCCACCCCGCCGCCCGGACCGCAGTCCTCCCCGGGTTCGGCCGATCTCTCCGGTCTGAACCGGCAGAGGAACGAGGCGTCCGCCCGCAGCGTGTGCCGGGCCACCATCGAGAAAAGATGGTGCGCCCGGTGCGCGGCGCTCACCGGGCAGCGGAGGGTTCGTCGGTGGCCGACGGATCTTCGTGCGGGCGCCGTAGGTTCGCCAGGAACGTGGTCGCGTCGTCGACGATCATGTATGCGGTCGGGACCAGGACCAGAGTGACGGCGGTCGAGAAGAGTATGCCGAAGGCGAGCGAGATGGCCATCGGGATCAAGAATTGGGCCTGTACGCTCTGCTCGGCGAGCAGTGGGCTGAGTCCGGCGAACGTGGTGAGCGATGTCAGCAGGATCGGACGCAAGCGGGAAACGCCGGCATTTTGAACGGCCTGCAAGGGGGAGATGCCCTTCTCGCGCTGTCGGTTCACGAAATCGACGAGAACCAAGCTGTCGTTCACCACGACGCCGGAGACCGCGACCATGCCGATCACCGAGAACATACTGAGGTCCCAGTTCATCAAGAGGTGGCCGAAGATCGCCCCGACCATGCCGAAGGGGATGGCCGTCATGATGATGAGCGGTTGCACGTAGGAGGAGAGAGGGATTGCGAGGAGGGCGAAGATGGCCAGCATGGCAATGCCGAAGCCTCGCAACATGAACGTGCCGAACTCCGCTTGTTCGGCCTGCTCGCCCTGCATCGTGTAGGTCACGCCCTCGAAGTCGGCGAGGAGAGCCGGCAGCACGTTTTTCTCGAGGTCGGCGACGATGTCGTTGGGGCTCGTCACGTTGGCATTGACGTCCGCGGTCACCGAGACGATCCGCCGACGGTCGGCCCGGTAGATCGTGGCGTAACCCCGGTCGAGCTCGTAGTCGCCGACCGACGAGAAGGGAACCGCGGTCCCGTCGTTCATGCGCACCCGCATCTGCTCGACGTCGCCGAGGGATCGTCGGCTCGACTGCGGGTAGCGCACCATGACGCGTACGTCGTCGCGTCCGCGTTGGATGCGCTGCGCCTCGTCCCCGTAGAAGGCTTGGCGCACCTGGCGCGCGAGATCCTGCAGTGACAGGCCGAGGGCTTCGGCCGAATCACGAATCGAGAGTGCGAGTTCCTGCTTGCCGCCTCGGAAGGAATCGGTGACGTCGAAGACGCCGGGGTACTGGGCAAGTCGGCGCTTCAGAGCGGCTGCTGCGTCGCGCAGGCCGTCGCCGTCCTGTCCCCGGAGCTCCACGTGGAGGGCCTTGCCCGCGTCGAAGACGGACGACGTGAAGCCGAGTTCAACGGTGTCTGGGATCGCCCCCGTCTTCTCTCGCCAGAGGTTCGCGATCTCGAGGCTCGTGGCGCCGCGCGTTTCGGACGGGGCGAGTTCGATGTTCACCTCACCGGTGTGCGGCTCGTTGGCGCCGCCGGCGAGGGAACCGCTGGACTCGCGTTCCTGGCGCTTGCGGTACGGCTGCTCGCCCACGCTCGACAGGATGTGGTGAAAGAGGCTCCCGTGTTTCACGATATCGGCCGCGTCGAGCTCGGCGCGCACGGCCTCGGCGCTGGCCTCGAGCTTCTCGATGGCCTGCGCGGTGACCTCGGCGGGTGTGCCCTGCGGAAGCGTCACGAATGCGACGACGTTGTCGCCCTCGATCGCGGGCATGAAGTGGAACCGGACCCAGCCGCCGCCGAGCAATCCGGCGGTCAGAAGGATCAATGCGAGACCCGCGGCTGCCGTAGAGTAGCGCCACTCGACCGCGCGCTCGAGGAATCGGGCGTAGGGGCCTTTCGTGAATCGGTCGAGTCCCGCCACGACCCCGGCCTGAAATCGTTTCCAGCCGTCCCACGACCACGCGCTGTCCTTGTTGCCTCTCGCACGCGCGTGCGCGAGGTGGGCCGGCAGGATGAGCTTGGATTCGATGAACGAGAACACGAGTGCGGTGATGACGACGGTGGGAATCTGTCGCGTCATCTTCCCCATGTCGCCCGGAATCATCAGCAGGGGGGAAAAGGCGGCGATCGTCGTGAGGACGCCGAACGTCACAGGGACCGCGACCTCTTGGGCTCCGGTGATCGCCGACTCGACTGGGTCCTCTCCGGATTCCTGGTGGGTGTGGATGTTCTCTCCGACGACGATCGCGTCGTCGACCAGGATTCCGAGCACGACCAGGAACGCGAACAGCGATAGGAGATTGATCGAGACGTCGAACCAGGGAAGTACGATGAATGTCCCGAGCATCGCGATCGGCACGCCGAGACCTACCCAAAATGCCAGTCGGAACCGCAGGAACATTGCCAGTACCCCGAGGATCAGGAAGAACCCGAGGCGGCCGTTGGCGATGAGCGTGTTCAGGCGGGCTCGGAGGTAGATGGACTCGTCCTGCCACGTGGTCAGGGACAGGCCGGGAGGCATGGAGGCCTGGGCCTGGCCGACGTAGTTCTTCACCTGGGCGGCCACGTCGAGCGCGCCCTGATCCCCAACGCGGTAGACTTGGATCATGACCGATGGCTTTCCATCGAACATGGCCCAGCGGTCGGCGTCTTCGAAGCCGTCGATCACCTCGGCAACGTCCCCCAGCAGGACGCGGCTTCCGTCGGTGTTCGCGACGAGGACGATGTTCTCGAAGTCGTGGTTGGAGTACGCTTGGCCCTTCGTGCGCAAAGAGATCTCGCCACTGCCGGTCTTGATCGAGCCGGCCGGTAGGTCGAGAGACGAGCGCCGGACGGCCTTTACGACGTCGTCGAAGGTGAGGGCGTAGCGACCGAGATTGGACTCGGAGACCTCGATCGACATCTCGTAGTTTCGCGCGTTGCGCAGCTTTGCAACGGTGACCCCCGGCAGCTCAGCGATGTCGTCGCGCACCTTCTGGCCGTACTCGCGTAGCGTGCGTTCGCCGACGTCGCCGTAGACGGCCACGTTGATCACCCGGGCGCGCATCGTGGCGCGTTTGATCACCGGGTTCTCGGTTTCGTCGGGGAACGTGTCGATCGCGTCGACTTCGGTCTTGATGTCGTCGAGCACGCCGTCGGTGTTCGCCCACGAGTGGACCTCGGCCATTACGATGCCGACGCCTTCGGACGCGGTGCAGTCGAGACGCTCGATCCCCTCGAGTCCCTGGATCCGTTCCTCGACCCGGATGCACACGCCCTTTTCCACTTCATCGGGTGAGGCGCCGCGGTACGGTACGGTCACGACGACGAGGTCGGCCTCGACCGCCGGGAAGATCTCCATCTTCAGGCGGGGCAGGGCGAGGAGTCCCCCGACGACGATGACGAGCATCAAGAGGTTCGCGGCAACGGAGTTGCGCACGAACCAGGCGATGGTGGCCTTCACGCGGCGTCCTCGACGACGCGCACCTTCATGCCCGTCGTCGCGCCCTCCACGGTAGACAGCAGAACGCGGTCGCCCGTCTCGAGCCCGCCGCGGAGGATCACCTCGTCGCGCAGCTTTCGAGCAACGCGAACCTTGCGTTCGGCCAGGCGATCATCGGCGTCGACGACGAGTACGCTGTCGGCGCTGCGCATCGCGGCTCGGGGGAGAACCACGGCATCGGGAAGCGCGCGGCCCGCAATCGTCGCATCGACGAAGAGTCCGACGGCCAACGGCGCACCGCCAACTTCCGCTGCAGACCCGTAGGGGTCGCGTACTCGAACGATTACGTGCACCATCCGGCTGCGCGGATCGATCTCGCCCTCGGTTCGGGTCACGCGGCCCTTCCAGTGACGTCGTTTGCCTGCGAACTCGGCACTCAGGTCGACCTCGGGGCCGGTGGTGTTGGTTCCTTTCGCGGATCCCGCCAGGTTGAGATCGAGGAAGGCGAGATCGGCATCCGCGAGCGGGAGGCGCACTTCGGCGAAGTCGACCGCGTAGACCTTGGCGATCGCCACGCCCTTCTGGAGGAACTGCCCGGCGTCGACGGCCTCCGACCGCACGCGGCCGTCGAAGGGCGCGCGGATCTCCGCGCGGTCGAGGTTGCGGTTCGCTTGCTGGAAGGCGGCATCGGACTCCCGCTGCACGGCTTCGGCGACGCGGGCGCTGTTCTCGGCATCGTCGAGTTCCAGATTGCTGATCGCGCCC
>JAJCZO010000236.1 GCA_029262355.1 Deltaproteobacteria bacterium
GACTGCACCTCCGCTCCTGCCTCCGCGTAGAACACCCGGTCCTCACCCCAGCAGTGACGGTGGTGGATTAGCTCGAACTCGTGTCCGAACAGAGGATGGAAAGGATGGGTGACCCGGAAACGTCGCGACTCAACGTTCGCAATGGGTGCACTCGACAGCTCAGTCCAATGCCTACGCCGAACGGTTCGTGCTCTCGATCAAATCGGAGTGTCTCGACAAGATCGTGCCGCTCGGCGAACGGCACCTTCGGCACGCGATCAAGGAGTACGTCGAGCACTACCACCACGAGCGCCACCATCAGGGACTTGGGAGCGCGATCATCAAACAGGAAGAGACGACGCCCGTTGATGGGCGGATTCGGCGTCGCCAACGGTTGGGCGGGGTACTGAACCATTCCTACAGAGAAGCGGCGTGACGCCGCCGGCCGAGTTTCCGGACAGGACGGGTTGCGTGATTCGGGTCGTCCCATAGAAGTAGAGCGAGCAAGCGTTGCTTCAGATCGCTATGGGATCGACTTCTCTCGCGAGTTGAATTGAGAAGGCGGGTTGTTGTCGCCTACGGGGGGGCTACAGGCGAACGACGGGGCGCCCTGCACATAGCAGAACTTCCCGGGACCTGGTCTCTCGAAATCGCATTCGATCTTCGAACCCGCAGGAATACGAACCCAGTAGGCGCTGTTTGCTAGGGTCGACTTGAGCCGGATGTAATCCTCGTAAGCAGCCCCAGGCGGGTGCGCGTTTACCGTCGATCCAGTCCCCTCGTGTCCTGCTCCGTCGGTCCAGGCGCTCCAGGCCCACATGGGCCAGGTAGTCGTACAGAGCTCCGTGTTCTTGGTCGACACGACCGTCTGGTCCGTGTCGGCAGAAAACCAAACGAGAGCCGCGACGAGGGCAGGTAGTCCGATCCAGGTCAGGGCGCTAAGGATCGGGCGCCTAGAAGTGGGTTCGCTCGGGCCGCGAGCGTCTGCCAGGGCGGCTCCATCGATCTGCCTCATCGCGCCGATCACCAGATCCTCGCCGCCGAACTCGGAGCATATGCGCTTCCAGTCTCTCGGGAACTGGCGGAGAGTATCTGAGATGCGTCCCCTTATCTGCGGAAGCGCGTCTTTGGGTTAAGTCCATTCGGGGTTCGCGAGCAGGGCCTCCTCGAAAGCTCTCAGCGCGTCGAGCATGGTGCGGATTCCGCGGATCGCGTCCTCGAGGTCAAGGTCTTCAACCGCCCGTTCAAAGAAGATGGTACTCGCAGCTTGGAGGCTGTTGGCTCGCATCACTAGGGCAGTTGTGCGAAGCACCCGGGCGAACTCCGGCTTGACATCGTTCGTCTCGGCGTAGGTTACTGCCTCTTCGGCGTAGCGCGCCGTCTGTTCGTGGTAGTCCGATGCCCGCTGGTAGTCGCGCGATTCCCAATACCGCCTTGCCTTGATTGCGGCGCCTTGGGCCTTGTTGTTCTTGAGCATCAAGCCCCATGTCCGAGATCGCGCATCGAGCCAGGTCTTCGCTTCGTCGTCCGTCGCGTAGGCTAGCGCTATGGGGATCAGCGCGAGGGCGCGCTCAACGGACAGGCTTGACTGGGCGTTCTCGGTATCGGCGTTGTCGAGGTCTCGATCCTCGTAGTAGAAGGTAGAAAGAGCCTTGTGCCGCTGCGAGTCGTAGTATTCTCTCAGCGCCCGATCGATCGCGAACACTGGTTGATCGGGGCCGGTTCCGGATAGGAGTTCGTCCAGTAGGGTCGCTGCGGCTCCGAATCGCTCGGCTACGTCCTTCTGTAGGCGATAGTTCCTCGAGAGGCGCGCGGTCTTCTCGAGCGTCAGGCCCTCTTGGAATAGGCGATCAATCTCGCTTCTGAGTTTCTCCTCGTTGGGCACCGGCCACCCATAACGGACGGACCGCCTATAGGGGAAGGTTGGCGACCGATCGGTGTGAGCGGCGGGCCGTAGCGTCGAGTGCGTTGCCTGCTTGCTGCGAGTGGCTCGGTGGAATCTTGAACCGCTGCTGCCCAGAGGCGGCGTGGCGGCGCCGGCCCGATTTTCGGAAAGGACGCGGCCTCGAAAGCGTGCGCGCTCATGTCTACCTGTTCTTCTTGCGGGCCTTGCGGGCCGCTTTGCGATTGTCCTTCTTTGCCTTTGCCGCCTTCTTGGAGGATGGCTGCGGTCCGCCGAGACCGGGAATGGGGATCGACGGCGGCAGCGGCTTGCCCTGAATGGATTGCGTCCATGCCTCGATGCCTTCTTCGGACTGCATGTCGAAGCCGGCGTCACTGCCCCCCATGAAGAGGGACTTGGCCATGCCGAAGTTGCTGCTGGTGGAGAGCGCCGCCTCGAGCTTCTTGACGGCATTGCCGCCGACGACGCGCAAGCAGGAGTCGGCTTGCTTGAGCCCGAACTCCCGCTTCAGGAACGTGTAGAAGGCACGGGTTTCCTCGACGATCCAACGTGCCTCCGAGGCCTCAATGCTCACCTTGCGCGGGATGAGCTCGAAGAGGACTTCGCGCAGGTCAGAGGCCCCGAGTGTGGCGATGGTCTGGCCGAAGTAGTTCGCGGCCAGATCCATCACGAATTGGCAGGCGTGGATCTCCTCGAGGTCCTTCGCCTCGGGCGAGGCAGCGAAGCGGCGCACCAGCTCGTCCTCGAGGGCTTCGCGTGCGGCGGGGTCGACCTCGTCGTGATCCCGGGCAAGCGCGGCGAGGTCGGCGAGGATGTCATGGGACGGGGCGAACTCGATGGGCGCACGCATGTAGGGCGCGCAGAGAGTGACCTCGATCTCGCCATGGTGGGTGGTCACCGACAGGGTGCGGGATGTCGGCTCACCGCCGTCCCACGCCGCCCGCAGCGCCTTCGTCTCGACCATCATGTTGGTGAGAGAGAGGGCGATGGCCTCGGCCGTGGTGACTTCCTTGCCGGTCGGCGGACGCGCCACCAGGTCCTCATCGACGGCGACTAGCCATGGATAGGCGTTTGCGCCTGCGACTTCCCAGTGGTGCTCGGCGATCTCCTTGCGCAGCTCCGACGCGAGCTCCGCGCCGCGCTCGAAGTTCAAGGCGAAGTGCGGCGGCATCTCCGGCTCCTCTCCCATCTCGATGACATCGGCCGCCCCGAGATAGGCTTCGAAGTCGTCGAGGCCCGAGAACAGGATGAGCCCGAAGCTCTGTCCCATCTGACCGATGACCGACATCGCGGCATCTCGTACGCCGAGCTGCTCGATCGTGACCGAGAAGAGGCTCTGGTCATCGGGCACCAGCTTCCACGGCTTGGCCCGGAACAGCGAAGCCGCCGCCCTGAAGAACGACGCCATGGCGTCGGGTTCGATCTCGGGTGAGAGGTAGGACTGCTTGGTCGCGCCGTCCTCACCCATCTTCTCCCGCATCAACGCCAGCATCTCGTCCAGCTCGGGTGTCGGCGCGCAGACCACGTCGAGCGCCGGATGCCCGGCGCGTAGGGTGTCGGCCAGCTCAGCCGACGCCACTCGCACCCGCGTCGGGCTGTGCGGCCTGCCGTACATCGGCTGCGTGATGGTGCTCTGCAAGCTCTCGCTGGCCATGGGCAAGAGCGCGCCGGGCTTGGCCACTGTCGAGCCCAAAATCGCGCCGTCAGCCCCCATCCAGAACAGCGCCTCGGGGCGGTACGGCTCACCTTCCCCGGTGACGTAGGCCGGCATCGAGACGGTGCCGCCGATCCACTCGATGCCCGTGGACTTCGTCGGGCCTTTCCGGCCCCGGGTTGTCTGTCTACGCGTCATGATGCGGGCTCCATTTCCCACAGCGGGTAGTGAACTGCCACCGCCTAGAGTCCAGAAACTCGGCCCACCCGATTTCCGAGCCGTCTTCGGTGAAACGCGGACGCAGGGCAGGGCCAGGATCCCGGGCCCAGGTGGCGCGATCCCTGCAGCTCCAGAGGATGGAGGAGAAGGGGTCGATGTTCCCTCTCCGCGCTGGGATGGTGTTCGAGATCTCGATCCCATTCCCGCATCACCCGTCGTGGCCGTTCTTGGTATTTCCGTCGGCCTCGGAGAACTCGATCGCTGGGGCAGCCGGGATCCGGCCCTCGAGATCAACCGAAGGCAAAGGAGGTACATCCCCGAATGTGTCGCCCTCGGAGTAGTCCTCGAGACCAACGTCCTGTGGGCTTCCGTCCCACACATGGTCGACCAGTTTCTCTGGCCCCCCGCTGGCCCTCAACGATCGTTGGTACGTGTGCCTTGCAAGGCGCACGCGTCCCCCCGGGGTGGGAAACCCCGGCCGGCAAAATGTCGCTCCAGCCGGAAGCACTTGGAGCGGTCCAGGAGGTGACGAATGGG
>JAJCZO010000237.1 GCA_029262355.1 Deltaproteobacteria bacterium
GTCTTCACCTGCTCGTAGCAGTTGCCGAAGGCCTGGTAATCGGGGCCGTAGTTCGAGGTGTTGTCTGTGACGGTCAGGGCGTCGATCGATGCCGGCACGGTCGTTGCCGTCGGCATCGGCGTGGGTGTGGGTTCCGGAGTCGGGGTGGGATCCGGTGTCGGTGTCGGTGTCAGATCCGGGGTTGGGGTGGGATCCGGCGTCGGAGTCGGGGTGGGATCGCCTGGGCTTGGCGTCGGCGTCGGCTCGCCCGCAAGATTGGTCGGCGCGAGCTCCAGGCGGAAAACCTGCGAGACGTCGACCACCTGGCTCACGATGGGCGCGAGGAAGTCCATTCCGTACAGCGGCGCCGTCAGGCTCGACGTGGGGCCGCTCGGTGCACCCCACATTCCGCAGACCAGCGGTACGCCGCTCAGGGAGATGGTGTTCGTCGCGGCGCCGGGAGCGCCGTTGATCCAGTCGTCGGTGATCGTGCTCGTCGCTTGGCCGCTCGTGAACGCGGTCGCGATCGATGGCGTGCCGAGGTAGCTCAGCGCGGAGCAATCCGCGTCGTTCTGGGAGTCGATCGCGAACTGCAGGAGAACGCGTACGACAGTCTCGCCCGCGGGGCTCGCCGCGGCGCCCCCAGCAACGGTGAGTACTGCGGGGTCGGCCGCGCCGGCGCCGTTCGAATCGACGCTCAAGTCTACCGTGGCGTCGGTCCCGCCGTCGCAATCGACCCAGCCGGTATTGGACGGATCCTGCTGGATCTTCAGGCAGATCGTTCCGGTGGTGCCCAGGCCCTGTGCGAGGTCGAGGAAGTTCGCGCCGAGGTACGCCGGGCCGACGAACTCGAGCGGCGCGACGCCACTGCCGTTCTCCGTGCCCTTGGCCAGCTGGATCGGGCTTGGTCCGAACGCGCCGTTCGTTGCGTTGCCGAACAGGCTAGCGCCGGTGAAGTCGAACACGCGAAGCCACGTGGAGGAGCCGTCGTCGATGGGCAACAGATCGCCGGGACCGGGGACGACGTTGTACGCGGCACAGGTGAGTCCGGCGGGACACGAGGTCTCCTCCGGGATGCACGCGACGGAGCCCTTGTTGGCCTGCACCTTCGTTGCGAGGTTCTTCTTGAAGCTCTCGAACCGCCCGCAGTACTCGCCAGACCCGGTGTCGAGGCTCATCTCGACGTAGGTCGGCGCGTCGATCGGCCCGACGAGCGCCGGGTACTGGTCGCCCTTGAGCTTCACGATGAGCTTCGTATTCGCGTAGACGATGGTCTTCACGCCGCCCGAAGCGGCAAGCGTGTCCTTGTACTTGTAGCCGCTGTTCGTGGTCGTCCACTTCCCGCAGGGGAGGTCGATCGCACCGGAGTCGTAGCCGTTGCTGGCTTTGATCCGCAGAGTTGGCGTTGAGGCGGGACAGTCGATCGGCCGGACGAGCGGCGCGATCGCGGCGTCTTTCACGAACTTGATGGTCGCCTTGTTCTTGAAGGCGAAGGGCGTCGAGCGGAAGACCGCAGCTCTCCCGCCAGTCATCGGAATCGTCGCACCGAACGCGGTGGTGGAGCTCAGGACCAGAGCGGCAGTGAGCAGGGAGAGTCGGCGCAAGGACATGATGAGGGCCTCGTAGTATTGGGGCTTTTCGGAGCCAAACGAGCGTTTGTTCAGATTAGGCTAGGGATCTGCGCTGCCGTTGTCTAGGCCGAAATCCGAGCGGCGTCGGCACCGGTCGACGCTACGCGGGGAGTCGCCTAGACTGCGAGGTCGGAGGGGGATCCCCATCAGCTTCACGCCGTTCGGCGCGTGAGTTGCCGGGGCGGACGCCGATCGGATACTGCGCCGGAGCAGGGGGGGCGGGGAATGGATCCGAGCTGCATACTGTTGACGGGAAAGGTTGCCGTGGTGACCGGCGGGGGAGCGGGCATCGGGCGGGGAATTGCAGACGGCTTTGCGGCGTTCGGAGCTCGCGTCGTCTTGTTCGAGCGCGATGAAGCCCGGGTTGCGACGGCGGCGGAGGAGATCGGTTCGACGGGCGCCGAGGTCTTGGGCCTGACCGTCGACGTTCGGGATGGAGAAGCCGTCGAGACGGCGGTCGCCGCCACGTGCGAGCACTTCGGACGGATCGACATCCTCGTGAACAATGCCGGGGGCGTCTTCGCGGCTCCCTTCCTCGAGACCAGCGAGAAGGGTTGGGATGCTCTGCATCGGGCCAACCTGAAGCACATCTACCACTGCACGCAGCACGTCGGCCGTCGAATGGTGGAGCAGGGGGATGGGGGAGCCATGATCAACGTCGTGTCGATCGAAGGGGTCCGGGCGGCACCGCTGTACGCGACCTACGCCGCGGCGAAAGCCGGCGCGATCAATTTCACGAAAACGCTCGCCCTGGAGCTCGCACCTCACGGCATCCGGGTCAATGCACTCGCGCCGGACATCTGCGTGACCGAGGGGCTGGAGGCCCTCATGACCAAGGAGAGCCTGCAGCGGGCCACGCGAACAGTGCCGATGGGACGGCTGGGCGATCCGTCGGATCTCGCGGGAGCTGCTATTTTCTTGGCGTCGGAGATGTCTCGATACTTGACCGGCGAAACTCTGCACGTGGATGGCGGCACCCACGCTTCGTCTGGTTGGTACCAGCATCCCGACTACGGGCAGTACGTTTATGGGCCGCCGCCCCCCGAGGAAGAGCCCCCCGATTGAAGGTACCGCTTGAGGAGAGCCGTAGGTCGAGTCTAGGATGCGCATCGATGTCGCGCATGGGGCGAGAGCAGGGAGCGACACGCCGCGGCCGACCGGAAGTTCCTCCGGGGTATCTGGACGATCGCCGCGCGACCGTGCTGTCGCGACTCCGCGTGACGTCGCTGTGTGCCGCCGGGGCGATCGGCGTCGCACTGCTCGTGAGCCCGCTTCTCGAGCCAAGCTGGACCGTCGGTTGGTTCGTCGGCGTCGGGCTCCAACTCGCGATCTGCGCGGTGATGTACTGGGTGGCGGGGCAGAGTTGGGCGCACCGCCGGTCTGATCTGCTCGCCGGGTCGTTCTTGGTTCTCCTTGCTCTCTGCCTGCCGTTCACCCTTCCGATGGCCGTGGCGAAGCTCGAACTGTTCGTCGGCTATCTGATCGTGTGCGTGATCGCCGCGGCCTTGTTCTTCCCTTGGGGCGCGCGGCCGCAGGCGGTGCTCGGGGTGGTCCTCCTCGCCTGGCTCTTTCTCATCTTTCCCATGAAGACGCTCCCCTCGAGCCGCGTGGCCGAGGTGGTGCTGCTCTACGGCGTCGCGGCTTTTCTTTCCGTCTTCGGGGCCTTGTTCCTCGATCGCTATCGTCGGCTCGCCTTCGCCGAGCGCGAACAAGCGCGGTTGCTGGCTCGCGACCGCGCGTTGTTGCTCGATGTTGGGCGCGAGCTGAACTCGACGCCGGACGTCTCCGCGCTCGTGGACCGGGTCGTGCGGTTGGCTCGTCCCCTACTGGCATGTGACTCCGTGGATCTGCAGCTCTACGACGCCGAGCGCTCGGTCATTCGGATCGCGGCAATTGATGCGGGGGAGTCCGACTCGGAACGCAGCGCGCTCGGTCTCGAGTTCGCACCGTTCCCAGAGCTGCTTGCTGCGCTCGGTGAAGGTCGGGTCCTCCAGCTGCCAGGCGACGCACGGGTGCGAGTTCTCGAACCCTTGCTCCAGAGCGGGGGCGTTGAGCACCTCTTGATCGCGCCGATGACGCGCAAGGGTGAGATCCTCGGGTGGCTCAACTTCGTTCGAACGCGCAAATCGCTTCCTTTCACGATCGAGCAGCGTGAGCTCGTACACGGGATCGCCAACCAGACCGCGATCGCGCTCGCCAACGCGCGATTGGTCGACGACCTCCAGAAGGCGAATCGCGTGAAGTCGGAGTTCGTGTCGACGATGTCGCACGAGCTACGCACGCCGCTCCACGTGATCCTCGGCTACACCGAGATGCTCGATGATGCCGAAGCCCCTCGCGATGAGGTCGTCCGCAAGGTTCGCTTCGCCGCGGCGGAGCTGTTGGACCTCATCGAAGCGACTCTGGACCTGAATCGCCTCGAATCGGGCCGGGACGAGCCGGAGTTCGAGCCACTCCGTATTGGCGACTTGATGGATGAGTTGCGCGACGAGTTCGGTGCGCTCCCACGCCCCGATGCGGTCGGGTTGACGTGGAGGGTCGGAGCGGGGGCGGCCGTGCTTTCGACCGACCGGCGGAAGCTGAAGGTCATTGTGAAGAACCTCATCACGAACGCCCTGAAGTTCACGAGCGAGGGGAGCGTCGACGTGGTCGCGGGACGACTCGCCGATGCTTACGAGGTTTCGGTGCGCGACACCGGCGAAGGAATCGACGGTGGCAATCTCGACGGGATCTTCGAGATGTTCCAACAGGTTCCGGGGGAGCTCGATCAGTCACGAGAGGGTGTCGGCCTCGGTCTCTATATCGTTCGGCGGCTCGCCGAGCAGCTCGGGGCGACCATCGATGTGGAGAGCCAGCTCGGGCAGGGCTCGCACTTTCGGCTTCGACTGCCGTGTCCGGCGGCCGAGTCCGAAGGCTCCGATGGCTTGCCGAGAACCAGGGCGAGATAGACAGCTGGTGGGAAGACCGGGAGGTCTCCGAGCCGGGACCGCCCTTCAGCCACCTCCCCGCCTACGGGATCTTGGCCCGAAAGATCGTCGCCTCGTTCTTCCTCGTCGTGCTGGGGCCGAAGTCGGCGCCCCAGCAGTTCGAATTCTCCGAGTTGTGGATGCGGACCGACACGTCATCGGCCCCAGAGAGCGGCAGGCTCGGCATCTGCAGGTTGCTTCCCTTTCCCTTCCACTGAAGTCTCGTGCGCGGGAGGGCCACGTTTCCGCGGAGCGCGATCTTGTTCGTGCCGGCTTGCGTGCCCGATTTGTCGGTGAACTTGAAGCCGCTCGTGCCGACCGCGCTCCAGCCGCTGCCGCCCGCGACACCCGCCTCCGCGATCAGCGCGGAGGATGGGCCTGCGTAGAGGCACCAGGCGTAGGACGTGTTCCCCGTCGCGATGCCGAAGCCTGCCTGTGGTTCGATCGGGCCCTTGGCGGACTTCCAGATGATCTTGTCCTTGTCGCTGACTCCTGCGGGTGGTGAGTCGCGAAGGGTCAGTACCGACTTGAGCGGCAGGTCGCACGTGGGATCCGGAGAGGTCGGGCAGCTCGTAACGGGTGGCGACGAACCATCGAGTCGGTAGATCCGACTCGACGTGCCGATGTAGATCTCGCCGTTCACGTCGCTGCCGAACGTACGGGCGGCCGACGGTACTCTTGTGGTGTAGGTGGTGAGGGTGAAGCCGCCTGCGCCGTCGTCGCGCAGGCCGTACAGGTCTCTCGAACACAGATCGGAAAAGAAGTACTCGCCGACGAAGCCGGGGTGCATCGCACCCCGATAGACGTAGCCACCGGTGACCGAACAACGACCTCCGCTGCGGTCGTAGTCATGCACGGGGTTGGTGTTGGCCGCGGGCGGACAAGCGGCCGTCGTGCTGCAGCCGGACAACGCCGAGCTCCCGAATCCTTCTCGGCAATCCCAGCCGTAGTTCTCGCCTCCCGCACTGCCGCCCGGCTGGAAATCGATCTCTTCGCGGGCGGTCTGCCCCACGTCGCCGATCCACATGTCATGCGGAGCCTGACTGTCGAAGCTGAAACGCCATGGGTTGCGCAGGCCCTGGGCCCAGATCTCATCGAGCACCCCGGGTATGCCCACGAAGGGGTTGGACGGAGGAATGGCATACGGGGCTCCGCCGTCGACGTCGATCCGCAGCATCTTGCCCAGGAAGGTCGTTGGGTCCTGTGCGTCATCCAAGGGGTCGCACCCGTTCCCGCCATCACCGAAGCCGATGTAGAGATATCCGTCCGCGGGGCCGAAGTTCAGGTCACCTCCGTTGTGATTCGGGAAGGTTTGGCTCTGCGTGAGAATCACCAGGGCGCTTCCGACATCGGCGACGTTGGGGTTGCCGGATACCGTGTATCGCGCCACGACCGTGGTACCACTGCCGCTGGCAGTGTAGTTGACGTAAAAGTAACCGTTGGTCGTGTAGTCGGGGTGGAATGCGAGGCCGAGCAGTCCGCGCTCGGAGGCGGTCGAGATGATGCCGCTCAGGTTGAGAAACGGCGTCGGGAGGACGGTCCCGTTGCTCTGCACGATGCGAATCTCTCCCGACTGCTGCGCGACGAACAGTCGGCTGTCGCCTGCGTGGGCGATGTCGGTGATCTGGGATAGGCCGTCGGCGATCGGTGTGAACGTAACGCTCTGAGCGCGCGCATCGATGGTGGCAATGAGCAAGAGGGCCCCGAGGGTACCCCCGAACGCGAGCCTGCGCTTCAATCTCCAAGACATCCTGGAACTCCCCTCCCACGGTGAATGTTCCTCCACGGAGTCTACGGGAACTCGGCGCCTCGAAGCTAGACCGTACCCGCACGGGCGTGTGCGCGGGGCGAGGCGTGTGCGGGCTCAGGGGTGGTCGCTACAGCATGTGCCGCGAGGTCAACGGCCGGAGGGGGTGCGTATCTCCGCGCGTACGCGGCGGATCATGTACCCGTCGAAGACGAGCAGGGCGGCGCAGGTCGTGCAGGCCAGAAGGATGTCCATCGCAGGCATGTCGTGTCCTCTTTGGCAGGTATTGTCCTGCGACGCGCTCGCTGCGGTCAAGAGGCGAATCCGCTCCGATCTCGCTGCATCTTCCCCCGTCCGGGATCGCTTGTTACCCGCACCCATAAAGGAGTGACGAATTCATGACGACTCACGGCGGAAAGCTCGCGGCGCGAGCACTGAAAGAGGCAGGCGTAGAGGTCATCTTCACGTTGAGCGGTGGCCATGTGATGGCCATCTACGACGGTTGCCTCGACGAAGGGATCCAGGTCATCGATGTCCGCCACGAGCAGGCGGCCGTGCATGCCGCCGACGCGTGGAGCCGCGTGAATCCCGGCAAGATCGGCGTGGCGGTCCTCACCGCAGGTCCCGGTGTGACCGATGGCGTGACCGGCGTAGCCAACGCCTGGCGAGCGAATAGCCCGATCCTGGTGATCGGGGGGCAGGGCCCGTTCGCGAACCTTCGTCGGGGCTCCCTTCAGGAGATGGACCACGTCTCGCTGATGAAGCCGATCACGAAGTGGGCAGACGCCTGCTACGACACCAAGCGCATCCCGGAGTACATCTCGATCGCGATTCGTCACGCGATCTCGGGCATGCCGGGGCCGGCATTTCTCGAGATTCCGATGGACGTCTTCAGCGGCGCGGTCGATGGCGAGTTCCAGATGCCGAAGATCAGCACCGAACGACCGAAGGTCGCCCCTCCGGCTGTGGACGTCGCGGCCGCGGCCGACATCATCGCGGCCGCGAAGCAGCCGGTGCTCTTGGCGGGAACGAGCATCAAGTGGTGTCAGGCGGCGAAGCAGCTCAATGAGCTGATCGATCACCTCGACATGCCGTCGTTCGTGAATGGTATGGGCAGGGGGCAGATTCCCTACGACTCGCCGAACTTGTTCACACAGGTGCGCAAGGATGCAATGACCCGGTGCGACGTCTTCATTCTCGCCGGATCCGTTCTCGATTTCCGGTTGCGCTTTGGCCAGACCATCCCGGCCGACGCGAAGATCGTTCAGTTTGAGGTCGATGGAACTCTGGTGGGTCACAACCGTTCGGCAGATGCGGCGCTGGTGGGTGATCTCGGTGTTTCACTCGAGCAGTTGCGCGAGAAGCTCGCCGAGAAGTCTCCGTCGCTCAAGTTTACCGGGTGGCGTGACTCGCTGCGGGAGAAGGAGAATTCACTTGCAGCCGCGTTCGAGTCGCAGCTCAATTCGAAGGAAGTGCCGATCGACCCCCTTCGCATGTGCAAGGAGATCCGTGACTTCGTCGACAAGGACACGATCCTGATCGGCGACGGGGGCGACATCGTGGCGCAGGCGTCGAAGGTGGTCCCGGTGATGCGGGAAGGCGCATGGATGGATCCGGGCCCGCTTGGGACGCTGGGTGTGGGGATGCCATTCGCTCTCGCGGCGCAGCTCGCCAATCCCGGCAAGAAGGTTCTCATCATCTACGGCGACGGCTCCTTTGGCTTCAACGGGATGGAGTACGACACGGCGGTTCGGCACAACCTACCGATCGTCGGTATCGTGGGGAACGATGCGGCTTGGGGGCAGATGTTGCGCCCGCAGGTTGCCCTGTTCGGCGCCGACCGCAAGGTTGCGACGCTGCTCAACTACACCCGCTACGACAAGATCGTCGAGGCGATGGGGGGCCACGGAGAATACGTGGAAGACCCCGATGAGATTCGCCCAGCGCTGGAGCGCGCCTTCGCCTCGGGCAAGCCGGCGCTCGTGAACGTGAAGATTCGCCAGGATATCGACACGGGCATGAAGGGCAGCACCTACGTCTGATCACCCTCGGTCGTCGGGTCGGGTTCGCCTAGGTGAGCTCGACCCGACGCTCGAACACGAACTCGTGCTTTAGGAACGAGGTCGTGTGCTCCATGCCGGGGTGGGACGGGATGAGTTGGGACGACTGGAGGAGGCACCAGCCATCTCCCAGCGCGCTGACTCCAGTTGCGTAGGGCGGTTCCTGCGCGGGGGGCGTGGGCCCACGACCGCTGGCTCCGTCATGAAACGCCCAGCCTAGAACGCGGCCGTCGAGGGACGAGGTGTCGAGCCAAAGATAGAGGACCTGCTGACGAACGACGCTCATGACGGGGACTCGAGCCGGCGATGGCGCTCGACGCGGGTGAGGTAGTAGTCGACGTCGAACGTCTCATCGCCGGTGAGGTAACGCCACAGGCGCGCGCGCTGAACCTGCTCGAGTCGGTAGTCGGCATTGTCGCACCACTTCTCCTTGTGGCGAAACTGCTTCGCGACGGAGTCGTCGGCGAAGCGTGCGAAGATGTGGTCGTCGGGCCCATTGTGAAGCGTGGCGAGATCGTCCGTGTTCCAGAGCTGGAGTTGGCGTTCGGTGGCGTTCAAGCGGATCTTGTACATCCATCGGCGCCGGTCCGACCGGTTGGGTTGGCCCGCGTGCCACAGTCCCTGGTGAAACACGACGATCGTGCCAGCGGGACAGCAGACGTGCTCTTCTCCGAGCAAGTGTTGGTACCGACCGACCTCGAGCTCGTTCACGCGTCGGAGGTGCGTGCCGGGTACGAACCGGGTCCCACCTTCTCCGGTCGCGAGCTCGTGGGGGAAGTAGAAGAGCTGTACATCGAAGGCGAACTGCGTGGGGTCGATGATGGCGTCGGCGTGGAGGGGCTGCTCCCAGAGGTCCCCCGCTTCACGAAGGTGGACGAAGTCGTGATCGAAGACCGGCTCTCGTCCGACGAGGGAGCGGATGATTCCTTGGACGCGGGGCAGGCGCAGGATCTCGCCGAGAACCGACGGCGACGGGTAGCATGCCGACAGGGGCGTCCCGGTGGCGGGAGGCTTGGTCGCTCCATCGGGACGCCAGCGGTCTCGCGTGAGTGCCTCGAGTTCCTCGACGACACGTTCGTTGAGATCGATCGGGACGAGTGCATCGAAACGCAGGTGTCCGCGAGCGACGAAACGGGCCATCTCTTTGGTGGTGAGGAGGGTCACTCGACGTAGCCCAGCGCCTCGAGCTTTCGGCGGGTGGTTTCGTCGAGAACGCGTTCCGGGGTCTCGTCTGGCTCGTCGTTGGATCTCTGGCTGGTGCTCTTTTCCGGCCGGTCGTCCTGCGCGAGGTAGGCCTCGACGAAGGTATGCCCTTGGGTGATCAGCTCGGGGTCGTCGATGGGGCTCTGTTCCCCGGGATCGGTCCGTAGGTCGTAGGCGCGTAGCTCCTGCCCATCGTCGGACCAGATCCACTTGTGGGTGGCCGTCCGCGCGGTTACCCAGCGGATCTTCTCGTTCAGCCCCTCGGCGAAGCGCACCCCGTCACCGGCGAGCGGATCCCCGCGCATTGCCGAGACCAGGCTCCGGCCGGGAATGCCGACGGGGAGCGGTACGTCGACGAGTTCGAGGATCGTCGGTGCGACGTCCACGAGCGAGACGAGCTCGTCGACGACCCGGCCCTGCGGAATCCGGTCGGGGTCCCAGAAGAGCAGGGGCACGCGGAGAACCTCGTCGTAGACCGTTTTTGCGTGCCCAAGCCGGCCATGCTCGCCGAACTCGTCTCCGTGATCCGCCGTGATCACGATCAAGGTCTCACCAAGAAGGTCGAGTCGCTTCAGTTCGGAGAACAGGCGTTCGAGTGCGCCGTCGGTGTAGTGGATCTCGGCCGCGTAGGCGCGCCTGGTCTTCTCCCAACGCACGTCTTCCTCGCTGAGGCCCTCGGGGTCGACCTCGGGAATGGCGGCGAGCGCTTCGGGCTTCGGTGCATACGGGGAGTGCGCTTCGTAGGTGTGGAGGAACAGGAAGAAGAGGTCGTCCTGGTGACCTTCGACCCACTGGATGCCGTCGGCGAACGTTCGATCGATCGAACCCGTGACCTTCAAGCTGCCCCGGTTCTCTCGGTACGAATCGAAGCCACGCGAAAAGCCGGAGGACGACAGGATCATTGCGTTCTCGGTGACTGCTCCGGTCGAGTAGCCTGCGCGGGCGAGCACTTGCGGTAGGGTGGTGATTCGATCGGCGAGCTGGTGTGTTGCGAAGCGTACGTTGTGGGTGGCCGGGTAGTGGCCCGTGAAGAGGCTCATGTGCGACGCCGAGGTGGAGCTGAACGTCGATACGGCCTGCGTGAAGCGAGAGCCTTCGGTCGATAGCTTGTCGAACCACGGCGCGACCTGTGCTCCGCGCACGGTCTTCCCGCCCAGGTAGTCGGCCCGAACCGTATCGAGCGAGATCAGGATCACGTTGCGGCGTCCGTCTCGTGGTTTCGGTGTGAGAATCTCGGGGTTGCCCCAAAGGGGGAACGCGGTCGAGGAATGCGGGAGCCCTTCGTTTCCGCCTGCAGAGGTCGTGAAGCGGAAGCTCACCTGGCGCCCGGCGAGATCTGCGAGATTGATCCGTCGATCGTGCCAGGCGCCGCCCGCGCTCGGAGGCAGCGTCTCCCTCAAGAGTTCGCGCGCCCCCCCGTCCCACTCGGCTTCGAGAAGGAACTCGGTTGCTCCGGCGCCACTTTGCTCGGCAAACTCGGAGACGGCCAGACCGACCCTGAGCTCGGCGTTGGACGGTATGGCGACGGCGTTCGTTGCGAACTTGCGTTGCGTCGGCTCGAGGACGTGTGCGCGGATCTGAGCACGGGACTTCTCGGTCAGCTGGTGTGCGTCGAAGGGTAGGTTCAATGCGAGCGTTCGCTGCACCTTGGGAAGGACCGTGAGCGGCAAGTAGATCGGCGTGGCGTTCGGCCCAAGGGTCAGAGTGGGAATGGTCAGGATCTTCTTGCCCTGGAGGTGCTCGGGAGGCTGCGCGACCAGTCGCACGCGGCGCCAACTCTTCTTGCCCTTGTCGAGCGTGGCGCTCATGAAAATGAACGGCGGGCAGCCGAAGCTCGGACGAAATTCGTCGCCAACCCGGCAGCGTTCCGGCACGTTCGTCTGCCTCAGTCGACGGCTCTCCTTCGTGAGCCGCACGACCGGTTCGAGGACGGTCGTCGGTTGCTCGCGACAGCCGCCGCCCAAGATCGCGATCACGAGAAGCGCCGCGACGGAGAAGGACGCAAACGGAGGCATGGGGTGCTCCTTCACGCGTCTTGCCCCTAGCATGGGCATCGGGAGTCGTCGAAGGCGCAGGGCGAACCTCGTGTCAGGCGGGCCGGCGCGCGGGACCGTCCGCGCGCCGGCCGATCGCAGCGGGCTTTTCGTGGGGCCGCTCGCTGGTCGGGAGCCCGCACCGTGCGAGCGCCCCCGCCAGAAAGCGCGGTGCGACGGGCTTGCTCACGAAGTCGTCCATTCCTGCCGCGAGGCACATGTCGCGGTCCTCATCCATGGCGTTCGCCGTCATCGCGATGATGCGGGGGCGGATCTCCTGGGGCAGACGTGAGCGGATCTGTCGGCTCGCCTCGAGACCGTCCATCTCGGGCATCTGCACGTCCATCAAGATGACGTCGTACGGTTGGCGTTCGAGTGCTTGAATCACCTCGAGGCCGTTCGCTGCGAGGTCGGCGCGGTAGCCCATCTTTTCTAGCATTTTGAGGGCGACCTTTTGATTGATCTGGTTGTCCTCGGCGAGCAGAATCCGCAGCGGGACTCGCTGGGCCATTCCGGCGTCGATCCCGGTGCGCCGCTTTTCCGGCATGGGGTCGGCACCCGTGTAGATCATGGCGAGTGACGCGCGGAGTTGGTCGGGGCGGGTCGGCTTCGTCAGGATCGCCGAAAAGAGCGCGAGCCCGCCGTCGCGCTCCTCGGTGAGGCTCTCGCGGGGCACCGTGGTCGCGGCGGAGCTGAGCAGGAGCAAGGGCATCTTCTCAGCCGTCGGTCGCTTGCGGATCTCGCGGGCGAGACCGATTCCATCCATCCCGGGCATCTGCATGTCGAGGATCGCGAGGTCGAACGGTTCACCACGGTCGATCCGCTCCAGCGCCTCTCTGCCCGACGACGCGAGGTCGGCTTCCATTCCCCACGACACGGTCTGCCGCGCTAGGATGAATCGATTGGTCTCGTTGTCGTCGACGATCAGGACGCGCCGCCCGTCCAGGGCGGAAGGATTGGCGACTTGCTGAACCTCGAAGCTCGTCGGTGCGTCCGCGAAGAGTGTGAAGTGAAACGTCGACCCTTCCCCCTCGACGCTGTCCACCCACATGCCGCCACCCATCATCTCGCTGAACCGCTTGGAGATTGCGAGACCGAGTCCCGTGCCGCCGTACTTCCGCGTGGTGGATGCGTCCACCTGACTGAAGGATTGGAACAGGCGATCCCGACGGTCCCCTGGGATGCCGATGCCGGTGTCGCGTACGGAGAGCTGCAGTTGGCATCGTGTGCCCTCGCGTTGCAGTAGTAGGACCTCGACCTCGATCTCTCCTCGCTCGGTGAACTTCACCGCATTCGAGAGCAGGTTGACGAGGATCTGTCGCAGCCGAGTGACGTCGCCGATGATGCCGCGGGGAACCTCATCGCCGAAGGAGTACGTCAGCTCCAGGTTCTTCTCACTGGCCTTCAAGGCCAGGAGGTCGACCGACTCGGACACTGCTTGTTGCAGGTCGAACGGCTGCTGTTCGAGTTCGATGCGCCCGGCCTCGATCTTGGAGAAATCGAGGATGTCGTTGATGATCGTGAGCAACTGCTCGCCGCTCGCACGGATCGTCTCGGTGAAGCTGCTCTGTTCTTTGGACAGCGGCGTGTCGAGCAGGAGCCCGGTCATGCCGATCACGCCGTTCATCGGGGTACGGATCTCGTGGCTCATGCACGCCAGGAACTCCGATTTGTGGCGTGCCGCCGACTCGGCCTCCTCGCGAGCTCCCTCGAGTTTCTCGGTTCGATCGCTCACCAACCGAACCGCCTCATTGAGGGCCGTCGCGAGATCGCCGAGCTCATCGCGGCTCGTCACTTTGGCGCTGCGGCCCGTGTCCCCGGCCGCAAGGGCGCCGGCCGTGACGACGAGTTCGTCGATTGCTCGCGTGAGGTTCCGCGGAATGACGTAGGCGAGGAGCGCTCCGAGGATCATTCCGATGGCCACCGTGGCCAGAACGACCGAACGCAGGGTGTGCCCCTGGACGACCATGCGCTCGCCCGTGGTCTGCATCGCGGCCCCCTGGCTTTCCACGAGGGCGTTCAAGAGGCGGATGGCTTCGTCGGCGCGAGGTACTCCCTCGTCAATGAGCATCGCCTGGGCGCGATTCCACTGACGCGATTGGCGCAGCTCGATGATCTTCGCGCCCATGGGGTCGAAGGCATCGCGCACCTGCCGGTAGTCGATGAACTGTCGGATTTGCTCGGCGGCCAAGACCTCCTTGGCGAGCGCGCGTTCGAGCTTTGCGAGCGCCAGAGAATTCACTTCCCAGTGCGCCTCGAATTCATCCGCGGACCTGGGGTGGGCAGAGAACACGAACTGGCGGAGCGCGGCGGTCGCCATGCCGAGCGAGTGTTGGGAATCTGTCAACGTCGCGAGCAAGCGCTTGCGGTCGGGGGTCGCGGCGAGCCCCTTCTCGACCTCGATCATTCGCCACAGATAGTGATGCATCTCGGCCGCGAGGGGTTCGGCTTCCTCGTGGAGGAGATCCTCCGCCGGCTTGTTCTCGGCGGTGTGAGCCATGCGCACGATGGCGTCCTGCACGGTGTGCAACTCGCCGAGGACCTCCTCGGCGGATTCGAGTCGTTCCTGGTCGGTGCGCGAGAACGCTTCGGATGACGACAGCGCTGCAAGCCGCCGCATCTGGACCTGAATCCGCTCCCAGGCTTCGCCCTGTTCACGCAGGAGCTGTTCCTTGCCGAGCAGCATGTAGCTTCGAACTGCGGTGACCGAGCGACGAATCTCGTTCTCGAGGGTGAGACTCGCGGTCACCGCGGGTGCGTTGAGCTCCACGATGTGGTCCTGGCTCACCTCGACCTGACGCATTGCCCGCCAGAACACCACTCCGACCGCGGCGGTGAGGATCACCATCGCGGCGAAAGATGCTGCGAGCTTTCTACCTATCGTCCAGCGCACTTTGCGGATTCACCCAGCCGACGCCGAGCCTGCCTCTATGCTGCGTTCATCGGCGATGTCGAAACTGGGCTTGAAGATCTCCGGGCGTCTGCTCGGCGGTCTGCCATAGGGCGCCGCGAGCGTCCCGCGCCACACGACTTCGTTCTCGGATTGCCTCGTCGGATCTGCGTGCCGCGCTAGCCGAGGAGGTCCCGTGCCAGGTCGGACGTCGGTCCCCCACGCTGGCGCGTGGGGCCGAAGAACGGGAACGTGGCACCGCGCGGGACGCGCACCTCCTTCACTTCGTAATCGAAGCTCGATGTGGCCTGGAGGCCGAGGACGTCCCAGTGCCGTTGGGTGCGAATTGGCCGGCACCGATCGGGATGCCGGAGCCGAACATCTCGTCGATCAGGCTCTGGTCGCCGTAGGCCCCGAAGTACGAGACCAGAATGGCGCCGGCCATCACGCACCAGCCAACGGAGCCATCGGCCCGGGATAGCTCGGCGAATACGTCGATCGCATCGGGGATGGACAACTCGGCGCCTCCCAGCTCGCGAGGCGTCATGACGCCGTAGAGATCCGCCCGCTGGATGGCTTCGACGGTTTTGGCAGCGATCGAGGTCCCCGTGGTGTCGGCCGCGTTGCGGTCGATCAGGGGATAGAGGTCTCTTGCGGCTTCCCACTGGGGAGTAGACACGGTCTGCGAGCTGACAAAGCCTCACGGAATCTCTTGCATGCGGTGCGTCATGAGCGTAGCACCGACCTGGGTCCCGGGCTCGGGGCCCCAAGGAGGTCTGCTTGGATCTACTCCGCCTCGTAACCGTCTCGGGTCAACCGGTCGCCTCCTTCGTATCGGAGAGTTGGGCGGCGTACACGGGGGCGTCGCAATGGACGGACGTCCCTCCGGTCGAGGCCTCGATGCGTCTCGTCGGCGAGTCTGTGATGGACCAGACCTTCGGGCTCCTCGTGAACTTACTCACCGGGGTGCCGGCGCCGGAGCAGATCCGCAAGGCCAACCAGGACGTCGAGAGAATGCACGCCTTTCTCGACGAGGGTGGGTGGCTTCAGAGCCCTCTCGGCTACCATCAGCAGCCGTCGGAGCCGCGCGAGTGGTCGCTGCGCGACGAGACCGCGTGGTACGGCGCTAGCCGGCAGCCGTATCGCCACCTGGAGTTCGATAGCGGGTTCCGTCCCCGGAGCGGGGAGCCCGGCGGCGATGAGTGGCTGGCCAAGGAGCACAACGCGCGTCAGCACGCGTTCGTTCTGGAGCACGAGGGCGAGCCTCGCCCGTGGCTGGTCTGCGTGCACGGCTTCACGATGGGGACGCCGATGGTCAACTTCGTCGGCTTCGACGTAGGGCGACTGCATCACGAGCTCGGACTCAATCTGATCTTCCCGTGTCTGCCGTTGCACGGCCCGCGGAGCAGCACGAGGATGAGCGGCGGCGAGCTCCTGCAGCCCGACTACCTGAGCGTGGTTCATACGTTCGCCCAGGCGGTTTGGGACGTACGCCGTACGATCCGGTGGCTGCGCGCTGCGCGCGGCACGCCGAAGATCGGCCTCTACGGGATCTCTCTGGGGGGCCACAACGCCTCGATGGTCTCCGCGATGGAGCCCGATCTGGAGTGCGTGATCGCGGGAATTCCCGCCGTCGACTTCCCCAGCCTCGCTCGCGACAACGAGCCCTACATCATTCGGCGGTACAGCAACGAGTTCGCGGTGCCGTGGGATCTGGTGCGTTCCATCTCCCACGTGGTGTCGCCGTTGTCGTTCATGCCCCTCGTGCCCAGAGACCGACGCTTCATCTATGCCGGCACGGCCGACCGCGTTGCGCGCCCGGTGCACGCGCGGGCCCTCTGGCGACACTGGGATCGCCCGACGATCCGCTGGTTCTCGGGCGGCCACGTGCTCGCGATCGCCAACCCCGAAGCGCGTGCATTCGTCGAGCAGTCGCTGCGCGATGCTCAGATGGTGATCTGAGCGAGAGCCGCGAGGGCGTGCACCCGCTAGGACATCGCTTCGAACAGCGGCGTCACCGAGGCCAATCGCGTTGTAGAGTCTCGCAGCTCGATGAATGCTTCCCGAATGCCGCGCGCCAGGTGGTGCAGATCGGGCAACAAGTCGACGTCGCCGTTGACGCCCCAGAAGAGCTTGCCGTTGTAGCTCAGTACGGCGATGCCGAGGCCGTGTCCCTCGCGTAGCGGCACCGTGCCGTAGGCTTCGAGCAGCCGTGCCCCCTGGAAATAGAGCGGGCCTCGCGGGCCAGGCACATTCGTCACGGCGAGGTTTACCGGGGTGTGGCTGGCCAAGGCGCGAGCGCCGAGGCAGAGGATTCGGGCGGAGAGCCACGTGTTCTCACCGGCGATCGAGCGAGCGGGAAGGGCCCCGTCGGTTTGGCCAAGAGCGCGTGTTCGGTCGCGAATCATCTCGAACCGGGTTCGCGGATTCTTCTCCCATACTGGGAGGTCCACGACCCACTCGGTGACGTTCGATCGTTCGGGGGCGCAATCGTCACCCGGGTCGAGACTCACCGGGGTGGATACGCGCAGGTCGAGAGCCGCCGGGCTCACGAGCCGCGAGCCCAGGAACTTTCGGACCCCGGCCGCCACGGTCGCGAGAATCACGTCGTGCACGGTGCCGTCCAGATCAGAGGCGACGGTTCGCGCGTCGTCGAGTGCTGTCTCGAAGAATGCCGTTTGCCGGTGTGGTCCGATCCGCCCGTTGAACGGGGTCTCGACCGGGGGCCGGAACGAGTAGCCGAGCAGCGCCGCCATCGAGCGGGTGCCCGAGCGAAGGTCGTACATCATGCGGTCGAAGTCACTCACGACGTGGATGAATCGATCGAGCGCCTGGCGGGGCAGCCGCACCTGTTGGATGATCTCGTCCATCACCAACTCGCGCGCGGACGGCCGTGGGCGTGGCACGAATGGCACCGGGTCGGGCAGAGGCGCTTGCGCGTCCGGCGACAGGATCGCTTGGAGCAGGTCGGAGCCTGCGGCATCGTCGATCATCGAAAGATGCGTCTTCAGCAAGAGGGCGAAGCGGTCGTCGTGAAGGCCCTCCAGAATCCAGCATTCCCAGAGCGGCCGGGATCGGTTGAGGGGCTGGACCTTGATGCGCGCGACGGTGTTCTCCAACTGCTCGAGGCTGCCGGGGCGCGGCAGGGACGAATGACGCAGGTGATAGTTCAGGCGGAAGTCGCGGTCGTCGACCCAAACCGGATGGTTCTCGAACGGGACCCACGCCAGCTTCTGGCGAAAGCGGGGCGCTTGGTGGAGTCGGGCTTCGATCGCATCGCGGACGGCGAGGTAGTCGATCCCACCGCCGGCCTTCGCGAGTGGGCCCGGCTCGAAGACCAGGATCGAAGTCGTGTGGCCGTGTAGACGCGGTGTCTCGCGTTCGAGAAACGAAGCGCTCTCGGCACTCAGGCGTTCATAGCTGTAAGACGGCATGGGGTCCCTCGCCCAGGGATCCTATCGAAGACGGGCCGCTGTATCGAACGGGCGTTCCGCCGCGGGGTCAGGGCCGAGCCTGTCGCTGGGAGCTCAACCTGCGGCAGTAGGTGGCCCGGTGAGAATGGCGCCCATCTCTCGCATGAGGATTTTGCGCGCCCGGGCGGCCGAGAGTCCTTCGTAGTGGCGTAGCTCCTCCCATTGGCTCCAGCTGGTCAGGGCCGAGATCTCCTGAATGCGTTCGCGACGGTCGGCCGCCGGACACATCTCCAGCTCATGGGCAAAGACCGTGAGGATCTTTTCGTGACCGTGCCGGCGTTGTCGGTCGCGGTAGCGTTCGAGACTCTCCGAGATCGCCGCGTACCTCTGTAGCGCGCGCCGCACGATGGTGGTCCCCTCGTAGAGGCGGGCGCAGCCCTGCACGAACGAGTCGATTCTCTTCTCGACGGGGCCGTCGACGGGGCAAGGTCGTATCGTGGCGATCAGCTGTTGGTGCTCACGTGCGTCGAGCTCGAGCAGCAGCGCGTCGAGGTGCCCGAAGTGCCGGAAGACTCCGCGCAGGGAGACTTTGGCATGCTCGGCAATCAGCTTGGCCGTCGGTTGGGAGACCCCGGACTCCAGGCATGCCTTCAGCCCGTCGAGGACGGCCTGGTGGGTGCGCTGCGCCCGGGCGTGCCGGCCGTCGGCTGCGGCTGCAGAACCTGCCTTGGGTCGCCATCCGGAGTCGGTGGGGGCGGAGTGGGAGAGGACCGATCTAGGATCGGGTTGGACGGCGGCGCGGTGTCGAGAATCGCTCACCTGCCATGTTGTTCGGCGCTCTAAGCCCCCGTCTTTAGAGGGGATTCGGAATTACGATGTTGACGGTTGGTCAAGAGCGCCCTTTGGCGTCGTCGACCGCTGCATCCCCGGCGACCATTCGGGCGGTGTACTCGAAGTTTTCTCCGTCGTGGATTCCGAAGCCTCCATCTACGTTGAGCATTTCGCCGGTCACCCACTCGGCGTGGTCGGAGACGAGGAAGCCGACGGCTTGGGCGATGTCCCTCGGCTGGCCCGCGCGGCGGATCCAGGTGCTGTCGAGGCAGTTCTGCACCATTTCGTCGCTGAACGCCGCTCGGGCCGAATCCGTGTCGATGTAGCCCGGTCGGATGCCGTTCACGCGGATCGAGAAGGGGGCGAGCTCCCGGGCCGCGCAGCGGACCAGCGCATCCACGCCGGCCTTGGACACCGGATAGGGCGCCATGAACAGGGGCGCGCGTAGGGCCTCGATGGTCGAGATGGCGACGACGGCACCGCCGCCGTTCTCGCGCATGATCGGGGCGGCGTGCTTGATGCAGAAGGCCGTGCCCATGACATTCACCCGGAATGGGATCAGCCAGCCTTCCGCGTCGAGCGACAAGATGGGCGCGGGGTACCCTGTTCCTGCGTTCGAGACCACGATGTCGAGATTGGCGCCGCGGGCGGCTTGCACGACGGCGGCACGGACCTGCTCTTCGTCGGTGACGTCGCAGAGGACTCCGTCGATGTGCACATCGGGGTTGCTCGCGCCACGGAGCTCGGCGATCGCGGCATCGATCGCCGGTTGTTCGGGCCCGGCGATGGTGACGCTCGCTCCCGTCGACAGGAGGAACGCGGCGCATCCTTTGCCGATCCCGGTCGCGCCGCCCGTGACGAGGGCATTCCTGGCGGTGAAGTCGTGTTGGGTACTCATCTACAGCGCCTACTTTCCTTCGAAGCGGGTGGGACGCTTTTCGCGGCCTGCCGCATAGCCTTCGACGAGATCTTCGGAGACGAAGCACGTCGCGGTGCTCATCGCCTCGAACTTGAGCGCGTCGTTCAGTCCACGTTTGCTCCACATGTTGATCGTCCGCTTCGTACCCTGGACCGCGATCGGGGCGTTCTCGGCGACCTCGTGCGCGAGCCCGAGCGCACGGTCGCGCAGCTCGTCGTCCGGGTGAACTTCCTGTACGAGCCCGATCTCGAGCGCCTTGCGCGCATCGAAGCGACGACCGGTCAGCGTGATCCACTTTGCCCATCCGGGCCCGACCTCTTCGCATAGCCGCATGTCGAGTCCACCATCGATCGCGACGCCGATCTTCACTTCCGGCGCGCAGAATACGGTGCTTTCGGCCGCGACTCTCATATCCCCGAGGAGCGCGATTTCCATCCCTGCACCAAAGCAGTAGCCATGCAGCGCGAAAATGGTTGGCTGCGGTATGTCCTCGATCGCCTGCGTGCGTCGGTGCGACATCCGGAAGCGTTGATAGTAGTTCCGGATCTGTTCGGCTGGGGTGCGGCCGACGATGCGGTCCTGGACGTTCCCCTTCAGGTCCAGGCCCGCGCAGAACGCCCGCCCATTGCCCGCCACGACGATTGCGCGCACGTCGAGGTCGTCCG
>JAJCZO010000238.1 GCA_029262355.1 Deltaproteobacteria bacterium
GGTCGCGGACGGGTTCTGAGAATACACAGGTCGTGAAAATCTCAAAGAAGAAGCGCTGGTAGGTATGGTTCCTATGTTCGACAGGTTCGCCGAGGCTGTCTCGGGCCGCCGCCCCTGTGACGATTCCACCGACCGACACGAAGGGATGCAATTCAAAGGTACGCCGCAAGCTCCCGCCTCAGCACTTCACCTGCCGACTCGATGCCCTCCGTGATGTCAACGTAGACGAGTCCGTCGATGTCGGGCCGACGGAAACGACGAGCTCGGCGACCTTCTCGTCCATGAGGCCCGGCTCAAAGGCGAGCTTCGCGACCATGGCGCCGCGACTACCGCGGCCGCGAATGCCACGGCCCGGTTCGGCACGTTCATCGCGGCCAACGCCGGGAAGCTCCTTACTGCGGCTGCAGCGGCGGCTGCCCTCAGCGCGGCCTATAAGGCCGCAACACTCGTCGCCGATGGGCTCGGTGACGCCATCTCGCGAGGCGCCGAGATCGACGCGATGAGCAAGTCGATCGGGGTCGCGGCCGAAGAGGTTTCAAGTTTTGGCCTGCCGAACGCATAAGCGACTGAACGCTCGGAAGTTTCGTGATGGTCGCAGGCGTACTCACCCCGCAGCAACGTGCTTCGCCAGGTTCCATAGTCGGAGCGTTGCGACTGAACGGCATCTTACGGATCTTTTGCTGCGAGGAAGTTCGCGGTATTCTGCTGATGGGCGCATGGCTCGTAGCGGGAATCAGCCGGCGGGCAAGCAGGAGCGCGCGGCGAAACGGAGGCTAGAGGCGCTAGAACTCCGCCAGCGCGGTCTCTCATTCCGGAAGATCGCTGTGGCCTTGGGGATCTCGGTTGGCCAGGCGCACGAGGATGTGTCGAGCGGTCTTTCGCGACTCGCAGAGCTCGAGCTCGCGGCGGCCGAGGACTCTCGACGGCTGTGCCTGGAACGCATCGATGCCGTCATTGCCGGGCACTTCGACGCCGCAACGAACGGGGATTGCAGATCTGCCCACGTCGTTCTCGCGGCAATGGACCGTGGCGCCAGACTGCTGGGGCTATACGCGGGGGAGATCCGGGCGCCGGAGAGATCTGACCTCGCTCTTTATCTGGAGCATCGGTACGGGGTTGTGGGCAAGCCCGCAGCGGGAGCGAGCAGCGCTGGATCGGTCTAGGCTGGAGGTCGGCGTGGCCCGGTGACAGGCGGTGCCGGCTGGACAAATGGGTTGCGTCCATTCAGCACGAGTTCGCTGCCGGAGGAGGAGTCCGCATTCTCTGGACCCCGAGCGCAAGTTTCATGACGCGCCCAAAAACATGCGGGGACGATCCGGCGGATAGAGGCGTAGGTACCTATCCGGCGACACTATTGACTCTCTGCTCTGAGCGTATCGTCGTAGGGCATGGCGACTGGGAAATCGGCGAGGACTGGTGGGACTCGAGCGGAGATCCGTGCTCAGCTCAAGAGCCACGACGGATGGAGGGGGCTCGCGTCGCTTCGGGATTTGGAGTCGTTCAGCCGGGAGACAGATCTTTGTCGGCCAGTCGACTTCATTCGTGCATTCGCTGCCTATCACCACCATCCGGAAGCGGCTCCGCCTGACGTGATTCGATCACACGGAAAGCTGCCAGAACGTTTGCCGGGCCTGAGCGAACGTGAGGTTGAGCTTCTTCGCCGCGCCCTGGTTGACGCGGAGCACCTTCCTCGCGGAGTTGGCTCCGACCGTGTTTGGTCGGCGATGCTCGGCTGGGCGGGCCGAGTCGCGGCAGGAGATGATCGCGCGGTCCTCGACGAAGCGGCCGACGCGCTTCGAAGCGCGGAGGTTTTAGATTTGACCCTTAGGGAGTTTTTGTCCGAGGAGCGACTCCTAGCCAGGGCCCTTGCGCGCCTCGAAGCACGCAGCGGCCTGCGCTTCGAATCCGCTCTTCTCCTCGGGATCGCCGAGAGCGCTGAAGCTTCGGAAGTGCTCTTGCGCTCGCTTGGCGGCGACGGTCCAACCATTCGGATTCTCCAGGACGAGGCACCTTCGGTTGACGACGACGGCCGCCTAATCGCGCTCGTGCGGGCAGAGAGCCGAACCCCGGAAGATGCGAAGTGGGGTGTTTCGCAGCTCGCTCGGTTGGGTGGCGCCTTCATGGATCGAGTCCTACATTTCACGATGGAGTCTGCGCCCGGCGGCGACGAGCCATTGCTCGCTGTCGCCATCCAACGAATCCCGGAGCTCCGTGGCTTCGACGGGAATCAGGTCTGCCTCCTGGCAACTGCGGCAGGGGAAGACGGCCCACTCCTCGAGGTCCCTATTGCTACCGCACGTGAGGAACTATCGCTGCCTAACGGTGCAGACCGGTCGGCGGTGGTAGCAGGTCTTCGCGAGCACCGGGAGTGTGCCGGGCGCGCGCTGTCCGTGCCCGAGCACGCCCGGTGGATGGCGGAGTGGGCGATGCGCGGCCACCCGGATCGGAAGGAGATCGCACAGGTGGTCTATTGGATCCGGTACTACCTTGAGCTGCTGAGAGCATCGGCTGAGATGCATGCGGCGAACCGCTCGCGCGCGTTCTTCGACCGATTCGTAGGCGCCCCGGCCGGCCACGACGATGCCAACGAATGGTTTCGCCGCGGCTTCGGTCGTGACGTGGGCGAAGCCTCGGTAGCGGCGCTTCGCAGCGCGAACCCAGCAGGGTTGCTTGAGGCGGTGGAGGAGGGTGGGATGGATGCTCTCCGCAGGCCGTGGGTCGCGTCAGCGATCGAATTCTGGCGGGCCGAGGCGGCGTCGGAACAGAACTCTGCCGCTATTCGGAGAAAGGCGGCCAACCCTCTGAGGCGCGTCGGGGAGGCTCTGGCGCGCGTGACCGGTCCCGGCCGAGTGAGGGAACACTCCGGACGTGATCGGTCCTGGCTCGAGAGCAACCGGTCGAGCGTTCTCAAGTACGCCCAAGCGCTGAACCGGAAGCGGGATGTGGATGCCCCGGGATGCGTGGCCGAGATTGGTGTCGAACCCGACCGATGCCGGAGGGAGCTCCGACGGTTGCTGGAGTCGATGCGGCCCTTTGAGGCGACGGACGAGTTCCTGAAGAGCGCTCTAAACGCGCGAGCTCGCTCGCGGTAGTCTCGGGGTCCTCGGAATTCCGTAAACTCAATCCGAGTTCTTCGGAATCCTGCGAGGCTTCGCGGAATAAATTCCGGAGCTTTCCTGACTGGCGAGTCCCCTGCGACGTCAATCGACTCCATCATGTCGCCTGATAGTCGGCCGAACGATCACGGCGATCGTCCGAGAGCTGGCGGAAGGGATGGCGAAGATGAGGGAAGAAAGAGCAGAGCCACGCAGGGATGATCATGTTGAGCGGCCGAAGGCCGTTTGCGAGAGAGTCGGGATCTCACGTTCCTCGCTCTGGCGACTCGTGAACTCGGGGGAGTTCCCCGCGCCGATCCGACTGGGTGCCAACTCGATCGGGTGGCTTCGGTCTGAGGTCGATGCGTGGTTGCGGACTCGGCCTCGTGGGGGAAAGGGGCCGCGCGATGTCTGAGAGCGCGACAAATGAGGTGGACACGGCTGTTTCCACAGCCGATCGGGTCTTGGGACGTTCCGCGGCCTGGTACGCAACGCGAGGCCTCAGAGTGCACCCCCTCGTCCCGGGCATCAAGCGACCGATGCTCAAGAAGTGGCAGCACCGGGCGACTACGGACCGTCGCGTTATCGGCGAGTGGTGGTCGCGTTGGCCGGGCGCCGGGATCGGGCTAGCAACCGGAGCGAAGAGCGGGTTCGTCGTCATCGACCTCGACCCCCGCCATGGCAGCGACGAATCGATTCTCGACATCGAGCGCGCCTACGGGAAGCTGCCCGCGACGTGGCGCTGTGCGACAGGGGGTGGGGGAACGCACTTGTACTTCGTGCACCCTGGCGCGCGAATGGCGAACCGCGTCGGAGTCTGGGCCGGAGTCGACGTCCGCGCGGACGGAGGCTACGTCGTCGCCCCGCCGACGGTTCTCGACGGTGACCGGCGCTACGTCTGGGAGTCCGAGCACGGGCCTCGTGAGGTAGAGCTCGCGCAACTTCCGGACTGGCTGCGTTCGCTGCTCTCGGAACCGCAGCGTGCGGAAGGGTCGAACGCCGATCATTGGGCGGAACTGGTCCGCAATGGTGCTGATCCCGGCGGCCGCAACGACGCTGTCGCGAGACTGGCTGGGTATCTGCTCCGCCGCCGCCCAGCGCCCAGAGTGGTACTCGAGCTCCTCCATGCGTGGTCCGGGTCGCGATGCCGACCGCCGCTCGACGACGAGGAGATTTCAGCGACCGTCGACAGCATCGCGCGAAGGGAGATGCAGAGGCGGACAACGGGGAGGGGGGACTGATGGATACCCCGGGGATTGACGCGCTGGAAGAGGACGAGGTGAGAGCGAGTGAGCGTCGTGGTCCGCCAACTCCCGACACGGCTCCCTGCGAAGGTTGGCCGGCCGAACCCCTCCCTCTGCCCACAGAGTTACCAGCGGTACCAGCTTTGCCGGACAGGCTCATTCCGTGGTCGCTGCGCGGGTGGTTGCTGGACGCCTCGGAGCGGCTTCAGGTGGCGCCGGAGATGATTGCGGCGCCCGCGGTGGTGTCGGCGGGCGCCTTGATCGGGAGATCCGTCGGTATACGGCCGAAGCGTCACGATGAGTGGCTTGAGGTGCCGAATCTGTGGGGGATGCTCGTCGGTCGTCCGGGAGTCATGAAGTCCCCTGCGATGCGAGAGGCTACCCGCTTCGTGGCACGCATTGCTGCGAGGGCCAGCGAGCGCCACGGGAGCGAAGACAAAAAGAAGGCGCTCACCCGCAAGCTCATTGGGGAGCAGATCAAGGGGGAAGAGCGGCGAGCCGCCAACAGGAAGGTTGTTGATCTGGCGGAAGTGCGCGCTCGGATCGAGGCGCTTCAGGAGGGCCAGGCCGCGGCGGAGTGCCTCGAGCAACGGTACGTTACCCAGGACGCCACGGTCGAGAAGCTGGGCGAGATCTTGCGCGACAACCCCGGCGGGATTCTGGTCATGCGCGACGAGCTGGCGGGCTGGCTCCATGGCCTGAGCAAGTCGGGCCGTGAGGGGGACCGACAATTCTTCCTCGAAGCATGGAACGGCACCGGCAACTTTACGGTCGATAGGATCGGCCGCGGGACCGTACATATATCGTCGCTCTGCGTGTCCGTCCTCGGCGGCATCCAGCCGCACAGCCTTCGGTCGCTTCTAGTCGATGGGGCTGTCGACGGATCGACCGACGATGGGCTCCTCCAGCGGTTCGGTATCGCGGTCTGGCCGGATGTAGAGCGTGACTGGAAGAACGTGGATCGGTTGCCGGAGAGCGCTGCGCGAGAACGGGCCGGGGCCGCATTCGAAGCGCTGGCGAGGCGAGACTCGGGAAAGCTCGGCATCTCCGAGGTGGGGCAGGACATTCCTGCCGTGAGCCTCTCGGACGAGGCGCTCGACCTGTTTTGTACCTGGCGCGGGGAGCTCGAGCGGCGGTTGAGGTCGGGGCAACTTGAGGCCTGGCCCGCCTTCGAGGCCCACCTGGCGAAGTACCGGAAGCTTGTGCCAGCGATCGCGCTGATCATTCACGTGCTTGAGGTCCATGCGGGCCGTGCCGGCGCAGGTCCTGTCTCACTCGACGCGATCGCGACGGCCGCCGACTGGGGTGATTTTCTGGAAGCGCACGCCCGCCGCATTTACTCTGTCGAGGTTGAGTCCGGAAAGGCCGCGGCGCGTGCACTTGCAGCTCGGATTCGCCAAGGGTCGATCGCTGAGGGTGCCGCTGTTCGGGAGATCTACCGCAGGGGCTGGTCGGGACTGAGAGCTCGGGAGGCGGTGGACGAGGGGTTGGCAGTGCTCGAGGGCTTTGGCTGGGTGAGGGTCGAGACTCGGGAGAATGGTGCAAACCCCTCGCGGGTTGTCCGGTTACATCCGACTCTGCTCGGAGACGGCGACGGAGATCGGAGATGAGCCTCGGCAGATGGACTGCCCTTGCCGCAAGAATCGCCTCCGACCCGTGCGTGCCCGACGGGGCCGGCGGAGATGCTGACAGTACCGACATTTCGCGCGAAACTGTCGGAACTGTCGGTGCGCCGTGTGGGGGGATCAGAACAATCACATCGGTAGACGTGGAGGCGACTCCGGTGGAGGACACGCGCATGCAACCCCCTCCCGCATTGGGCAGCCGCTGGACCGCTCGCGCTGCAGGGTACGAAGTTCTTGGTGGGCTGTCCGCTAGAGAGGCCGACGAGCGCGTCTCGATAGAGATGGCGGCGCCAGGTGCGGACGCGGAAGCCCCACCATGGGTTTGGTTCGTAGGCGACGGCGGGCCCTTCAGAGTTGTCGGCGACGTCCCGCCGACCGCGGAACATCCGAGCCTGGTAGCCAAGCTTCTGGTCTGCATCCGAGACCTAAACGATGCGTGGCCCGAGGACGACGCGGCCAGCCAGCGCGCGGCTGAGCGCGCGGAGGCCGTGCTCGAGGCGCTACGCCACGTGGGGGTGAGGGTGTGGCTCGCGTCGTGACCAAAAGGGGCGAGCCGGGCGTCCTGTCGACGATCGCAGGCCGAGAGGAAGTGCGAGACCTCCTTCCGCCGGTCGCTGTCGTCGACTCGATGCCGGCGGAATCGCTCCCGGGCCTGGTGGCCCATCTGGCTGCGCTCCTTGCCAGCGCGTCGGCGCGGATGCTCAGAGACGACCCGAGGCCGGAGCCGAGTGCCGGAAGCGGGATGGCCGAGCTACGAGACGCTGATTTCGTTGCGGACGCTCTGGGAGTGCCTCCGAAGTACGTCTACGAACTGGGCCGGCGGGGCGAGCTGCGGCGCGTCCAGTTCGGGAAATACGTCCGCTTTCGCCTTGGGGATGTGAGCGACTGGATCGAGAAGCACACCGAGACTGGGATTGAAGGAGTATCATCCGTTACGTATAGTTACCGAAATGGAGGGAGCGGAAGTACGTCGCATCCGGATCCGGCTAGGACAGACACAAGCCGAGTTCGCCGCCGACGTGGGAGTGCACCCAAACAGCGTCGCGCGGTGGGAGCGGGACGAGATGGGCGTCCGAGAGACGGCGGCACGGCTGATCCGAATTCTGGCGACGCGGGGGCGGAAGAAGGCTAGGGTGCGCTGACGTGGCCTGTATTCGGAAACGTCGAGGGAAACACGTCGTCGACTATCGCGATGCGACCGGGCGCCGTCGGTGGGTCACCTGCGAGACCCGCCGCCAGGCCGAAAACGTCCTGGGCGAGGTACTGCGAGAGTCCCGGCAGCCGACTCGCTCAGCGATCGACACCGAGGTCACGGTTCGGGACTACGCCGGCCGTTGGCTCCGTGTGATCCGGGGCAGTGTGAAGCCGAAGACGCTCACGAGCTACGATTACCTGTTGCGCGAGCATGTGATCCCGGCTTTTGGACACGTGAAGGTCCGACTGCTGCACAGGGGCGGTGTGAAGGCATTTCTGGGCGACAAGCTCGGCTCTGGCCTGAGCCAGAACACCGTCCGACTTATCCACTCGGCACTACGAGCCATGCTGAACGCCGCGGTAGACGATGGCGTCATCGTCGGGAATCCCGCCGACCGACTCGGGCGTTCGATGCGGCTCGTTGCTTCGAAGACAGCACGGCAGGAGCGCATCAAGGCGTTTACGCGTGAACAGATCGAGATCTTCCTCGCGGCGTCGCGGACTACAGCAGCACGTGAATATCCGCTGTTCCTCTTCCTCGCCCGAACCGGCGCTCGCCTGGGAGAGGCCCTGGCTCTCCAGCAGGACGACGTGGACGTATCGCGCCGGGAGGTACGAATAGACCGGTCGATCTCGGACGGGCTGATCTCTTCGCCGAAAAGTGGTCACGGTCGGACAGTGGACCTGAGCGCACAACTTTCCGCAGAGCTCGCGCGACTCCACGCCCAGAACAAGGCTGCTAAGCTCCGTCGCGGCTGGAAGACTCTCCCGCCGTGGGTCTTCCCTTCGGATGCCGGTACGCCGCTCGACCATTCGAAGGTGGCGAAGGCCTTCAAGCGGGTGCTCAAGGCAGCCGGGCTTCCACCGCACCACTCACCGCATTCGCTCCGCCACAGCTTTGCGTCGCTATTGCTCCAACAGGGGGAGTCGCCGGCCTACGTGCAGCGCCAGCTCGGCCACGCGTCTATCCAGTTGACCGTGGACACCTACGGCAAGTGGCTGCCGATGGGGAACAAGGCAGCCGTGGATCGACTCGACGGGGAGCCAAGTGGTAGCAAAGCGGTAGCAGAAGGTGCGTCTGGCATACTTGACGACACCTCTTCGTGCGACGAAACTTCTGAAGAAACGTAGGCTTAGGAAAGAGCCACCCGCCGGAATTGAACCGGCGACCTACTGATTACGAATCAGTTGCTCTACCAACTGAGCTAGGGTGGCTTGGAACGGGCATTTCGTACCGGATGGCCCGTGTCCCAGCAACCGCGGCCCGGCCGCAGCGCACCTCAGCCTGGCCCGGAACCCCCTGAAAACAAGCCGAAACTCCGAATTCGACCTCCCTGCGGGTGGGCGCTACATTTCATGGCGAGGGGGAAACGCCATGGCGCGCAAGAAGACCAAGTCCAAACCCAAGAAGACGGCTCGGCCGGCGGTGCGGCCCAAGGCCACGGCAAGAGCGAAGACGAACGCCAAGCCGGCCGCGACGCCATCTTCCACGCAGGTTTCTGCGAAGAGGCCGGTCGACAGCGAGGTCGAGCGGCGGTGGAAGGAGTACTGGGCGTGTCGCACGAAGCTCGAGGATGCCGTGGAGACCGTGACGGCCGCGCGCGAGGCGCTGCAGACAGCGCAGGAGACCGAGCGGACCAGTCGGGCGGAATTCGAAGTGCTCAAAGGCTCGCTCACGACATTGCTCGATGTCGACCCGGCGGGTGGTCCACAGAAGCCGCCGACCTCGGTGGCGCAATCCTCGGTGGCGCGATCGGTCCCGCCCTCACCACAGTCGCCGCAAGGTCCGAAGCCGGCGTCGTGAGCCGCGTCGGCGTCCACTGCTCGTGAGTTACACCGTCGTCCTCGTCGACGATCCGGCGCCGCAGGTTCGTCGGGTCACTTTGAACCGTCCCGAGAAGCGCAACGCACTGAACCACGCGCTGCGGGGCGAGATCCTCCAAGCACTTCAGGACGCCGACCGAGATCCAGACATCCGTGTCTCGATCGTGCGTGGCGCGGGGACCTGCTTCTCCGCGGGGTACGACCTCGGTGGTAGCCCAGGGCAGGAAGAGCCGTGGTTCACCGCCGACGGGGAAGGGCACTGGCCGCGCCACGTGACCGAAGGCTGGCTCTCGATATGGGACCTGGCGAAGCCGGTCATCGCGCAAGTCCACGGCTACTGCCTCGCGGGCGGAAGCGAACTCGCAACGTGTTGCGACCTCGTCTACATGGCCGAGGACGCCGAGATGGGCTACCCGGCCGTTCGCTTCGGAGTCCCCGACAATCACTTCCATCCTTGGTTCCTCGGCATGCGCAAGGCGATGGAGATGATGCTCATGGGCGATTCGATCAACGGCACCGAGGCCGTCGCTCGGGGGTGGGCGAACGAGGCATATCCGGCAGCCGAACTCGATGCGCGCGTCCTCGAGAAGGCGCAGCGCATCGCGGCGATGCCCGACGACCTCGTCCAGCTGAACAAGCGCGTCGTGCACCGACAGATGGAGATCATGGGGCTCCGTA
>JAJCZO010000239.1 GCA_029262355.1 Deltaproteobacteria bacterium
GGTCTGGATCGACGACGAGGAATAGCGCATTCTCGGCTTCGTCTCGATGCACGAGCCTGAGCCGTGGATCGCCGTCTCCGGTGAGAATCTTCTCCCACCGATCTCGCTCCGGAGGGGATAGAACCGACAGCCGGACCAGGATCGTTTTGAGTCCGGTTTCCACCTGGAGAGCCTCGAGTGCGGCGGGGTCGGGAAGCCGACGAGCGAGAGCGACGCGTCGCAGGAAACCCCGGGGCCAGTAACCACTGTAGCCGTTCAGGATCGGCTGCTCATGAAAAATCGAACGGTACATCGCCCGAGCTTGGGAAGGCGACGACGGCAGGTTTCGATTTGCCGCGGGAATGGGGAGCTCGAGAAGCGGTCCGTCGATCTTCCGGATTGCGGCGATGAGGGGGGAAGAGCCGTCCGGCACTGCACGCAGCGGGTACTCGTCCGGCAGCGGTTGGAGGTTGCGCACCGGGGGTGCTCCCCATCCTCGGGCATACTCCCCGTACATGGCGCCGGCGACGCAGAGCGCGAGCAGCGGTACCGCGATGCGCCGTACGTCGGCTCGTCTCGAAATCCGATGCGCCACCTCGGAGAAGCCGAGCCCGGCCAGCAGGGAAGCGCCCATCAGCGCGCCGATGCCGAGACGATATGGAAGCCGGATGATGTCGTAGAGCGGTGTCGTGAGCGCGACCAGGCGCTGCGGCAACCAGATCGAAATCTCTCCCCAGCGCGCGCCCGGCTCGAGCGACAAGACGAGTCCGGCTACGAGCCAGAACGTCGCGTGGGCCCAGGCTTGGCGGGTGTGTGGACGCTGATTCGTGCGAGCTCCGAGGAGAAAGCTCGCGCCGCCGAGCGCGATGAGTGCCAGTGCCGCCATGGGGACGGCCGTCGGCCGGGTGCGCTCGAGCACCGCCCAGGGGAGTCGGCTCACTTGCCTCAGGCCTTGCCAGATCGATTGACGAGAAATCTCGGGGTTGGCCGAGGAGACGAGCAGGTAGCTCGCGTAGACCGCGGCCAGGAGAAGTCCGGCCAGACCAACCGCGGCGAGAAGTCGTCCGCCGCGCCACGGCGGCCGGCGGGCGGCCAGCCGGCCGATGCCGAGCAACCCGAGAGGAGCGAGCGCTGCGGCGGCGACGTAGACGCTGGTCAACCCCTGTAGAACGATCAGGAAGGAAAGCCGCAGGACATCGGCGAGGCCACGCAGGGGTCGCGCGGCGAACAGGATGATCAGCGGGAAGTACTGCAGCACGGCGTAGTTCGGCGCGCAGGGCACCCAGGTCCACAGCACCCAACGGGTCATGAGGAACGTCCAAGCTGCGACGAAGGCGCCGGCGAACGAGCCGGTCCACGACAGAACGACGTAGTGCAGCGCCCAGGCGGTGAGGATCACGGAGGCGAGAAACGTGATGTTGATGGAGAGTGTCGGGTTTCCCGTCGTCTCGAAGAGCGGCAGGAAGTAGGGCAGCGCACCGAAGGCAGCTTCTCCATAGAGCAGCCCGAAGGGCGCGGGGTGGTAGATACCCGCCTCGAAGAACTCACGGGGCGCACTCGTGAGCGCACGACTCTCGTGGGCCAGGGCCCACGTAACCAGGGAACTGTCGAAGCGACAGGCCGTACCGGTCGCCGGAAGTTCGCGGGAGGCCTCCCGGACGAGTGGCCACGTGAGCCACGCAACCAGGACCGCGTACAGGACCAGCGCTGCTGCCATCGCGCCGGGTCGTACTTTCTTCGGAGCTTCGACCATCCGCTTCGCTCAGGGAGACGGCGAGGCAGGCCTCAGGACCTCGTACCGGCCGGCAGAGAACGCGGTCTCGTAGTTCGACTCCAGAAACCCGGCGATCTGCGGGCCCTCGAGTGCTCCCTTCGTCGCGCCGAACTCGGCATAACGGCGGCCGCTCGTTACGACGAAACGGGTGCGATCGGATCCGAGTTCGGCGAGGAAGCGCTCCACGTCCGCTCGATTGGCCAGCCACCCGGGGCCGATGCCCGTATCTCGCGTCGGATGCTTCGTCTCCGCCATGAAGTTGATCATCTGCTCTTCGGGCAGGACCGCTACGTAGTCCCCCGGGTCTGTCTCCTCTCGGAGGTAGTCGATGACGGCCTTCATGGGCTTCCCCTCGGCCGGCGTCGTGCGGATCGTGCCACGCGGATAGGTGAGCGAGAAGCTCCGGGCCTGAAACTGCTGCCCGTGCCGCAGAGCGGCCGGGGTCACTGCGACGAGAAGGACCAATACCACGGGCCACGCAGAGGGCGTGGGCAGTACGAGACGCGCCACCGAGCGAACCAGAACGAGAACGAGGAGAGGGGCGAATACCGCGTAGTACGGAGCCCACGCCACGCGAAACCCCCATCGCAGGGTGTCGAGGAATGCGAAGATCGCGATCACCGTGAGCACGCGATTCGCCAGTGGCTGAGCTTCCCCCCGCCACCGGATCAGGCCCCACAGAGCGAGTCCTCCCCAGGCGGCTCCGGTCCAGACGAACTGGTGCTGTCGCAGCACGCTTCGGACCATGTCCGGGTTCTTCAGAGCGCTCGGAGCGAACAGGGGTAAGAGGAGCCCGAGCCCCATCAGCGCGATCCCCAGGAGCCGCTGTGCGCCTTGTCGGTAGAGCAACACCCACCCCCACCCGATGGCCGTGGCGAGCAGTGGAAGCTCGACGAGGTAGTGAAGCGCCGCGCGCGACAGGGAGGGAATGAGAGGTGGGAAGAGCCGGTCCCTATAGGCGTCGAGGGTGCCCGTGAGCGATCGAACACGGTACACGTTGTCGAACACGACCTCGTGCCACGGCACGAACGTGACGACGGCCAAGGCGACGATACACGTCAGTGCTCCGCCGGGGAGGAGGGCCTGGGCGAGGCTTCTTCCGCGGCCTTCCGCCGATCGCAGGAAGAGGACGTAGAGCAGGAGGGTCAAGAAGGCCGCACCGCCATGCTCGACTTTGCTCAGGCCGGCCAGTGCGGTGCACAGACTTGCCAGCACCAGGTTTCTCGCCCGCGGGTGGGAGAGATCGAGAACCAGCAAGGCGACGACCGCCGTTGCGAACAAGACCGCGAAGGTCGAGGCGAACACGTTCGGGACGATCCAGTTGAACAACCCCGGTTGAAACGCCAGCAGGATCCAGAAGGCGAGGATGGCCGTTGCGGCCTCGATGTTCGAAACGATTCGTCGGGAAACGAACCAGAGGAGTGACGACTCGGCGAGGACGAACGTCAGGCCGAGGAGGTAGACCGCGTTCATGTGAATGCCCACCAGACGCAGGAGCGTGCCGACCGCGTATGGCGCTACGGGCCCATAGTGAACGAGGATGTCGCGGTAGAGAACGGCACCATCGGCGATGGTCGCGGCGCGATAGATCGCGCCTCCCGTGTCGATCCGGACGTGGCCCCACCGCGCCCAACTGACGGCCGTCAACGCCGCGAAGGCGACTGCGAGTGCCAGGACGATGGATGTCGCAGTGCGATTCCCCGGCGGCTGTCGGCTCATGAGGCCTGCTGTCGCGCTTCCTCGGGGAAGAGGGGGGAACGAATCAAGCCGGAGTGCGCGAGGCGGTAGGTCAAGCCGGTACGGAGGCAGCCGAAGCCGTACTTCACGCTGCGCCAGAAGTTGATCGACGAGGCATCGTCGTCGTAGCGCGTCGGGCAACTCACCTCGGCGATCGTCTCGCCCGTCCAGAGGATCTGCGCGAGCATCTGGTTGTCGAAGACGAAATCGTCCGACAGCGCCTCCAGCGACAGGCGCTCGAGCAGGTTCTTCGAGAAGGCGCGGTAGCCGGTGTGGAACTCCGAGAGCTTGGAGCCCAGGAGTAGGTTCTCCGTCAGCGTGAGGAACCGATTCGAGACGAAGCGCCACCTGGGCATGCCGCCGGCGACGGCTGAGCCGCCCAGAATTCTCGATCCGAGCGCGCACGAATAGAGATCGTTCCCGATCAGGGCCGCCATCGCCGGAATGAGCTTTGGAGTGTACTGGTAGTCGGGGTGGACCATGATCACGATGTCCGCCCCTTCCTCTAAGGCGAGGCGGTAGCAGCTCTTCTGGTTGCCCCCGTACCCCCGGTTCCGCTCGTGAAGGTACACGGCGGTGTTCGGGAGCGACCGCGCGACCTCGAGAGTCTCGTCGCTGCTCGCATCATCGACGACGATTACGCGGTCGACGACCTCCTGCGCCATCACCTCGTCGTAGGTCTTCTGCAACGTGCTTGCCGCGTTGTACGCCGGCATCACCACGATCACCTTTCGATCCTTGAACATCTCTCAGCTCCGCTTGTATTACCGTAGGTGTGGGCGTCGCCCGGCCCGAGAGCGAGGTCTTCGCTGCGGAGGCGGGCCACCGGTCAGATCGAGGAGCGTGTCGAACCGCGACACCAGGATCGCGGAATCGGGGCGGGCGATTCCTGCGCGCAGTCGCTCTTCTTCATCTGCTTTGCGCCGCCGCGCGGCCCAACGCATACCGGAGCGGAACGCCGCTCGATCTCGTTGTGGGATCTGGCCCATCGCGGCGCGGACCGTCTCGATCTCTCCGCCTTCTTCGAATCGGAAGGCCACCCCCCAGCCAATGCCACGGAAGACAGCCATTCGTTTGCGAGGTTGGTCAATGGTCTTTGCAACGCTCACGGCTTCGTTCAGAGTCGTCTCATACTTCCGGTGGAGAAGCAGCCCTCTCACCATGTGCCCGAAGTGTCCGCGAAACGCTCCCTGGGAGAGCGGCCTCGTCGCCGCCGCGATCGTGCCGACGGTCGACAGGATCAGAAAGCACGAAAGACCGATGGTCGTCAGCCCGCGTGCGAATCCAGGCGAACGAAGACCGAGCGCAGCCGAGCGAGCGGCCGGCAGCAGGAGCAGGATCGCAGGAGGAAGGAAGAGGCGGTACTCGTGTGCACCCTTGTAGGGATCGATCGTGAAGCTCGAGCTCAGAAAGAACAGCAGCCAGAGAAGTCCGTAGATCAGGAAGACGAGTTCGCGCCGCTCGTATGCCGCGGTGTCGTGGCCTGGCACATCGGCCGGCAATCGCAGCCGGCGACCTCGGACGAGAACACGCCAGACGGACGTGAGCAGAGCCATGGCCAGGGGAATGGCGAACCCTACGAATGCAACCGCCATCAGGCCATCGGGCCGGGTCTCGGGGAAGGGAAACAGAAGTCCCACCGGCCAGTCCCGAAACAGCAGAAGAGTCGTCTTCTCCGTCAAGCTCTGTGGCAGCCACGGGTCGGGCGCCCGGCTCATCCCGAGAACTTCCGCGATGCGGCCCAGCCCGGCGAATCCACGCTCGACGTTATACGCGAACCACGGGATCAGACCGACGAACCCGCCCACCAAAGCCGATCGAAGCTCCGGCCACCTGGGGACCTTCTCGAGCGCGAGCCACGCGAGGCCACAGGCCGCAAGGCTCAGTCCCGAAGTGTAGCAGAACCACAAGCCCAGGCCCGAGACGAGCCCAAACGCGAACCAGGCGCGATTCGAGCGGCCCTCCTGGCCGAGAAGGCGGAAGAAGATCAGGACCTGGAGCAGGCTGAACACCACGGACTCGCCATGGCTCCCCATCACCGATAGCCCCGAGACGGCAACGAGTGGGGGTCCGAGCAGGTACGCCACCGCCACACAGATTGCAGTCGGTCGACCGAAGCCCTGGCGCCCGATCAGGTAGAGCAGGGCCAGGGTCACGGCGCCGAACGAGATGGCCGCGAGCTTCAGGACCAGGGGACTCTCGCCGATCACCTGGAAGAGCCCCGTGATGAGGAGGATCATCACAAGGGATCCGCCTTGGTAATGATCCGCCTGATACTCCAAGAGAGGGTGGGCGGGGCCCGAGAGCAATTCCAGGGCGGCCGCCCAACGATATTCATCCTCCCAGTATGTGGCGGCTGAGAGGTTGCCGTACGCCCACGCGAGGCGGGACAGGACGAAGAGAAAAAGAACCGCCGTCAGCACCCAGGCGTCGTGGCGGTCGAGATGGAGCACACCGTCCGGAGTCTTACCGGTTTGTAGCGGGCCGTCATGCATAAAGATCGGTCGGTGGGGCGCCAACGAACGGGCCAAAGTGGCATCTTGCGCCGTCCGAGAGCCTGTGGCAAGAGAGAACGCTTCAGGTCCGTGTGCTTCGCCACCCTCATCCGCTTGCGTGGCGCCGATTCCGACGACCCGGGTTTCTCTCGTAGCCTTCTCGTGGCCGCGGCCAGCTATGTCGTCGTCTTCGGCGTTCTAGCGGCGCCGCTTCTCAGGGACTTCGGCGAACGCATTCCGGTCGGGCCGAATCTGAACGATGAGAACTTGATCGTCTGGATCCTGAGCTGGGTCTCGCACGCGCTCGGCACGGACCCGCGCCTGGTCTTCGACGCCAACATCAACTTTCCGGCGCGGGGACAGCTCACCGGTTCCGATCACTTCTTCACGAGCCAACTCCTCTTCGGCCCGCTCTTCGGCCTCACCCGGAATCCGATCCTCTCGGCCAACCTCACCGCTCTCGCCACCTATCCTCTGGCCGCGCTCGCGATGCAGCGCCTGCTGCTCCGCGTGGGCTGCGCGCCCTCCACTGCGTGGACGATCGGGCTGGTGTTTGCACTCGGGCCGCGACGCGTGCCCTTCAACCTGCACATCCTCCAGTACGCCAACCTGTTCCTTCCGCTCGTTGCCCTTTGTCTCGTGCGGCTGCGAGACGCGCCGACCTGGAAGCATGCCGCGAGCCTGGCGCTCGTCTTTGGGCTTGGGATCCTATCGTCCTTCTATATGGCCGTGCTCCTCGCACTCACGGCGCTGGTCTGGGGCATCGCCTCGTGGTTGCAGCGGGGGCGCGACCGGGCTCGCTTCGTCGCGTTCGGCTTGCTCGCGGGTGTCGGCGCGAGTTGCGTGGCGGCCGTCCTGATCGCCCCGTATTTCGGCCGCCTGGGTGGCAGTCCGCGAGTTCTACACACCTATGAAGTCACCTTGGGAGTTCTTCTCGACGCCGTTCGAGGACGGCTTCCGGGAGCATCGAAAGATCCGCTCGGTGTTCTCGCGATCGTGAGTATCCTCGTCACGATCGTGGGAGCCTGGCGCGGTGTCCAGGCGGCGCGCCGATGCGTTCTCCCGGCTCTCGTCCTGGCCCTGGGCGGGCTCATTCTCATGCCTGGGCTTCCGCAACCTCTGGACGTTTGGATCGGCGACACGCCGCTGCGCTTCTTTGCGTATCCCGTTCGCTTCCAGATCTTGTTCGGGTTCGCAGCGGCGCTCTTCCTGGCGGCGGCACTCGAGACGGTCGGCGTCTGGGCCGGACGCAGGTCAGGGCAGTGGGCCGCCGTGGGTCTCCTCGGTTTCGTCCTCTACGCCGAGGGGGCCTCCTTCGCCGACGACACGATGTATCGGGTACCGGCCCTGACGGAGAATGCGTCCGTCTACGAGCAGGTGCGCAAGCTCGCACGGGAGCATGGAGAGGGCCCGCTCTTGGAGCTGCCCCTCAATGGGCGGAGGCCAGGGGACGACAGACAGGCATCCCTCGAACCCGACGGCATGGTCGGGAGCACGATTCACTGGCTTCCGTTGATCTCTGCCTACACCGGCTACCAGCCGGTCCACCGCCCCCTGGTCTTCTCGATCATCAGAGCGCTGCCGCTGCGCGGCGTGGTTCGAGAATTGATTGACATGACCGGGTTGCGCTGGGTTCTGGTTCGGCCTCGTGCCTACTGGGCCGAGGAGGGCGACCGGTACGACAAGGTCGTCCGGGGACTGCTCCGGGCGCCGGAGGTCGAGCGCATCTGGAAGCTCGAGGGCTGGCTCATCGTGCAGCTCGCCCATACACCGGAGCCCTCGGAATGGACCCGGGCCCTCGTCGCCGGCGAAGTCGACGGCTCCACGATGCTCGGAACTCCGCGGCGCCCCCTGGCCGGCGACGAGGCCGTCGGGCGGGTTCAGCTCGCGCGCCGTCGCACGAAATTCGCCAAACCGGGCGACGATTATCGGTTCGTCGTCTGGGTGACCAATCTCGGCAATGCGACGTGGCCGGTCGTGGTTACGCCGCAGAAGGCGGTACTTCTACAGGGCATGGTCGCGATCGATCGGCTCCAGAAGCACAGCGTGGTTCTCGTTGCCCGATGGGTTCGACTCGACGCGGACCGAACCCCGGTGGCTACGACGGAGACGCTCGTGGCGCTTCGTCGTGATGTTCGTCCCGGTGACACTCTCGCGCAGAAACTGTTGCTCCTGGTTCCGGAAGAGCCGGGGGCCTACCGATTCGAGCTCAGCCTGAGGCAACTCGAAGGTGCGGAGTTCGACAGTCCCGGAAACGAGGCCGTTCGCGAATGGGTCTCCGTGGGAAGTGGTGAGGTGGAGTCCGTGGGAGCCGGGCGGTAACGAGGAGACGGTGGATGCAATGAACAAGAGCGCCCGCAGGCCGGCGAGGAGATCTTGTTCCTCTTTCTTCCCTACCTTCGAGCCCCCCGTGCACGAGCGGCCTCTGGACGAGAAGGTACGCGAACGCCTCGAAGCGCTCGGATACGTCGAGTGAGGCCTGCGGCTCGTTGTGCCTGGACTGGGGCTGACGGCTGGAACGCCAGGTAGGCCCCGTCGCGTCGTACCAGCGCTACTCGACGTAGCCGAGCTGGCGAAGCCTGTCCTCGTCACTCGCCGAGAGTCCTCTGGGCTGGACGTCTGCCGCGGAGAGCTCTTTCTCGAGCTGGTCGATGCGCTTGTGGTGCTCGGCGACGATCGCAGGGTGCGCCGCCGCGACGTCGTTCGTCTCTCCCGGATCGGCCGACAGATCGAAGAGCGAGATCGATCGTCCATCGCGCGGTCGGGTGCTCTTCCAACGCCCGGAGCGATAGGTCTGATAGGCGAGTTCGCTGACGAATAGCTCTCCTCTTTCCGTGTCCTGTGATGCGGGCAGCTCAGGAGCCCCTGCCGCGCGCAGCAGGAGGCCGTACAGATCTTGAGACCGCACGAAAGCGGAGGCGTCCTCGACCAGCTTTCCGGATGCGAGGAGCGGCACCTGGAGAAGGGGTTCGAAGGAGGGGTTCCCGAAGTGTCCCCGACTGCTGGGGAGCGCGTGCTTCTCCCCCAGTGCCTCGCCGTGGTCGGATGTCAGGACGAGCATGGCGTCGTCGAGGTAGCCACGCTTCTCGAGATCATCGAGTAGCAAACCGAAGTCGGCGTCGAAGATCCGGACCGCGTCCGAGTAGGAACGGCTCAGGATCTGGTACTCATGCACGTCGATGTAGTGAACGTAGACGAAGAGGGGACGGTCCTTCGGTTGCGACTCGAGAGCTTTCAGCACCGCCGCGTTCACCGGCTTGGCACTGCGGCGCCGGGCAGATGCCTGCAGTGAACTACGCCCGTTGCGCTTGGATTGCTCCGGTGTCCTCGGTGCGACCTGCACCCATTCATCGAAGCCTCGTTCGTAGCCGCCCGGCTTGTAGAGAAGCTCGTTCGCGATGACGCCTACCGTGCGGTAGCCGAGCTTTCGCATCTCCTCGGCGAGGGTTGGGACCGCCTCGGGAATGCAGTCGTCGCTTTCGTTCGCCGCCAAGCGTGCGAGCCCGCACCAGGTCTGGCCGCTCCAATGCAATTGTTCGCCGCCGGCCCGTTCCAGGCTCGGGGTTCGGCCGGTGAACAGAGCGGCTGTCGACATGGTCGTCTGGTGAAACGACGAGGCCGATTCCGTGAGCACCTGGCCCCGGGCGGCGACGCGGTCGATGTTCGGCGTTCGCGTCTTCGACCCGTACGCGGAGACGTGATCGCGCCGGAGCGTGTCGACGACGACGACGAAGATATTTCCCTGCTTCTCTGGCGGGGCGGCGGGCGGCGACACGCAGCCCGTGATCAACGACGATACCAGCGCATGCATCAACCAGGCACGAAGTTTCATCTCACGCCCCTTCTCTGTCGCCCCGCGAGCATCCCGTTCCGCGCCGCACCCATATGGGTCTCCTAATCGGCGACGCCTTGCCTCGCCACTTGCCCGGCGGATTCGTGTCTTGCCACAGGCCCTCGGGCGGCGTTGAGCAAGGGGCTTGCACGCGCCCGTTCCGCCGACCGTTTCATGCGCGACGATGCATTGGAACCTGAGAGGTTGAGGTAGGCTCTCCTCCCATCCGATGGCGACCACTATCCACAGGACACAGCGCGGACGGAGGTCCCCTCCCGCACCGCCGCTGGCGCCCAGTCCCGTGGCTCACCGGAAGGGTTCGCTGAGGCGCGCGCTCTGTCTGGTGATGCTCTTCGTCTTGGCCGCGGCCTACATGCGGCTCGGACTCTTGATTCCGATCGATTGGGGAGACGAGGGGCAGATCGTCTCCCCGATGTGGCGGGTTGCAGAGGGGGAGGTGCCCTACCGCGACTTTCAGCACCTGTACGGGCCTTCCCTGTTCTACCTCGGCGGGCTGCTGTTCCGCCTCTTCGGCAGCGACCTGGTGGTTCTTCGCTACTTCCTACTGGCTCTCAAGGCGGCTACCTGCGTGATGGTATACCTCGGCGCCCGGCGGATCTCGGGGCGGCCCTTGCCTGCATCGCCTACGCGATCGCTGTCTTCCTGGCGGGCCTTCCTTGGCCAGTTTCTACCACTCCCTACGCGAGCTTCATCCGTACTCACTACCGATCGGAGAAGGAGTTCAGCCGGTTCCGGGTGTTGCGTTGGCGGGGAGCCGCCGACCCGGCGAAAGTAGACGTTACGTTCCCCTAAGGGTTCGAGTGCCGCGAACTTCCGCGGCGAGGCGGAGACTCTGATCGCTCGCTCGCCTCCTGCAGGCCATGGACCCCAGGCGGTCGTGCGCCGTCTCAGGTCCCCGTCATGGGTCCGACCCTGGCCTCGCGTTCTGCAGTGGCCGCCTTCGCCTCGACGAGAAGGAATGCGAGCGACGCTCGCGGCTCCAGGACGAGGAGCATCTGGTAGGAAAAGAGGCGCCGGAACGGTCGGATCAGGAGACGGCTGAGTGTGAGCAGTGAGGCGCTGAGCGTCCGGTTCGACGTCGCGAGGGGGAACGGGGCTGGCACGCCCTCTTCGTGCAAGACGCGGAAGCCGTCCTGTTCAAAGAGCCGCCTGAAGGTCGAGAAGGTGAAGAGTCGAGTGTGGGTCAGGTCCAGGATGCCCCGTTTGCCATAGTTGAACTGCCCGGACAGCAGCATGATGCGGGTCAGAAAGAATCCGATGTTGCCGGTGGTAAAGACCAACTTGAGTTCCGGTATGGACGAGGTGGCCTGGTACAGCGCCTGCACGAACTCCTCCGGAGCGCGAAGGTGTTCGATCACGTCGAGCATCACGACGACGTCGTAGCTCTCATAGTCCAGGTCCGGCGGGCCACGATCGAGATCGCAGTGGTGGAAGTCGCTGACCTCGACGCCCGGAGCGAGCGGCTCCCGGTCGACCGCGGTCACCGTACACTCGCGTTCGCGCTCCAGGACCTGCGCGAAGTATCCACCGGCGCAGCCCAGATCCAGGACCCGGGACCCGCGGGGAATCTGCGCGAGTGCCCGCCGGTGACTGCTGTCGAAGCCGAGCTTCAGCTGGTAGTGCGCGTTGCCTCGCTCCTGCGGGGCGCAGTCGAAGCGGCGCTCGTAGAACAAGTTCATCTGCTGCATCCGAGCGCGGGCCACCGCTCTGAGTGCGTCACGGATGTGCTGCCACGACGGCGTCGAACCCCGCGAGCCGCCGTCGTAGGGAGGTGTGACTTCGACGACGCGCAGGCCGCTGAAGAGAAACTGTACGAGGATCTCGGTATCGATGTGTCGACCGCCCGTGTCCAGGGCGAACGGAATGTTGCGCAGCGCCTCCACCCGATAGGCGCGAAGGCCCGCATGCAGGCTCGCCACCCGGCGCCGCACGATCCGGCCGACGAGTCGCGTAGCCCAGCGTTCCCGGCTTCTCGGTGCCGGAGCCATCGAGACCGCGTCCGCTCTCCCTTCGACCAGAGGGCCCACCAGGGCCTCGATGTTCGCGGCTCCCAGATCACTCGCGCAGTCGACCACGGCAACGCAATCGAATCGGCGATCGACCGCGTATTGGAAGCCGAGTTTCTGACAGCCTCCGTACCCACGTGGCACGCTCGACGAGAGGACTTCGAGCGGGAAGGGAAGGGCTCCGCGCCGTCGCATGTCGGTCGCCCGCTCGAAGGTGGCATCGTTCGACGCATCGTCGATGAGCAATGCCTCGACCTGGAACTTGTCGCACAGCGTTGCGGGAACCTGGCTCAGAATATCGGCCAACCTGGCCTGCGAGTCGCGTGCGAGGAGGAGGAGCAAGAGCCGCGGATGGGCCCCCAGTCTTGCTTGTTCGAAGGACGTCAATTTCGCAGATCTTTCCTGGCTGGTGCGGCTTCGGTCGGAGCCAGGGACAGTCCTCGCCGCACGGGCCGCAGGGTACTCCAGCCCCCTCTCGCCGCGCAACACGAGGACGCGCCGCGATCAGCCAGTGATTTGCGCAACCTCATGTCGGAAGCGCCCCTGATCAGAAGCGATGTTGAGTGAAGGATTGGTGGTGCGCTATTGTAGAGGTCGGGCCTGTGGGGCCGTTCCATCATGCCGAAGACAGAAACGCCGCTAGGGCGACGAGAGATGTTGCGCCGTGGGGTCGCGATGTCGGTCGGTGCCGTCGCCAGCGGATTCGTTGGTACCGCGCCGCCAACCGCGCGGGCTTCGACCGCCGCGCCTGCCAAGAACACGGCAGGCGTCGAGAAGTACCCGGTGCTCGGCCGGACCGGCATCAAGATCTCGGACATCTCACTCGGCTCGGGCGGGACGGCCGATCCGGCGCTGTTCCGCTACGCGTTCGACCGCGGCATCACGTACTTCGATACCGCCGATGGCTACCCTCTGGGGGCGCCGGGGCAGGCGGAGACAGCGATCGGCGAGGCGCTCAAGGGGAAGCGAAACCAGATCACCCTGGCGACCAAGACGATCACCACGCCGACAGATCGCCGCAAAAAGCTGATGCGCAAGCTCGAAGCGAGCCTTCGCCGACTCCAGACCGACCACGTCGACGTGTACTTCAACCACGCAGTCAACGAGGTCGCGCGGGCCACGAACCCGGAGTGGCTCGAGTTCACGGCGCGAGCAAAGCGGCAGGGGAAGATCCGCTTCTCCGGCATGTCGGGGCACGGCGGAAACCTCGCCGAGTGCCTCGACGTCGGGCTGGATCAGGATCTGTTCGATGTGATCCTCGTCGCGTACAACTTCGGGCAGGATCCGAACTTCTACGAGCGCTTCACGAAGACGCTCGACATGATCGCGACACAGCCGGAGCTTCCGCGTATCCTCGAGAAAGCCAAGAAGAAGAACGTCGGCGTGGTCGTGATGAAGACATTGATGGGTGCGCGTCTGAACGACATGCGTCCCTACGAGTTCGACGACGCCACCTTCGCGCAGGCCGCGTTTCGCTGGGTCCTCTCGGATCCGAACGTGGACGGACTCATCGTGTCGATGAACGACCGAAAACAGGTCGACGAGTACCTGGCTGCTTCGGGACAAAGAGGCGTCCGCACGAGCGATCTCCAACTGCTCGACCGCTACGTGCTTCTCAACGGGGGATCATATTGCAGGTTCGGGTGCAGCGACTGCGAGTCGAGCTGCCCGCACGACGTCCCCATTTCCGAGGTTCTCCGAAGCCGAATGTACGCCGCCGACTACGGCGACCTGGGGAAGGCGAAGGCGGTCTATGCGGAGCTCGGAGAGGGGGCCTCGGCCTGCCTTGGCTGTGCCACCGAGAGCTGCCGAGCCGCGTGTGGCTACGGGCTCCCTGTCCCGTCGATGACGCGATCGACGGTCGGTCTTCTCACCCTGGTTTGAAGCGACCGGACGTTCTCCCCATGTTGGCATTGCGACTGACGGTCCTGCTCTTGTTGGTTCTGCTCCCGGCGGGCTGCGAGCGCGCCGAGCGCGTTTCCTACGGTGTCGAGGGCGGACAGTGGCGCAGCTATGGTGCCGATCCGGCCAACACGAAGTACTCGCCGCTCGATCAAATCGACGCCGGCAACTTTGGCGATCTGGAGGTCGTCTGGACGTCCGACTCTCCGGACGTCGCTTGGCGCGCAGCGGGCCGTCGCACGAAGAAGACGCGCGAGCTCAACGTCGCGAAATCCGCGAGAATCCTGGAGTTCCAGGCGACCTCTCTGATGGTGGACGGAACGCTCTACACCATCTCCGCCGTTGGCCAGGTCTTCGCCGTCGACGCGAGCTCCGGCGCTCTGCGTTGGGTGTACGATCCGGCGAGCTCCCGGACCGCCGAGTCTCCCATGGACTACATCTTTCCCAAGCACCGCGGCGTCGCGTACTGGCGCTCTGGGGACGACGAGCGCGTCCTGGTGCCGACGATCGATTCGTATCTGCTGGCCCTCGACGCGAAAACCGGCCAACCGATTCCATCCTTCGGAGAGAAGGGGCGGATCGATCTGACACGTGGGCTGCGAGGGCCCGAGATCCGGCGCCTGAAGGACTATTTCCAGTCTTCTCCTCCGGTGATCGTGGGCGACACCGTCGTGGTCGGGAGCAGCGTCACCGATCGCCCGAAGCACAAGCACGGAACCCCGGGAGACGTTCGTGGCTACGACGTCGAAAGCGGCCAGCAGAAATGGGTGTTTCACGTGGTCCCGAGCGATGGCGAATTCGGCACCGAAACCTGGCAGGGGAAATCCTGGAAATACTCCGGCGGCGCGAACGTCTGGGGACCGATGAGCGCTGATCCGGAGCTTGGTTACGTCTACGTCGCGACCTCTGCGCCCACCAACGACTATTACGGGGGCCACCGAAAAGGAGACAATCTCTTTGCCGGTAGCCTGCTTTGCCTCGACGCCGAGACGGGCAAGCGGATCTGGCACCAGCAACTCGTCCGCCACGACCTCTGGGACTACGACCTCGCCGCCGCCCCCAACCTGGTGGATCTCGAGATCGATGGAAAGCTCATCAACGCGGTGGCGCAGGTGAGCAAGCAGGGCTTCGTCTTCGTTTTCGACCGGATCACGGGCGAGCCCATCTGGCCGATCCGCGAGCAACCCGCGCCGGCGTCGGACGTTCCCGGCGAGCAGGTCGCCGCTACGCAGCGCGTGCCCTCCAAGCCGCCCCCGTTCGAACGCCAGGGGACGTACGAAGACGGGCTCATCGACTTCACGCCCGAGCTCAGGGCCGAGGCGCTGGAGGTTTTTCGCCAGTATCGCACCGGACCGATGTTCACGCCTCCATCGCTTGCCGGTTCGCTGGTTCTTCCTGGCCCCCCTGGAGGGACGAACTGGCAGGGGGCTGCTTTCGATCCGGAAACCGCGACACTCTTCGTTCCGTCGATTACGCACGCGCAGGTCGTGTCGGTGAAAAAGGGGAAGAAGAAGGACACCGACTTCGATTACGTCACCGACCTGAGCGCGACCCGATGGATCGCGGGTCCGCCCGATCCACAGGAAGCTCTCCCCCTCTTCAAGCCGCCCTACTCGAGGATCACCGCGTACGATCTTCCCCGCGGCCAGATTCTGTGGCAGGAAGCGAACGGCGAAGGTCCGCGCGACCATCCGCGGCTCGCCGGCCTGAACCTACCGCGCCTCGGCTCCGGTGCGCACGCATGTGTTCTCGCCACCCGTACCCTTCTGCTGTCGGCCGACCGCAGCTCCATCTGGATGGGAGGGATGGGAGAGCCCGTCCTACGCGCCTACCGTAAAGATACGGGCGCTCTGGTGGGTGAGATCGATCTTCCGGCGCGAGCTCGCGGCTGCCCGACGACCTATGTCAGCGGCGGGAGGCAGTTCATCGTTCTACCGATTGGGGACGAGGACGTTTCTCCTCGGCTGCTGGCGTTGTCGCTCGCCGAGCCCGGTCTGGAGAACCGGCCGGAAGGGTGAGCGCCAGAAGCGAGGGGGCCCGCTCGTCGCTCCCGATCGGCATGACCACGTACTGCCTTGCATCATGCAGATAGGTGAGAGGGCAGCCGCGTGCGGTGGCGGGAAGCCGTATCTCCCCGACGAGCGCACCCGATGCCTTGTCGTAGGCGCGAAGGAACGGCTCTCCGAGGCTGGGCATCCATGACCAGGCGCGGTCGATCGACAAGAGAAGCTCCGACGTCACTAACACGCACGCATGCGCCCCCGAGCCGAGTCGCGGCAGATCGAGATCCGCGAGTCGTGGGTGGTTTCTCGGACCATTGCCATTGGGCACTTGCCAGCGAGTCTCACCGCGATCGAGATCGATGGCGGTTATGCGCGAGTAGGGTGGCTTGAACAGCGGAAGCGAATCGGCCGTCCAGCCCGGCCCCGTCGCCCACGGAGTCGACACGGAGCCGGTCGCGAAGTCGAATGTGGTGCCGGCAGCCTTACCCTTCCGTATCCGGATGACCTGCCCATGCGTGATCGACGGAACGTAGAGCGTTCGCGTCTCGGGATCGAAGCCTGCCCCTTGCCAGCTCGAGCCGCCCGGCGGCCCCGGGACCACCAGCGTTCCCTTGCGGGTGGGAGGCGTGAACAGCGGGCCGGTTTTGAAGCGCCTGAAAACATCGAGGGCCTCGGCCCGGAGCGAGGGCGTGAAGTCGATCAGATCCTTCTCGAAGGCGCCCTGCAGTTCGAATGCAGGCGGCCGGGTCGGGAACCGCTGGGTCGCGGCGGCATGCTCGCCGGGAGCGTGCGACCGTGGAACCTCGCGATCCTCGATCGGCCACAAGGGCTCACCCGTCTTGCGATCGAAGACGAAGGTGAACCCCTGTTTCGTCGCCTGCGCCACCGCCTCGATGTGCTTCCCATCGATCTGGAGGTCGACGAGGTTGGGCGCCGCCGCGAGGTCGTAGTCCCACAAGTCGTGGCGGACGAGTTGCTGGTTCCAGATCCGCTCCCCGTTTTCTCCGTTCAGGCAGAGCAGCGTATCCGAGAACAAGTTGTCGCCCGGCCGGTGGCCGCCGAAGTGGTCGTTCGTCGGCGATGAAGTCGCGACGTAGACGTAGCCGAGCACCGGATCGACGCTCATCGCGCCCCAGGCGTTCGAGCCGCCGCCGTCCTTCCAGGAGTCGTTCTCCCACGTCTCGCGGCCGACTTCGTCCGCTTCGGGAACCACATGGAAGACCCACTTCAACCGACCCGAGTGCGCGTCGAAGCCGCGGATGTCGCCTGGCAGCCCCGGCAAGGTCTTGGGCCGATCGGTGACGCTCCCACCCACCACCACCGTATCGTCGACGACCGCGGCAGGCGAGGACTGGAAGTAGTCGGTGCCGCGATGCAGACCCGTGCGACGAAGACTCTCGAGCAGGTCTACGCGCCCTCCGCTCCCGAAGGACTCGACCGGACGGCCGGTCTTCGCGTCGAGGGCGAGGAGATACGCGTCGATCGTCGGCATGAAAATGCGCTCGTCGTCGCCGTCCTTCCAGTAGCTCACGCCTCGATGCTTCGGGAACATGAAGCTCATCGGGGTCTTTGCCGAGCGATAGCTCTGGGGGTCGTGAACCCAGATCTCCTCGCCGGTGCCGGCGTCGATTGCGAACACCTGGCCAATCGCGGTGCTGCCGTAGAGTCGCCCGTCCACCATGAGCGGAGTCCCCTGGAATCCGAGGATGCTGGCCGAGCGGGCCGGGTTGAACGAACCGCGCTTCGGTCCGTTCTTCTTGCCCTCGGCTCGCCAGCGTACGTCGGGCGAGGTCCACTCCCACGCAGGCTTCAGGCCGGCGAAGTTTGCCGCGTCGATTTGGTCGAGGGGCGAGTAGCGGCTGCTCGCGGGATCGCCGGCCCAGCTCTGCCATTGACCATCCTGCACGCCATAGTTGGCGCGGGTAGGCTCACCGGGAGTGTTGCAGGCCCACGAGCACACAAACGCCAGCAAGGCGAATCGCGCCGTTCTCCGAAAGCCGTCGAGCGGGAAACGAGGTAGTCGCGTCCGTCGGACTCTCTTCACTGGGGATTCCGCTGCGCGGTCGAAAATGCTTGTATTGTCTCAGTAGCCACCGGAGCCACTCTTACTAGCATGATGCGTGGCGGTGTCGGAGTCCCTCGAGTCGCATGCCACTACGGCACACCCCTCCTTGCCATGACCAATCTCGGTCGCGCCTCGAATCGTGGCTGCATCTGGTTCTCCTCGTCGCACTGAGCACGTATTTCGAGGCTCAGTTCGTCTACGTTGGTGTCAATGCGACGGACGAGGGCTGGATCCTCTACGCCGCCATGAGGCTCTGGGACGGAGGCACGCTTTACGACGACGTCTTCTTCGTCTTTCCGCCCGGTCACGTCCTACCGGCCTGGATCGCGTACGGCTTGGATGCCCCGGGTCTCGTTCTCTCGCGTTGGATCTACGCGGGCTTCAATGTTGCGCTCTGCGTCGCCCTCTATCTGTTGGGGCGGCGCATTACGCGACCCCTGTACGCGTTCATCGCGGTCGCAATGGTGGCCGTTTACTCGCCCTACTCTCATGGGGCGCACTTCCTGTTCGGTTACCGCTATCTCGTCTGGAGCATCTTGGCGCTCCTGGCCTTCTCGCAACGCCTGCGTACCGACGACCACCGTTGGATGATGCTGGCGGGAGCCCTGGCGGGGACCGCGCTCTGCTTCCGGCTGACCCCTGCCTTCTCGGTGAGTGTCGGGATCGGGTTCGGAATTCTCGCGGCCAGTCGGGACTGGCGTCTCTGGCTTCGGGATGGAGTCTGGTACACGGCCGGCTTGCTCCTGGTCGTAGGCCCGGTGCTCGCCTGGCTCTTCTCCGGTGTCGGACCATTGGTCGTTTGGTCCGAAGCGGTCCAGCGCGCCGTTGAGATGACGAAGCTGCAAGCCGTCGACATGCCCCCGCTGTACTTTCCATGGGGATGGGAGCGCCAAGAGATCCAAGGGGCTTTCGTGGCCGTCGCCTTTCGCGCCGCTCCCTTGGTTTACGTCGGTTACATCGTCTTTGTGCTGACGACGTGGGTTCGCGATCTCAAGTCCGGGATCGATTGCCGGCGTCCGCTGCTGATCGCGATCGTCTTCTTTGGCGCAGTCTATTTGGGAAGAGGGTTTGGGCGCGCAGACCAGGGGCATCTCGATACGGCAATGCCGCCGGTCCTGCTGCTCCTGGGCCACATGCTCGGCGGGATCGAGAGCCGACTGCTCAATGCGATGTCCGCACGCGCGGCCACCGCAATCGTGGCGACAGCCGGCGTCGCCCTTCTCGCCGTTTCCGTTGCCGCGCAACGCTCCGATGAGTGGATGTTCTCCCCGGCTCCCATCCGTGTGCCGATCAAGGCGGTCCAGGGCCGGATCAAGCGATGGATCTACAACAACAGGACCGACCCCGCGGTCACCATGATCAAGCGCTCGACCCGTGCAACGGACACGATCCTCGACCTCTCGGCTTCTCCGCTCTTTTCGGTCTTGAGCGGGCGCCGAGGCCCGGGGTACGCGGACATCGTGATGCCGGGCACGTTTCGCGACGCCACGGAGGAAAATCGGTTCGTCGAACGACTTCGAGCCGACCCGCCCGCCTTCGTCCTGGAGCCCAAGATGCCCTTCGACGCTCGCAGCGCCAACGCGCTCGCGCTCACCGCGCCGAAGCTCACGGCCTGGATCGAAGACAACTATGGTCGCGGGCCTGAAACGCCGCACTTCGTCGGCCGCCCCCGTCGCCCGCAGCCACTCTCCGCCGAGAGCGCTCTCTTCGCGGAAGCCGAATCGAAGCCCGGCGAGGATTCGCGTCGGAACCTGGTCTTGATCGTGGTCGACACCCTGCGGCCTGACCACCTGGGCTACTTTGGTGCGAAGCCTCCGAATCTCTCCCCCCATATCGATGAGTTGGCGGCTCGAGCCGTCGACTACACGAACGCATACGCCGCCGCTCCCTGGACGATCCCATCGATGGCGTCCCTGTTCACCTCGCAGATTCCGTCGGAGCATGGCGTGACCCTCTTTGGGAGTCGTCTTGGCGGTGCGGCGCGAACGATCGCCGAGGTTCTGGGCGCTGCTGGCTGGCAGACGGCTGGCTTCAACGCCAACCACCTGCTGGATGCCGAGAGCGGGCTGACCCGCGGCTTCGACACCTACGCCGAGTTGACGAGTGTGACGCGGGCTCATTCGGAAGCTCGTCTGGACTCCCGAGCGCGTGAGGCACGCGACGGGCAAGAGGTGGTGGACGCCGCCCTCGGTTGGCTCGACGAGGTGCAGACGCGCAATCAGGATCGACCGTTCTTCCTCTACGTCCATCTGATGGAACCCCACACGCCCTACCGGTGTCCGCACGACGAGCCCTCGTGCACGGCCCAAATGAAGTCGATCGACGCCCGCCTCGTTGCTGGATCCTGGAACTTCGATCGCCGCCAGCGCCGGCTCATCCGATCGCTCTATGCGGGGGAGGTTCGTCGGGCCGATCAGGCGGTCGGGAGACTCCTCGAGGGTCTCGAGGAGTCAGGGATCGGCCGGGACACGTTCGTCGTGCTTACCGCGGACCACGGCGAGCGTCTTGGGGAACACGGCCGGTACACGCACGGGACCGGTCTCGATCGGCTCGTCCTCCGAGTACCGCTTCTCCTCGCCGGACCCGGGCTGCGGAACGCGCGAGTGGAGACGCCCGTCTCCCTCGTGGACGTCGCACCGACGATGCTCGAGCTGCTGGGGCTAGACCCATCCGCATCCTTTCGGGGCGAGAGCCTCCTCTCGCAAGGTGCTCGGAGCAAGAGACCAATCATCGCCGAGTTCTTCGATCCGGCCGGTTCCTTCCATTCCTGGATGGGTCGAGAGAAGCCGGTGGGGGACCGAGCCGACGAGCCGACCGACCGGCTATTGATCCTCGGCGATGGCGAGGCCACGCTCCTGCGATCGGACGGCAGCGTTGCGATGTTGGACGACGCCGACTCCCGGCGGCCTCCGGGGGAACACGGGCCGTCGCCCGACGACCTTCTGGTGCGTCTTGGCGACTGGGCGCCCATCGTCGTGCGCGGTCAGCAGCGCAACCCCGCGACCGAACCCATCTCGCCGGGTCGCCGCGAAAAGCTCGAGGCCCTCGGCTACTTGACTCGCGAGCCCGCCACGCCCCTCCCTCTGCCCGAAGCCGCCATCGATCCGAGCGGGGCAGAGGACCGCCCTTAACGAGATGGCTTCGTCGCTCGCGGGCCCCAGCCGACGAACGCCCAGCTTCGTTGGCGCACCTCGTAGTTCTTTTCGATCCACGCGGTGAGCTGGGGCGCGGTCTGCGCGAATCCGCGCTCTTCTCGCCCGTCGAAGGGCTCGGCCGGAGTGAGCACGAAGTCAGGCGGATCCTCGATCACGCGCTCGAGAAAACGGGCTTCCTCGGCTTGGTCGCGAAACGTGCCGGGCATCACTATGTCGGCGAGTCCCGGGCCGCGGCGACCGGTCAATACGTGCAGCATGGGTGACGCGGAGAGGTCGAGCACGACATCCCCGGGCTTGGTCGCCCGGTTGATCCAGCGGACTCCGAGATCGACCGGGTGCGGCATGAAGGCGTCACGAAACACCCGCCCCCCCGTTTCCGGGATGGGTCGGTCTCCCCCCAGCGTGCCGACGATCCACTGATCGGATCGTTGCGCGACCGTCCAACCCGCGAGCAGCACGATGCCGGCGGTGACCGCGATGCCGCTGGCCCAGCGCGGTGGAAGCCATCGGCGCGCGCCCTGGTCGAACGAACCCAACAGGTGGCCCATCAAGAGGAGAATCGGAGGAATCGCCGAGGTGAGGTGGCCGCTACAGGCGCGGCCGAACGCGCGCGTCAGATAGACGGCTGCGAATACCGAAACGGCCAACAGGAGAGGATTGCGGTAGGCGTGGCCGGCGCGAAGGTCTCGCTGCCATCCCCACAGCACCCACGCGAGGTAGCCGGCAGCCACGGCGATCGCGATCCGGAACTCGAGTGCGACGAATGCGGCCTCGATCTGCGCCCGGTCCGACCAGACCGGAAGGAACAGATCGGGGACGGGCAAGCTCTGCAGTGCCGTCATCTCCACCGGTCGCTGCACGACCTCGCTCCAGAGGACGCTCGGGCCCACGGTCCACGCGTACCACGCGATGACTGGACCCGAGACGGTCAGGAGCCCGGCCGCGTAGCTTCCGCCGTCGCGAACCCAGACCCGCCAGTCGCGGGTGCTCGCCAGGATCCCGAGTCCGATTGCGACGCTCACGGCGAAGGTCGGTGTCAGTCGGAAGCAGAGACCAATCCCGGCGAGGGCGCCGGCCGCCGCCAGCCACCGGGTGTCACCATTGCGCTGGTTGCGGTGAAAGGCCAGAAGCGCGAGCACGCTAAAGCCCACGTACCGGTAGGCGAAGAGATAGTGCGATGCGTGCGACGACGCAGAGTTCAAGGCGAGGAGAAGAGCGCCGATCAGCGCGTAGCGCGGCCGCATCAAGCATCGGCCGAGGAGATAGAGGCTGATGCACAACGCCACGTTCAACATCGCGTAGATCCAGCGCGTGACAATCAATCCCGGAGGGTCCAGCGCGTAGCCGATCCAGGCCGGCAACGCGTGCGCCGGCGGGAAGACGAAGAACACGTCCTCGTAGAGGGTGCCGCCCTCGTACAGTTGCTTCGCCGTGTAGTAGATCCAGCCTTCGTCCAGGAGGTTGAGGCCCTGGTGGACGAAGAGCGACTCGAACCACGCACTCACGGCTACGAGGAGGGTCAGGTGCAAAGCGAGCGTCGTTCGATCGCGGTTCGTTTGGACCCGCTCGGGTCGCCGGCGCTGGGCTCGGTGCTCGTCCGACATCGCCGGGCTACTTCAACCCCGCCACCGTCTTCGAGATCGGAGGCTTCCCGCGGTTCCAACTGAGCAACCGCTGCGGGCGAAGCCGGACCAGGGCACGCTCACCGGCCATCTGCATCTTCGCTTTCTCCGGGGGGCTCACGACGGCCGGGAGCTCGTTGTCCGTCCGGCCCATGGCTTCGATCATCGTGTCGATGGTCGCGTCGAGACCCTTCGAGATCTCCGCTTCGCCGTCGATCATGACGCCCCGGATGTCCTGATACGCAGATCCGCGCTCCAGAAGCAGCGTCACGCGGAAATCGCGCGCACGGCGGCGATGGACACCGAACACCCCGGCTGACATCAGGGGCGCATCGAAGTTCTGCCTGTGGTCGACGATGCCCGGATTGTAGTCGGCGAGACGTCCCGCGCCAAACTCCTTGTACCTTCGCTTCGTGCTGGCTTCCATGACGGCGGACAAGCCGTTCGGACGTTCCGCGGGCGCCCTGATCGAACCATACCGACGCGGCATCAATCGGACGAGTCGGGTCGATGGCCCACGACCTCCCACAGCCGAAGGGCGTGGGGCGTCGAGCGCCGCAGGCGCCAACCGGAGGAGTGGTCGGTGCCTGCGGCGTGATGGGTCGTCTCAAAAGGTGAAGATCACGTCCATACCGAAGATCGCACCCTCGTCGATCGGCAAGCCGGCCACGTTGCGGGCGGGGTCATCGTCAGCGGCGGGGCTCCATTGCCAGCGACCTTCCGGGCGGATGATCAAGTTCGGCAGCGGCTTGAGGTTCAGGCCGATGGTCGCTTCGTAATACGAGACGCCGTTGGGCTTCCACCACTCGAAACGGGCGCCCACGCCGACCTCGTCGAAGATGTGGTACAGAAGATACTGATTGATGCCGATCGTGCTGTACCCTGCATTGCCCGAGCCCAGGACGTCTTCGTTCACCGTGAGGTAGTCGCTTTGGATCACGTAGTTGAGGTCCGGGAGCGGGGTCGTGTCGACGACGATGCTGTGCGAGTAGCCATCGCCTATCGCGCCGAAGTTGCCAGCCGTCAGTATGTAGGTCACAGACGCCTCATCGATCGGGGTGAAGCTGGTCCCGCCGAGAAAGCTGCTGCCTCCACCGAACTGATCGAATCCGGTGTCCCAACCCGCCGTCCATCCGGCGTAGAACTCGAACATGTCGAGCCCGGAGTAGTTGAGGAGCGCGCCCGTGTGCGTGAAGGCCTCGCTGAAGTACATCGTGAACGCGTGGCTGAAGAAGAAGTTGTCGGGCGCCGTTACGACCTCGTAGCCGAGCAGCGTATAGAAGTGGCCGCCGATCAAAGAGAAGTCCTCGTAGGCCAGCTCGGCGTAGAGCTGCGGGATGGCGAAGCCGTAGCCGCTGCTGCGGTCGAACCCGTTTTCGAAGTCCCAGTTGCCGGGACGGTTCCCGAACGACTGCGTATCACCGGCATCGGTGCCATACATGCCGTCGAACCGGAAGCCCCA
>JAJCZO010000240.1 GCA_029262355.1 Deltaproteobacteria bacterium
CGGATGCCGTACTTGGCCTCGTACGTATAGTCGGCGTGTGACGGCCGGTAGACGTCGCGCATGTGCTCGTAGGCCGACGGCCGCGGGTCCTTGTTGCGCACCAGCATTGCGATTGGAGTGCCCAGAGTCTGGCCTTCGAAGACTCCCGACAGGATCTCGGCCTGATCGGCCTCCTGGCGGGGCGTCGTGAGCTTGCTCTGCCCAGGCCGACGGCGGTCGAGCTCGGCCTGGATTGCAGCCGCATCGAGGGTGAGGCGCGGAGGGCATCCGTCCACCACGACGCCGACGCCCCCGCCGTGAGACTCGCCAAACGTGGTGACGCGCAAGAGCTGTCCGAACGATGAACTCACGTGCCCATTGTATCCGGCCGGGGCGGGGGCCGCACGCCCGCCCCTTGCGCAGTGGCTCGCCAACGGCTTCGTCCTCCGGGGTGAAGGGTAGCGATACTGTTCGCCGGTTCCGCTTTCGCGGACTGAGGGTCGTGTACGAATCCTCGCCTGGGCCGATTACGGCCATCGTGCTGAGCATCCGGGGCGGGGCGCGTTTCGACGGGGAGACGCCCGGAATCGCCCACATGACCGAGCACATGCTCTTCCAGGGTACGGAGAGCTACGACCAGCTCGAGCTGAATCGCCTGGCGGCGGAGTGTGGCGGGAACCACAACGCCGAGACAGGCTACGACAGCATGGAGATCACGTTCGAGGTCTTCAACGAAGATCTCGACGACGCGCTGGCCCTCATGGCCGAGCAGTTTTATCGCACTCGCGTCGATCCGAAACGCTTCGCGAAGGAGCGCCGCGTGGTTCTCGACGAGATCCGGAGCTATCACGACGACCCGCTGGACTTCCTGCACGAGCGCGGCTGGCGGGCCTTTTACGATGATCCGATTGGGCGACCCATCTGTGGGACCACGCGCTCTCTGCGTGCCCTGAGCCCACGGGACGTGGAGAGGTTCCTGCGTCGCTTCTTCGTCAACACCAACGCGGTCCTGTGTGTGGTGGGTGGTGCGTCGGAGGCCGACCTACGCCGCTCGCTGAGGCGTCACATCCTGCCCGATCGCACGGGGGTCGCCCGCCAAGGAAGTGGCGCGCGGGGGCGCCGGTCGGGCGCGATGCGGGTCCGTGGCGGGCCGCGGGGCCAGGGCTTCGTGGCTCGGTTTCTCGAGCTCGATCCCTCCGTCGAGAATCTTCTGGCCGTGGGTGTGGCGCTCGACCTCGTCGGTGCCGATGCCGACGGAGCGCTTTTCCAGGCGGTTCGGGAGGAGCACGGGCTGGGCTATGAGGTGTCGGCAGACCTGGAGTTCGGGGTTGGCTGGGGTGCGGTGGTGCTCACCGCCAGCGTTCGGCCGGGCCAGACCGATCAGCTGGAAAAAGTCATGGATCGTGTCCTCAGAGACTCGGTGGAGCAGGGCTTTGATCCCGCCGACCTCGCTCGGGCGCGCAAAAAGCGCCGCTACAACCACGTCTCGGCTGGCGAACGCCGGATGGACCGAGCGCTGGCTCTGTCCGACGCCATCGTCACCGGGTTTCCGTTGCCCGAAGAGGCCGAGCGCATCGTCGACGGTCTCGATGATGAAACCGTCGTCTCGAGCTGGCGCCGGGCCGTGGCGGGGCGCTCGCTCGTGGCCGTTTTGCCGGGGTAGGCCAGGAACTGGCAGTGAGCACGGGCCCGTTCCTGGCTCCGTAGCCATGGGAATGCTTTAATCCCGCCCAAGGGAGACTGGAATTTGGAAGAGGAACGCCAACAAATAGCCGTCTTCATCGACTTCGATAACATCGAAATCGGTGTCAAGACGACGCTCAAGAATGAGCTCGATCTCGCCCTGGTTCTCGACGCTTTGCGCGAACGGGGAGAGGTCGTCGCAAAGAGTGCCTACGGAGACTGGGGCCGGGCCGGAAATCACAGTCGGACTCTGACGGAACATGCGGTGCACATGGTGCAGCGCAACGTGACGCCGCGCGGGGACAAGAATGGCGGCGACATCAACCTCGTCGTCGACGCCCTCGAGATGGCCTTTACGCGGCCACACATCAACACCTTTGCCATCGTCGGTGGCGACTCGGATTTCATGTCGCTCGTCGAGAAGCTCAAGCAGTTCGGCAAGCGCGTGCTCGTCGTCGGAGGTCGCTCGTTCACGAGTGGGATTCTCCAGCGGAATTGCCATGAGTTCATCGCGTACGAGAACCTGCTCTCGGGTGGCCGGCGCGCAAGGCGCAGCCCGGGGAGCAGCGGGCCGGGGAGCCGACTCACGCTCGCGCAGGGCTTCGTCAAGGTGCAGCGCGGTCTAAAGGTGTTGGCCGACCGTGGCGTCCAGCCGCAGCTCGGACCGCTGAAGAGCACGCTCCTGCAGCTGGATCCGACCTTCAGCGAGCGCGACTACGGAACGTCGTCGTTCCGCGACTTCATCTCGAAGCTCGAGAGCAAGCACCAGCTCTCGATGACCCGGATCGACCAGGGATACCTCGTGGAGCTCACGGGCGATTCTGCAGAGAACGGTGCTGAGCCGACGGAAGAGAACGCGGCCGAAGAGCGTGACGCCGTCGAGACCGAAGCGGCCGTTGCCACGAAGACCAGCGAAGAGGCCATGAATCTTCTGCGGGAGGCCGTCGGCAAGCTCGGAGAGCTCCGACCCGGCAAGCCCACGTACGTGCGTCACATGGCGCAGGCGATGCGCGGTGTCGATCCCGACTTCGACGAGGAGCAGTACGGGTTCCGCACCCTCACCGAGCTCATGCACATGGGCGAACGCGAGGGCATCGTGAACATGCAGCGCGACCGGCAGGGCGCGTGGCGCGTGACGCCGGGGGCGGGCGTCGCGGACGGAGCCGGGTCGGACGACGAAGAGAGCGACGCCGATGCGGCGGAGGCTGCCTTGGCCGAGGCGACCGCGGCCGCGGCTGCAGCGCTCTCGGGCGACGCCGAGGAGGCGAAGGAGCCCAAGGCCAAGAAGAAGGCCGCGCCGCGAAAGAAGAAGGCGTCCACGGCCAAGAAGAAGACCGCCAAGAAGGCGACCACCAAGAAGGCCACCACGAAGAGGGCCGCGAAGAAGACCACCGCCAAGAAGTCGGCGAAGAAGGAAGAGGCGCCAGCCGCCGAGTAGGCGCTCAGCCGTCGCGGGGACCTGGGGCCCCGTGGGCCCCCAACCCCGGGC
>JAJCZO010000241.1 GCA_029262355.1 Deltaproteobacteria bacterium
TGCACGGTGGATTCGACTTGGTTCACGGTTCCGACGGGCGTGGTCGACGCGACGGCCCCGCCGATCGGCCGGCCGATCGAGAACTACAAGGCGTACGTCGTCGACGAGGAGATGAAGGCGCTCCCGGTCGGCGAGAAAGGCGAGTTGTTGATCGGTGGTGCGGGTGTTGCGCGGGGGTATTTGAATCGCGCGGACCTCGGCGCGCAGAAATTCATCGCCGATCCGTTCTGCTCGGACCCCGACGCTCGCGTCTATCGGACAGGGGATCTCGTCCGTTACCGAGAAGGCGGCGAGATCGAGTTCCACGGCAGAATCGACGATCAGGTTCAGATCCGCGGGTTCCGCGTCGAGCCCGGCGAAGTGGCTGTCGCTCTGAACGAGCACTCGGATGTGGAAGCGGTTTCGGTGGTCGCTCGAGAAGACAAGCCGGGAAAGCTTCGGCTCGTCGCCTACGTGGTGTCGCCCAAGGGGGCAGCAGATGTCCTGCCCGAGCTGCGCACCTTCGCCGAGACCCGACTTCCGCCCTACATGGTGCCGAGCTTCGTTGCGCTCGACGAGCTTCCGATGACTCTGAATGGAAAAGTCGACCGCAAGGCGCTCCGGCCCCCAGAGGAATACGCCGGCTGGCGCGGCGAGCCGGGCGGGCGAGAGCCCCGCGACGACGCGGAGCGCAAGCTGGTCGACATCTGGCGCGAAGCGCTCGGCCTCGACGAGGTCGGAATCGACGAGAGCTTCTTCGACCTCGGCGGAGACTCCCTCTCCGTCGTTACGCTGTTGGTTGCGGTCGAAAAGGAGTTCGGAGTCGAGATCGAGGTGCCCGATCTTCTGCGGGATCCGACGATCGCAAGTCTCGGCCGTCTCGTGCGGGGAGAAGGGACGCACGATTCGCGTCCCATCCTCGTCGACCTGCAGCCCGACGGTGTGCTGTCGCCGTTCTTCTGTGTCGCCGGGGCTGGCGGCGGCTGTCACTGGTTCGGAGACCTCGCCAAGGAGCTACGCCACGATCGACCGTTCCTCGGTCTCGAGCCGACGGGTCCGACCCGAGACCGGCCCACGATCGAGTCGATTGCGACGGGACTCGTCGGGGAGATGAAGCGCATCCAGCCGGCAGGACCCTACTTCGTCGGGGGCTATTCGACCGGCGGCGTGGTCGCCTTCGAGATCGCGCAGCAGATTCGGCGGGCCGGGGGCGAGGTTGCCTTGCTCGCCCTCTTCGAAGCCGATGGCGGTCGGAGCTACTCCACACGGGCTGGGCAGATCGTGGCGTTCGCCAAGAACCTCACCCAAATGAACCCAGGACGAGCGATCCACGTGATCCTCGATCGCGTCTCCTTTGCGCTTGGAGCGATGCGCCACCGCCTCGGGCAGAGCTCCGAGGCGAGGGTCGTCGCGGCCAAACTCGACGCTCGAAAGAACGACGATGAGGAGGCGCTGTACGCCTACACTCCTAAGTCGTACGGAGGCGATGTTCGCATCTTCGCGAGCGAGGAGCGGCCGATGACTGCGGTCGTCGACGAAGCGTACGGCTGGGGCGATGTCGTGCAGGGGAGTGTCCTCTCGAGCGTGGTCCCGGGCAATCACTACACGATGCTCGGTCCCCCGAACGTGCATGTGCTTGCGAGAGACCTGCAAGCGTCTTTGGATGCGGCGGAAGCCGGTGCGAGGTCAGAGGCTCCCGCGCGCGCGGCAATTCCGTCCGACCAGAAGAGTCTGCGCCCAAAAAACGCCTAGCCGCAGCTTCGCGCCGAGCGTGCGAGGCGGCTCGTAGTACCGGAGGATGGCTCCGAACGACGAGCCCCGGTTTGGCTCAGAGCCGCTGCGCCCGGGTCATGCTGGCCGGATGTCGCGAGTGGGCATCCGCTGTGGCCTGAGGCGAAGGGGCTCCGCCTTGTCGGCAACGAGATCTCGGTTGCGCTCGTCGTACGAGAAGCACGTGTTCTTCATGCCGGGCACGTTCTCCGAAACGAATCGGTGGCGACGTGTTGGGACATCGTCTCGCTGGCGTTCGGCCGGCGGCGTTTCGTGGAAGAGCCGGACAAAGTGAAGTTGGTAGGCGGCCTGGGCAATTTCGACGAGCAGCTCGGAGACGCGGTGACACCCGCCCCGACCGCCCACGACCTGCCGGGCCCTGCCCGTGAAGCCGGGCTCGACCTTCATGCCGATGAGCTTCTCGACGTTGGGGTGCGTCATGTTGCAGACGTTCGTGAACGGCCCGTTTCTCACCTCGCTTCGCGCGGCCACGATCTCCAGGGTCGGGTGGACGATCTCGACTTCCGCGTGGACGTCATGAATCTCGTCCTGAAGAAACGCCTCGACCAGGAACCGATCCCCCTCGATCGGGTAGATGTTCACTTCCTTCGTGCGGTGATAGATCGCGGAGACCGACGGCATGGAGCATTCATATCCTTCGGCTCCGCCTGCGCAAAGTACGCCGGTGTCGGCGCGCCGGCGCTGGGCTGTGGTACGGTCGGGCCATGAGCCCGCAACTCGACGACTTCCCGATCATCGACGTCGACACTCACTTCACCGAGCCTCCCGATCTGTGGACGACGCGGGCGCCGCGGGCGCTCGCGGACGTCGCACCGCGGGTCGTGCGCAACGCTCAAGGCCGAGAGCAGTGGGTCGTAGGACGTGATCTCGTGCTCGGGCCGGTCGGCTACTGCGTGATCCGTTCCGACGGGAGCAAGGCGACCGGCCAGGTGACCCTCGATACGTTTGCCGAGATCCACCGGGGCGCCTCGGAGCCGAAGGCACGTCTCGAAGTGATGGACTCGTTCGGCATCACGAAGCAGGTGCTCTATCCGAACGTGCTGGGCTTCACGGGCAGTTTCGTCATGAACATCGAAGACGAGACGCTGCGGAATTTCTGTGTGGCCGCGTACAATGACGCGGCCGCCGATCTGCAGGCGGACGGCGAGAGGCGGCTCTTCCCGCAGGCAGTTCTTCCGATCTGGGACGTGGCGGCCGCGGTGCGAGAGCTCGAGCGTGCTTGCGACGGTCTCGGGCTGAAGGGGATCGTCGTCACCGACTCGCCCGAGGTTTGGGGCCTCCCGGTGCTTTCCGACGAGCACTGGGACCCGCTGTGGGCGGCGGCACAGGAGAGAGGTCTGCCCATCAATTTCCACATTGGTGGGGGAGGACCGATGGGCGCGGTCTGGCCGGGGCCGAGTCAGGCCGCGTGGATTGCGGCCATGTCGACGCTGGCCGACATGGGCAACATGCGCTGCATTACGAACCTGATCTTCAGTGGTCTGCTCGATCGCTTTCCCGCGCTCAAGTTCGTGTCGGTCGAGAGCGGTATCGGTTGGATCCCGTTTCTGATCGAGTGCGCCGAGTACCAGATGGATGAAAACGGGGTGACGGGCCTCGACCTACGACCCCGGGAGTACTTCCAGCGCCAGATCTTCGCCTCCTACTGGTTCGAGAGCGAGATCGGAACGGCCCTTTCCAAGTTGGGCGAGGACAACCTGATGTTCGAGACCGACTTCCCGCATCCGACATGCCTGTATCCGCACATTCGCGAGAAGGTGCATCAAACTCTGGGCGCACTCGAGCCACGGGTGCAGCGCAAGGTGCTCTACGAGACCGCGGCTCGAGTGTACCAGCTCGAGATTTAGCGCTCGGCCTACGAGGCCAGCGCGTGGAGATCGTCGGGGTCGATACCGTCGAACGAGAGGTCGCCCGCCTGGCCGGGGTTGGCGGACTGTGGTGCGATGACCGCGAGCTTCACAGAGGGCGTCCCGCCCTCATCCCCCTGGAAGCGGGCAATGTAGACGGTGTGTCCGCTGGCCTTCAGTCGATGTGGGACGAACGGCGAGTGCGTGCGTACGACATCCGCCACGGGCTCCGGAAGGTCATCCAACCAGGCCTGAAACTGCGCTTCGGTCGGCAGCTGTGCGGTGCCGAGAATGGATTCCTGCATGAGGTCCCCCTTTCTTGGTGCAATCCGCCCGTACTCAGGGCGCACTTCGATCACGAGGACCCGGGAGAGCCACGATCTCATGATGGGCCGTAGAAACGGCGAGGTGGTCTCATTGGGTCTGCGGGGAAGATAAGCACGATCCACCGCCTGTCCAGCGCGGGGCGTCGGCAAATCTCGACGGGGCCTAAATCGAGGTTCTCGCGATTCAGGGGTCGGCACGATCTCGCCGATCCGAATTCCCGCCGAGATTTACCAACGCCCCTCTCTCTCAGTCGGTGTCGTACGCGAGGTTGGGGCGGAGCCAGGCTTCTGCCTGTTTTACCGTCGTGCCGCGTCGGCGGGCGAAGTTCTCGATCTGGTCCTTCTCGATTGAACCGAGTTGGAAGTAGCTGGCTTCCGGGTGGGCGAGGTAGATGCCACTGACCGAGGCCGCGGGGGTCATCGCGAAGCTCTCGGTAAGAGCCATGCCGGCCGTCTCGGCACCGAGTATCTCGAAGAGCTTCGTTTTCTCCGAGTGGTCGGGGCACGCTGGATAGCCGAAGGCTGGCCGGATGCCGCGGTACTTCTCGGAGATCCGATCTTGGTTGGAAAGGGCCTCGCTGTTGGCGTACCACTCGCGGCGCGCCTGCTCGTGCAGGGCTTCGGCGAAGGCCTCCGCGAGCCGGTCGGCCAGGGCTTTGGTCATGATTGAGTGGTAGTCGTCGTGATCGCTCTCGAACTTGCCGGCGAGCTCTTCGGCGCCGAGCCCCGCGGTGACCGCGAAGGCGCCGACGTAGTCCGCGAGGCCGGTGTCGAGCGGCGCGACGAAGTCGGCGAGCGACTTGTATGTCTTCTGCCCTTCGAACTTCGTCTCCTGCTGGCGGAGCATGTGGAAGCGGGCGAGCTCGTGGCTCCGCTCCTTGTCGGAGAACAGGACGATGTCGTCTCCGTCGCTGTTTGCGGGCCAGAACCCGTAGACGCCCTTCGCCTGGAGCAGCTGCTCGTCGATGATCTGCTTCAGCAGAGCCTCCGCGTTGCCGAACAAATCGCGCGCAGCCTCTCCGACCTTCGGGTCGTCGAGAATTGCCGGATACTTCCCTCGCAGCTCCCATGCGTGGAAGAAGAAGGTCCAGTCGATGTAGGGGGCGAGCTCGGTCAGTGCGCGGTCTTCGATCGTTCGTGCGCCGATGAACGGTGCCTTCGCGACGTCGTCCGCCCTCCAGTCGATTGCCAGGCGATGTTTGCGCGCCTGCTCCTGTGAGACCAGTGGACGGCTCTGGCGCTGTTCGTGTCGTCTCCGGATCTCGTCCTGCTCGGAGATGTTCTGCGCCGCGAACTCGGGCTTCCTGTCGTCGGAGAGGAGCGAGGAGACAACGCCCACCGCTCGGGACGCGTCCAGTACGTGTACGGTAGGCTCGGCGTATGTTGGCGCGATCTTCACGGCGGTATGCTGTCGGCTGGTCGTCGCGCCGCCGATGAGGAGCGGAGTGTCGAAGCCCTCACGCGTTAGCTCTTTCGCGACGTGTACCATCTCGTCGAGAGACGGAGTGATGAGTCCGGACAGTCCGATGATGTCGACGGATCTCTCCTTGGCCGTCTCGAGAATCTTGGCGGACGGCACCATCACGCCGAGGTCGATGATCTCGTAGTTGTTGCACCCAAGGACGACGCCGACGATGTTCTTGCCGATGTCGTGTACGTCGCCTTTGACCGTGGCGAGCAGGACCTTCCCTTGCGCCCGTGCCACGACGTTCTTGTTCTCGAGTTTCTCCTTCTCCATGAACGGCTCGAGGTACGCGACCGCACGCTTCATCACGCGCGCGCTCTTCACGACCTGGGGCAGGAACATCTTGCCGGAGCCGAACAGGTCGCCGACGATCTTCATGCCGTCCATCAGTGGCCCCTCGATGACGTGCAGGGGACGGTCGCAGCCCTGGCGGGCTTCCTCGGTGTCGTCTTCGATGTGGTCGACGATGCCCTTCACGAGCGCGTGAGACAGGCGCTCCTGCACTGTGCCCTGGCGCCACGTGTCGTCCTCGATGCGGGCCTTGCCCGATCCCTTCACGGTCTCGGCGAACGTGACGAGCCGCTCGGTAGCGTCGTCGCGCCGGTTCAACACCACGTCCTCGACGAGCTCGAGCAGGTCTTTCGGAATGTCCTCGTAAACCGCGAGCTGGCCCGCGTTGACGATGCCCATGTCCATCCCGGCTTGCATGGCGTGGAAGAGAAAGGCGGAGTGGATCGCCTCGCGCACGACATCGTTGCCTCGGAAAGAGAACGAGAGGTTGCTCACGCCGCCGCTGATGTGCACGCCGGGGCATGCGCGCTTGATCTGGCGAGTCGCCTCGATGAAGGCGACTCCGTAGCCGTTGTGCTCCTCGATGCCCGTCGCGATGGCGAGGATGTTGGGGTCGAAGATGATGTCTTCGGGCGGGAAGCCGACGTCCTCGGTGAGAATCCGGTAGGCACGTTGGCAGATCGCGATCTTCCGCTCGACCGTGGCCGCCTGGCCCTCTTCGTCGAAGGCCATCACGACGACGGCAGCACCGTAGCGCAGCACCTTTTGGGCGTGCTCTCGGAAGGCGGCCTCGCCCTCCTTGAGTGAGATCGAGTTCACGATGCCCTTGCCCTGGATGCACTTGAGTCCGGCCTCGATGACCGTCCACTTCGAGCTGTCGACCATGATCGGCACCCGCGCCACGTCGGGCTCGGTTGCGATCAGGTTCAAGAAGGTGGCCATCGCCTTTTCGGAGTCGAGCATGCCCTCGTCCATGTTTACGTCGAGGACGTTCGCGCCGCCGCGCACCTGGTCGATCGCGACTTCGAGAGCCGATTCGTAGTCGTCGGACTTGATCAGGCGCGAGAATTTTCTCGACCCCGTGACGTTGGTACGCTCACCGACCATCACGAAGCCGACCTCCGGGCGGAGGTCGAACGGCTCCAAGCCACTCAGGTGAGCGATCCCGTCACCGGTCGGGCGAACGCGTGGCGCGCAGCCCTCGACCGCTTCGCAGATCGCAGCGATGTGATCCGGCGTCGTACCGCAGCAGCCGCCCACGATGTTGAGCCAGCCGTTCTTGGCGAACTCGCGCAGGGTGGCGCCGGTTTGCGTCGGTGTTTCGTCGTAGCCGCCAAACGCATTGGGAAGTCCGGCGTTCGGGTAGCAGCTGACCAGCGAGGTGGCGCAGCCGGCGAGGGCTTCCAGGTACGGTCGCATCTCGTCGCCGCCAAGCGAGCAGTTGAGCCCGACGGACAGCGGCCGCGCATGCGCAATCGAAGCCCAGAACGCTTCGATGGTCTGACCCGACAGCGTGCGGCCACTTCGGTCGGTGATCGTACCCGAGATCATTACGGGCAGTCGGATGCCGCGCGCGGCGAAGACTTCTTCGATCGCGTAGATCGCGACCTTCATGTTCAGAGTGTCGAAGCTGGTCTCGGCGAGGAGGAGGTCGACTCCGCCTTCGATGAGGGCGTCGACTTGCTCGTAGTACGAGGCGCGAAGCTGATCGAAAGTGAGATTCCGGAACGTCGGGTCGTCGACGTCGGGAGAGATCGACAAGGTCCGGTTCGTCGGACCGACCGAACCGGCAACGAAGCGCGGCTTGTCTGGCGTGCTCGCTGCGCGAGCTTCCTTCAGGGCGATCTGGGCCGCTGCGATGTTGATCGCACGCGCCTGATCTTGCAGTCCGTAGTCTTCCTGCGAGATCGACGTGGACGTGAACGTATTCGTCTCGAGGATGTCCGAGCCAGCGTCGAGAAAGGCTCGGTGAACCTCGGCCAGCACGTCCGGGCGTGTGATGGACAGAAGGTCGTTGTTGCCCTTCAGATCGCTCGGATGGTCTTTGAACTGGTCTCCGCGAAAGTCGTCTTCTTGGAGATCGTAGCGCTGGAGCATCGTGCCCATCGCCCCGTCGAGGACGAGAATGCGCTTCGCGAGGAGGTCCGCGAGACGGTCTTGAGTGTCGTTGGCCAAGATCGATCCTTCCGAAGCTCTGGAGTACCGGGGCCGGGGGCCCGATGGCGGCCCCGGGGCGGCCGCCGAGAATCTGGAGTACCTAGCGTACCACGGAGGGGTTGCCAGCGAGAGGCAGCTCTACGGCCGTGGTGACGGAGGGACCGGCTCTGGGGATTGGCTGCTTGGTCCCGGGGGTCGTCCCGTGATCGGCGGCGGCGCGAGGGCGAGCACTCGGCGGGCCGGCAGCCCGGGTGGAATCACGAACCCCTGCGCGCGCAGCAGATGGCCGGCATCCGGGGATTCGAGGAACTCGAGCAGCCGCGCCGCGCCGGCGAGGTTCGCGCTGGCCGGTAACGCGGCCGCGCCCAGGAGGATCGGTGCTCCGCGGTAGACGTGTCCGTCCAGGTCGACGCGCGCCTGCGCGTACGTGTCTGCCTGCGCGGGATCGCCGAGGTCGATCTCATTGGGGAGGTCGAGTCGGCCGAGCCCCGCCCGCGTTGCGAGGCTGCGGTAGAGCAGGGCGGCACTGAGGGTCGACTCCTGGAGGCGACGCACGAGAACCGGCACCGGCATCGCCTGGCCGGGGCGCAGGATACTGAGCGCGAGGGCCGGGTCGCCGTAGTGTCGCCCGGCCAGGTCGAGAACGAACAGCCCACGGAGTCCGAGGGGGCTCGTATCGGGATCGCCGCGGCCGAGACCCCTCGTGTCGCGTGCCAGTGTCCCGAACCACGTGTCCGCGACCGCATCGGTCCCCGCCAACGGGCTTCCCTCGGGGTACGCGATGACCATGGCGTCGCTGGCGAAGACGAGCACACTCGGCGCTCCGACGTTCGGCATTGAGCGTCGGAGTGTCTCCAGGTCGGTCGCGAGAACGACGTCCGTACCGGCGCGAGGCGGCGTCAGGAGACCGTCGGCCTCTCGGCCGACGATCTGGATCCCGGATACGTCGGCGAACGCCTCGGAGATCTTCGCCACGAGCGGTCCCAGGGACGGTGGGTGGAGGACCGACACCTCGTGATCCGCTCCCCAGAGGAGGTCTGGTGCGAGGAGCAACAGCGCGAGCGGGATGCCCCCCCAGAGGCGACGACGTCGGGTCTGCATCTGGGTTCGGGTAGAACGGCGCTGGCGCCCGGTCAATCGCACTGGCCCGCCGCATCCGTTCTGGTAGAAGCCGCGCATGGATCCGGCCCTGACTCGCGACGGTGTCTCCGATCGTTCGTTCTTCATCTTCAATGCCGTCGTCTCGGTCGCCGCACTCTCGTTCATTGCCTACATTCTCATGGTGCGGGTGGCGGGGCCGGCCGATGGAGTCGACCTGCACTTCCTGCCGGCGGTGAACGCAAGCTTGAACGCGCTCTCCGCGCTGTTGCTAGCGGCCGGGTGGGTCGCGATCCGAAATCGGAACATCCGGCTCCATCGCTACCTCATGGTGTCGGCGTTCGCTGCGTCGGCGCTCTTCTTGGTTTGCTACCTCACGTATCACTACGTTCACGGCGACACTCGGTATCAAGGCGAGGGTTGGATCCGGGGCGCGTACTTTTTCATTCTCATCACGCACATCCTTCTTTCCATGGTGGTCGTTCCGGCGGCGCTGACGGCTTTCTACTTCGCATGGAAGCGCCAGTTCGATCGCCATCGGCGGCTCACCCGGGTGGCGTTGCCGATCTGGCTCTACGTCTCCGTGACGGGCGTGCTCATCTACTTCATGCTGCGGGGTAGCGTGGTCACGGGGGGCGGATGAAGACCACGACCATTCGGCATCGGGTCCCGTTCTTCGAGACCGATGCGATGGGGATCGTTCATCACGCGAACTATGTGCGGTACCTCGAGATCGCTCGGGTCGCCTGGATGGACGAGCACGATCGGCCCTACAAGGTCTACGTCGCAGAAGGCTATCACTTCTCCACGACGCGGGTGGAGTTCGACTACAAGCGCTCAGCGGCCTTCGACGATCTCGTGGACGTCACGACCTGGCTCGATTGGGTTCGCGGGGCTTCGCTCGCGATGGGGTACGAGTTGAAGCGCGATGACGACGTGATCGGGGTCGGTCTGACGGAGCATGCGCTCGTCGACCACGACGGGCGGCTCTGTCGCCTTCCCCCGGAGCATCGGACGCGGCTCACGGGGCTGTCGGTGCACGGCGCGAGAAAAGCCAGAGGAAGGGTAGGCCGGACAGGGTGACCCCGATTGCGATCAAGCACTCGACGGGTCGGCCGATCAGCATCGCGAATGCGATGGCGCCATTCGCGATGAAATAGAGTGCGGGAACGAGCGGATAGCCCCAGGTCCGGTATGGCCGCGCCGCGTCCGGCCTGCTGCGGCGCAGCGTGTACAGAGCGGCGACGTCGGCCATGGTGGCGACGACGATCGCGAACGTCGTGTAGTCGAGCACGCTGGGGAAGCTTCGCAGGACGGCGATCAGCCCGGCTGCGACGACCGCCTGCGCGAGCAGTGCCACGTGAGGCGTGCGGTTCGCGTCGTGCACGCGGTCGGCGCCCGCAAAGAACTGCCCATCGAGTGCCATTGCGTATGCGATGCGCGGACCGACGAGGATCGTTGCGTTCAGGCAGCCGAGAACCGAGAGCAGGATCAGAAGAGACGCGAGTCGGCCTCCGAGCTCGCCGAACAGGGCCCGTGCTGCCATCGATCCGACATCGGTCGCCCCCGCCATCTCGGTGATCGGCGTCGTGCGGAGATAGAGGAGGTTGAGGAGGAGGTAGAGTCCGGTGCAGATCGCGAGTCCGAGGAACAGGGAGCGCGGGATGTTGCGACCCGGTGATCGGATCTCGCTCGCGACGTACACCGGCGCGTTCCACCCGAGATAGGTGAACAAGACGGGTGACATGGCGAGCCCGAATCCTTTCAGCGTAACGTCCGGGGTCGGAGCGGCGGACACGGCCACCGGCGCGGACGGCAGGAAGAGGCCGGCGAGGACGAGGGCGCTGATCGCGACGACTTTGAGAATCGCGGTGACGTTGTTGAACGTCGCGCCGGACCGCACGCCGGTGTAGTTCACCCACGTCGTGAGCACGATGACGAGGAGCGCCAGGACCAGCTCGCCACCTTCGCCGATGGCGACGAGTCGGCCGACGCCTCCCGCGAACCCCGTCGCGAGCGTGGCGACGGTTCCGGCGTAGATGACGAAGAAGGACAGCCACCCGACCAGGAAGCCCGCGACCGGATGGAATGCCTCTCGCAGATAGACGTAGTCCCCGCCGGCTCTCGGGAACATCGCGCCGAGTTCGGCGTTGGCCAGTGCGCCGGCCAACGACAATCCGCCTCCGATGGCCCAAGCGAACAGGAACCACTTGGGCGAGGGAATGGACTCTGCGACGACTCCGGGTGTGAAGAAGATTCCGGCGCCGATGACCGAGGAGACGACGAGGAGCGTCGTGTCCGACAGCCCGAGCTCACGAGCCAGGCGGTCGCGAGGATGGGCGTGCGTCTTCTTCTCGGCTTGACCTCGCGGGACGCGATCGTCACGTTCAGGGTTCACGTCTTGATGCTCACTCTACCTCACGCTCGGCGGAGCCTGATCTATCAAGTTGGCGTCGGTGGAGCGAACCGGCGCGCAAGCCGGGTGGCTTCGGTCGCCGTCGCCGCCTTTGTCTTGGTTACGTCCGTCGCGAACGCGTCGCGTCGCGCCGTTGAACCGGAGGCGGGGGCCGTCTCGATGGCGCATGCGCCGGTGGTCGAGATCGGGCAGGAGACCCGCCCCGTGTTGTCGCGTGCGCGCCGGTGGGTATTGAAGCTCAATGAGCGCCTCCGTCTCCCCGAGGGGACGCTGGAGGTCCCCGTCACGCTCCCGTCGGACCTCGGCGGTGCCGGTGTAAAGGTGGAACTGAACCTCAGCCTGCGCGATCCAGACAAGGCGAAGGACATCAAGCACTTCGCGGACTCGAAACGGATTCGCCTCGATCGCAGATCCGTGTTCGTCGCGCCGGGCGCGACGGTGCCCGCATTTCAGGTGGCGGTGCCGCCTGCGCTGGTTGGTGAGTCTGCTCTCATCACCCTGGTCGCCCGAGAGTTGCCACGCGAGACCGTGGTCGCCGAGAATGTGGGCCCGTGGCCGGTTCGGATCGGCGATCGGCTCGAATTCGGGTTCGGCGTCGAGTCGGCGGCGTGGGACGACGACTTTCCCCCCGCGCGTTTTCGCGTGGTCGGGGTGGCCGACGGGCTCGAGCCGCTCGTTCTGTTCGATCGCCGTATCGACCCCGCCCGAGACAGCCGAGATCAGCGTTGGCACGACGCTTCGATTGGCCTCGACGCGCTGGCGGGGAAGAACGTCCTCTTTCGTTTCGAGGCGGAGTCCCTCGCGGGCTCACAGGACGTGACGGTGCCCCGGTCCCTCCCGGTCTTTGCGAACCCCCTTCTGCGTATTGCGAGGACCGGCGACCGCAAGCGTCCGAACATCATCCTCATCTCCCTCGACACGCTGCGCGCAGCTAGTGTGAGCGCATATGGGTACCGCCACCCCACGACCCCCGGGCTGGACGAGCGCGTGGCTCGAGCGGGAGCGGTGGTGCGTCATGCGGTCGTACCCGCTCCGTTCACGCCTCCGTCGCACATGACGATGCTGACCGGACTCCACCCGTGCGCACATGGGGTGCAGAACCGCGACGGGATTCTGGCCCCAGAAGACCTACTCCTTGCCGAGATCTTACGTGCCGACGGCTACGATACTGCCGCGTTTACCGAGAACGCCTACGTCGTGGCGGGTGCGGGTTTCGCCCGAGGGTTCGACACGTACGTGGAGAAGCGCGAAGACGCGGCCGCGTCGCCCGGCTTTGGTGTCGAGACCTTCGGAGCGGCGGCGCAGTGGCTCGAGGGCAGGGCGCACGAACCATTCTTTCTGTTCGTACACACGTACCAGGTGCATAAGCCGTACACTCCGCCACGCGGGTACCGCCATCTGTTTGGCAGCTTCCCCGACGACGATGAACGCAAGCAACGTTGGAAGGACGATCAGCAAGCGTACGATCAGGAGATCCGATACGCCGACGACTTACTCGGACAATTCCTCGATGTTCTCGACGCTCGCGGTCTCGCGGACGACACGATCGTGGTCGTCACCTCCGACCACGGCGAGGAGTTCGGGCACCACAGGTGGGGTGGGCACGGATTTGGATTGTATGAAGACGCGATCCTCGTGCCGATGATCTTCCGCGCTCCGGGGCTCATTGAGCCTGGTACCGTCGTCGACCCGCAAGTCGGCCTGGTCGACCTCGTCCCGACCCTGGCCGACCTCGCAGGAGTTTCGCTCCCGGCCGATGTCCAGGGCCAGAGCTTCGCCCCTCTCTTGCGCGGCGAAGGTGCGGGCGCGTTCGCAGAGCGTCCGCTCGTGAGCCGGGCCGTGGGGTTCCACATCGTGTCGGTGCGCACCTCCGAGCTCAAGTTCATCCGCACCGGGGAGGCACCGGATTTTCAGGGTGAGCTGTTCCTCCTCGACTCCGATCCCGGTGAGTTGCGCCCGGTAGATAAGGCGGACTACGAAAAGGGGCTCGCGATCGTACGGGAGGCTCTCGTGCAGGACGAGCGTGAATGCAAAGCGTACCGTGACGCCCACCCCGTCACCGGCGGGAAGGACTCGTTGTTCGAACATCGGCCGGACTGGTTGATCAATCGCAACGAGATCCAGAAGAAGCTTCGGTCACTCGGGTACGCCGAGTAGGCGTTGCGAAATCGCTGGCTTTCCCGTTGGCAGCGCGAGGACCTCGCCGATGGACGGCAGCCAGATGTCGTCGTCGTCGTATCCGGCAACGCGACCGGCAGCCCGAAATAGTTCGGGGGGCTCCGACGGGGGCTCGTCCGACAGGTCGAACGTGCCGTAATGCATCCCAATCATCGCGCGCGCGCCGACGTCGCGGCCGGCCTGGGCGGCCTCGGCCGGATCCATGTGGAACACCTTCATCATCTCGCGCGGACGATAGGCGCCGATCGGTACCGCGGCGAGATCGAAGGGGCCGAGTCGCTCGCCGATGTCGCGGAAGCCGTTGAAGTAGCCGGTGTCACCGGCGAAGTAGAAGCGCGTGTCCGGTCCGACGATCGCCCAGGATGCCCACAGCGCGTCCATTCCATCGAAGAGGCCGCGGCGGCTCCAGTGCTGGGTGGGAAGACAGTGAATCTCGAGATCCCCCGATCTCGCGACCTCGCCCCAGCCCATCTCCTCGACATTCTCGATGCCTTCGTGGCGCAGCAGCTCCCCATTCGCCAGGGGAACGAAGAATCGCGCGGTTGGGTTGCGCTCGGCGATCGCGTGTAGGCTCTCGAGGTCGAGGTGGTCGTAGTGGTTGTGGGAAACGACGACGAAATCGATGGGCGGAAGGTCGTCGAGGGCAATTCCCGGTGGGTGGAATCGCTTCGGGCCGGCAAACGGGACCGGACTGGCTCGACTCGACCACATGGGATCGGTGACGAAGGTTTGATGCGCCATCTGCACCAGGAGCGTCGCGTGGCCGATCCACGTAATGGTTGGGATGCTCGCCCGTGCGTTCTCGCGTAGGAATGCGCCATCGTTCTCGACTTGAGAAGGGATGCCGTCGCGGCCGGAGAGGATCTTTCCGATCCTCCGGAGAAAGAACGGGAAGGTGACGTCCAGTCCCGCGCGTTCCAGGGGTCCCGCGAGATTGGTAAAGCGTCCGTTCGTGTCGCGGGGTTGCTCGAAGGGAGGCGGGGCCTCGGCGCCGACGCGCGCCGCGAGCGTCAGTGCGAGCGCTGCGACGAGCGCTCGAGCCCATCTAGCCATTCTCGCTCTGCTTGCGGCCCCGTTCCTGGATGTGGGTTCGTCTCTGCTCGACGTCCTCGGCGCGGACGGACCTGGCGTGCTCGCGCGACGCGCGTCCCTCCAGAGCGAGGGCGTCGCCGAAGGCCACCGAGAATCCGTCGTCGATGACCTGCTTGTAGCTCTGCAGCGTGCGTGGGTCGCAGGAGATCATGTCACCCGCGAGCTCGTTACACGTGGGTAGGAGGTCCCCGGGCTCGACCACCCGGCTGACGAGGCCCCACTCGTACGCGCGAGCTGCGTCGAGGTAGTTGCCGGTGAGCGAAAGCTCCTTGGCTCGGTAGATGCCGATCGCGCGACACAGCCGTTGCGACAACCCCCAGCCCGGTAGGATGCCGACTCGTGCGTGGGTGTCGGAGAAGCGGGCCTCCGTGGAGGCGATCAGGAGGTCGCACGCGAGCGCGAGCTCGAATCCCCCGGTCACCGCGAATCCGTTGATTGCGCCGATGACTGGCTGTGGGAGCTTCGCCATCGCGCGTACCGGGTCGAGCTCGATGGTGGTCCCAGAAGAGCCGTAGCCGGTCGCGCCCCGCTTCCCTAGCTCCTTCAGGTCGACGCCCGCGCAGAAGGCGCGCCCGGCGCCCGTCAGAATCACCACGCGCGTGCCTTCGTCGGTCGCCAGCTCTTCGAAGGCCGTGGCGAGCCCCTCGCGGAGGCCGGCCGACAGAGCGTTGAGCGCGTCGGGGCGGTTGAGGGTGACGGTGGCGATCTCTCCCCATTTTTCGATCAGAACGATGGGTTCGGACATGGCAGATTCTCCTCGTGAGCTGGTGTTCTGCTAGCCTATGCGGGGCGC
>JAJCZO010000242.1 GCA_029262355.1 Deltaproteobacteria bacterium
GGCTTTACGACGATGTTGGTCTGCGGGTCAGGAACCCGCTTGATCGGGACCAGGATCTTCACGCCGACGCTTCCTCCTTATGGAATGACCCTCGGGGGGAAAGAAAATCTAACCCGAGGTTTGCCCACTTCTGGTAGCAATCTGCCCCCGTCTGTCAACGCAGCGCGGCAGCCGGGGAGGGGCCCTTCGGGCCGACGCGATCAGGGGTTGTAGCCGAGGCGGCTCGAGAGGTCTTTGCCGGCGCGGAGCGCGGCGGGTGCAACTTCCTGCTCGACGCGCTTGTTGGTGAGTCGGTACTCGGGAGCGATGATCGAGAGGCTGCCGACGACGGCGCGCGTGTAGTCGCGGATGGGAACTGCGATGGATCCGAGGTCGGCGAGATACTCGCCCGACTCGATGGCGTAACCCCGGTCGGCAATCGCACGAAGGTCGGCGATCAGTTCGACACGCCGTGTGATCGTGCGATCGGTTTGCTTGGTCAGCGTCTCCGGAAGGGAGTTCTTGATCTCTTCTTCGGACTCGAACGCGAGGTGAACCTTGCCCGCGGCGGTGCAATGCAGCGGCAGAGACTGTCCAAGTAGAGACACTGTTCGAACCGGCTGGTCTGCCTCGACGGCCTGCACCGGAACGACCGCACCGCGCCGCAACTGCGAGAGGTAGATCGTCTCCTGGCAGCTCTTCGCAACGCGCTCCATGATCGGAAGCGCCTGGCGAAGAAGACCCATCTGCCCGAGGTACGTGTGTCCGATCTGAAGGCAGCGAATGCCCAAACGGTAGTTTTCCGTAGCCTTGTTTTGCTCGATGTAGCCGCGAGACTCGAGTGTTGCGAGCAATCGGAAGACGTTGTTCTTGTGAAGCTTGAGTCGCTTCGAGAGATCGGTCACGCCCAATTCGTCGACGTCGCCGCTGAATTGTTCGAGAACGTCGAGCGCGTGCGCGACGGATTGGATGACGTAATTGGTCTTCTCTCGGCGAACCATGTTAGGACGCTCCGATGGGCCGGTGAGACCCTTCCATAAAGCTGTTTTAACGTAAGCTCGGGGCCGAGGCGTGTCAAACGAAAGCTGGCCGCAAAATGTCCCCTTGTTTTAAAATCACTTGAGAAGACGCGGGAGTATGGCGATGCAGATCAAAACCGAGGCAGTTCAGATCGCGACGAAGGACGGATCGATGGCCGCTCACGTGGCCACGCCGGCCGGATCGGGCCCATTTCCGGGTGTCGTGGTGGCGATGGAGGCCTTTGGCCTAAACGAGCACATGAAGGGCGTCGCCGACCGGATCGCGCGAGAGGGCTACGTCGCGATTGCGCCGGATTTCTACTACCGCGCGGACGATCGCGTGGCCGAGTATTCCGACCTTCCGAAGGCGATCGGCCTCATGAGCGCGCTCACCGACGATGGGATCTTGTCCGACGTGGGGGCTGCGATCGACGAGCTGAAGGGGCGCTCGACGGTCCGTGGCGACCGCATCGGCATGACGGGTTTCTGCATGGGCGGGCGAATGACGTTTCTGGCGGCCTGCAATCTTTCCCTTCAGGCCGCCGCACCGTTCTACGGCGGCGGGATCGGCGGCCTGCTCGGGCAGGCCGGCGGTCTTTCGTGCCCGATGGTCGCGTTCTTCGGCGAGAAAGATGGGTTCATTGGGCTCGAGGAGGTCGATCAGGTGCGCACGAAGCTCGGGGAGCTCGGCAAGCCGGCTGAAGTGGTCGTCTACGACGGCGCCGACCACGGTTTCTTCTGTGACGAGCGCCCGTCCTACCAAGAGACGGCTGCGAGTGACGGCTGGCAGCGGTTGCTCACTTTGTTTCGCGACAACCTTTCGGAGTGAGGGAGACACGCGAGGGAGGGTGGCGCACCTCGAGGGAGTCGAGGTGGGTCTTCACGTGTGAGCACGCCGGATACGCGCTGCCGCGGGAGTACGGCACGCTTGGGCTCGCGCGCGAGGATCTCCGCGATCACATTGGGTGGGACATCGGTGCGGCCGCGGTCATGAAGGAGGCGGCGATGCGCCTCGGAGCACCCCGTGTTGCTTCGCGGTATTCGCGCCTCCTCGTGGACTGCAACCGCGAGCCTCACGAGGATTCGCTGGTCCCGGCCGAGAGCGACGGGCGGATGATTCCAGGCAACGCCAAGCTCACCAAGGTCGAACGGCGTCGCCGTTTGGCACTCTACTACGAGCCGTATCATGACCGCATCGACAGCATGGTGGCGCGCGCCCGCCGTAGGGCGGACGGCCGCACCGTGCGCCTGCTGTCGATGCACAGCTTCACGCCGGCGATGAACGGACGGCCCCGGCGTCTCGACATCGGCGTGCTCTTCGACGATCACGAGACGCTTGCACGTCGCCTGGGCGTCGCACTCAAGGCGCGCGGGTTCACCGTGCGGTACAACCAGCCCTACTCAGGCCTCGACGGCCTGATCTACGCGGCTCGCCGTCACGGCCGCGCCCACGGCATCCCTTACGTCGAACTCGAGATCAACAACGCCCTGATCCGCACCGAAGCCACCGCGCGCCGCATTGCCCACGAACTCGTGGCTGCGCTCGGGGACGTCGGTTGATCGTGCGCGAACGCATGGCCCGCACCGGACGCACAACGGCCCGCGGTGCACGAAGCGCCGCGGGCCGTCTGGCTCCGAAGTGGATCGGAGTGGGGCCTATTCGTACTCGTAGACCGTGACGTCGATCTCGGTCTCGCCCTCGACACCCTTCGAGTCTTTGCACACGAGGATGATGATGAAGTCGCCTTCCTTGTCGTAGGTGTGCTTCGGATTTAGCTCGGTGGACTTGGGAGAGCCATCGCCGAAGTCCCACTCGCACGTGTAGTCGCCGGTATGATCCTCGACGATGGACGTGAACATGACGATGAGAGGCGGTGTGCCCTCATCGGGCTCGGCCTCGGCGTCGACGTACAGCTCATCGATGATGATCGGTACGGCGGTCGGCTTGGCGGCAGCCGCCTTCTCGGCGGGGCCTTCTTGGGCCGTCGTCGGCGTGTTCGAAGTGTCGGGCTGCGTGCAGCCAGCGACGAACAGGGTGGTGCCGGCGACCAGCCCGGCCAGGGTAACGCTCCACGATCGCAACGCGCTCATTTTGTGCTTGTTCCTCCGCGAACTGATTTGAGAACTGATTCTTGGGCCACGGGCTGTCGTCGCCCGTCCATCTCCTGGGATGTATCACTGGCTTTGAGCCTTGGAAACAGAAAGCCTTTGCGTGGTAGCTCATTCCATCATGCGAATCGTGCTTTTCGGGCAAGCCGCCTTCGGCCAGCGAGTGCTGGCCGGACTCCGGGATTCTGGTCACGAGATCGCGGCGGTGTACGCGCCGGCGCCCCGGGGGGATCGGGCGGACCCCCTGGCGGCCGAGGCCGAGAAGGCGGGTGTCCCGCTGCACACCCCGCCCAGCTACAAGACGCCGGAGGTCGAGGCCGAGGTGATCGCGGCCGAGGCCGACGTCGGTGTACTGGCCTTCGTCACCAAGATCATCCCCCAGGCCGTGATCGACGCTCCGAAGCACGGATCGATCTGCTTCCACCCCTCCTTGCTCCCCCGCTACCGCGGCGGGAACGCGTTGGCCTGGCAGCTCATCGAGGGCGAGACGAGGGGAGGCTTCACCGTGTTTTGGACCGATCCCGGAATCGATACCGGACCGATCCTCCTGCAGAAGGAGGTCGAGATCTCCCCAGACGACACGGGGGCTTCTCTGTACTTCGACAAGATCTTCGAGCCGGGGGTCGCTGGCATGGTCGAGGCCGTGGAGCTCATCGCGTCGGGCAAAGCGCCCCGCATCGAGCAGGACGAGTCTCAGGCCAGCTACGAGCCGCTTTGTAAGGACGAGCACGCCTGTGTCGTGTGGGATCAGCCGGCGAAGAAGGTCTACGACCTCATCCGAGGGTGTGATCCGCAGCCGGGTGCGCACGCGCGGGCGGGCGGTGAGCAGGTTCGGTTCTACGGAGCGAAGCGAGGCGCGCCCGCCGATGGCGGCGTGCGGCCGGGCTCGGTAGTGAGTGTGGGGGAAGACGGCCTGGTGGTGTCCGTCGGCTCGGGCTCCGACGCGGGCACACTGATCATGGGCCGCATGCGGGTTGGCAAAGACAAGCTTCCGGCCGCCGAAGCGGCACAGCGTTTGGGACTCGAGACCGGCGCCGTTCTCGGAAACGGCGAGGCTTAGGAGTTGCGTCGTTTGAAGAGATCCGGACCGAGCCGGGTGCGTCGATTCGCATCTGAGGCGAAGGCGCCGAAACGAACCGACCGTCGGGCACTTGCGCGAGCCTTGCGCAGCGCGGGGACCGAGACCAAGGGGCGTGCCTGGCGACGGGAGCAGCTTTTTGGCAGCCTGCTCGTGTGCCGTCTCGTGGGTGGTACACTCGTCAGGGAGTGAGGGGAGGATGGCGAACCGCGCATTCGAGTACTTCCTCAGGAAGGTGCACGCGATCCTCGTGGGCCTCGACGGCCTCGAGCTAGCGGACCGGGTCATCGCCGATACGCGGCTCGAGTACGAGCGGCTGCGCCCCGAGGTGCCCGACATCGGCGGATTCGGCAACGTCTTCCAACCCGTCATGGTGCTGAACGGCTGGATCGTCTCGTTGCATCTCGCGATGAAAATGCAGGGGAAGACGGCCGCCGACGCGGTTCGTGTCTGTCATGTCATGTCATCTCGGACGACCTGTTGCGGTCTCTACCGCCCGTCGTTCTCCGAATCGTAGGTTGGGCTCTCCTCTCGGCGCCGAGCCGGGCGTACCTCGGCTCGCAGGCGCGCCGGTCGCAGAAGCGCGAGGTTTCCGAGGACTTCGTGTGGCATCTCGAGCGGGGCGACGGCGGCGAGGTATCGCTGGTCTTCGACGAGTGCGCCGTCAACAAGTGGTACGACGCCCAGGATGTCCCGGAGCTGAAGCCATACTGCAACTTCTTCGACGTCACCTACAGCCGCCTGATGGGCATGGGCATCGATGCGAGCGAGACGATCGGGCAGGGCTGCGACCAGTGCGCGCTGCGCTTCAAACACAAGCGCGAGACCGTGATCCCAAAGAATCTCGACGGCGTGATCGAGTAGGGGCGGGGGCGACCGAGGGCGTTGGTCCCCCGCAGCGAAGAGCTCGTGGCGTCCTTCCCGCTCGGGACTTCGCGTTCGGCGTCGCGCCGTGCGCCGTGCAGCGGCGGATCAACCAGGCGGCGAACGGTGGGCCGGCGTGATCCGAAGTTTGCAACGCACGTCCCCTCCTGTGTAGGGTCGGCGGCCGTGGCACCCGAAGATTCTTTGCTCGGGCGGGCACCCTACATCGTGGTGGAGGGGCCCATAGCGGTTGGGAAGACGACGCTCGCGCGGATTCTGGCGGCCGAGTTTGGGGCTCAGGAAGAGCTCGACCCGGCTGCAGAGAATCCGTTCCTTCGCTCGTTTTACGCCGAGCCTCCCCGCTGGGGTTTGGCGACGCAGCTGAAGTTTCTGACTCTGCGGCGGGCCCAGCAGGCCAGAATCGCAGGTTTGGCGGACGAGAATCAGAGTCTTGCCCGGCCGGTCGTCAGCGACTATCTTCTGGCCAAGGACGAGATATTCGCGCGCCTCGCACTGGCGGAGATGGAGTTCGCTTTGTACAGCGAGCTTGCCAGTGCTCTGGCGCATAACGACAACAGTCAGATCCGAAAGCCGGACCTCGTCGTCTACCTCGAGGCCAGTTACGAAGTTCTGCAAGCGCGACTGAGGAAACGAAATCGGGATTTTGAGCGGTACATTTCGCCAAAATACCTGGGATCACTCTCGGAAGCCTATAGGACGTTTTTCCACTCGTATGAAGAAGCACCTCTCCTAGTCGTGAACTGCTCAGCGATCGATTTTCTCGAGAACGGCGACGAACGCGTCGACCTGATTCGAGAGATCCGGAGCGCGCGACGAGGAGTGCAGCATTACATACCGCTGGGATCCAGATAGCCCGTCGACTCGTACGGAGCGACGGAAAGCTGGACCGGGACGGAGAACAGAGAGCCGTGGCGTAGAGAATTACGCGAGCGGTTCCGGGTGAAACGCGAGGCCAGCCCTGGCGCAGCTCACCGCCTTCCGAAGCCGGTCCGGGAGGTCTAGGTCGTGAGCGCACAAGTCACTGTCCCGGAAATTCTCTCTGCAAAGGAGTCGGGCCGCCGCCTGGCGATGGTCACCGCGTACGATTGTACGTTCGCGAGTCTGATCGATCGCGCCGGTGTCGACATCCTTCTCGTGGGCGACAGCCTCGGCATGGTCGTGCAGGGGGAGAGTTCGACCTTGCCCGTTACCCTCGAGGAGATGGTCTATCACACCCGCCTCGTCGCGCGGGCGAACACCCACGCCCTGGTGCTCGGCGACATGCCGTTCGGGTCGTATCTGACCGTCGACGACACCTTGACGAACGCGGGGAAGTTCCTGAAGGCCGGCGCTGGCGCCGTGAAGCTCGAAGGCGGCGTTGCTCAGGCCGAGAAGATCCGCGCGCTCGTGAACGCGGAGATTCCGGTCGTCGGCCACGTCGGACTCACCCCGCAGGCCATGCACCGGATGGGGGGCCATCGGGTGCAGGGGCGCGACAACGCGAGTCGCCAGAAAGTGCTGGAAGACGCGCGCGCAGTTGCCGAGGCGGGTGCTTTCGCGATGGTGATCGAGGGCGTGCCTCTCGATCTGGCACGCCAGATCACCGAGACCGTCGACATTCCGACGATCGGCATCGGCGCCGGGCCGCACTGCGACGGCCAGGTGCTCGTGATGCACGATCTGCTCGGAATCGACACCGGTGATCGCAAGGCGCCGCGCTTCGTTCGGCGTTACGCAAATCTCGGTCAGCAGATCACCGACGCGGTCGAGACCTACGTCGACGAAGTGCGAACCGGCGCGTTTCCAAGCGACGAGGAATGCTACCACGTGAAGGGAAATCCGGAGCGTGCCGGCGATCGTCTCACGCAGATCTCGAAGATCGACGAGATGCGCACGTGGTCGGCCCGTCAACGTGGCGCCGGTCTGAAGGTGTCGTTTGTCCCGACGATGGGTTTCTTGCACGAGGGGCATCTTTCGCTGGTGCGCCAGGCGCGCGAGCGTGGCGACCGGGTGGTCGTCTCGATCTTCGTGAACCCGATCCAGTTCGATCGCGAAGACGATCTGGTCTCCTACCCGCGCGATCTCGAGCGCGACCAGAGGCTGCTCGCCCAAGAGGGCGTCGATGTACTGTTCACGCCCGACCCACGCGCGATGTACTCCGATGACTTCGTGACGACGGTCGATGTCGAGCGGCTCACGGACGACCTTTGTGGCGCGCATCGCGCCGGCCATTTCCGCGGAGTCACCACCGTGGTGAGCAAGTTGTTCCACGCGGTGCAGCCGGACGTGGCGGTGTTTGGGCGAAAGGACTATCAGCAGCTCGCCGTCGTGCGCCGGATGGCGCGCGATCTCGACTTCGGAATCGAAGTCGTGGGCGGCGAGACGGTACGTGAAGGCGACGGCCTCGCGCTGTCCAGCCGCAATGCGCGTCTCGATTCGGCGTCGCGAGCCGCGGCGATCTGCGTTCCTCAGGCACTCGACACCGCGCGACTCGCGGTTGCCGACGGCGTGCATGACGCCGCCGGCGTCGAGCGCGCGGTGCGGAGAGCCCTCTCTCATGTTCCGGGAGCGACCCTCGAATACGCCCGCGTGGTCGACCCCGAATCTCTCGAGGCCGTAGCGCACATCGAACGACCCGTTCAGCTTGCGGTCGCCGTCTGGTTGGGCGGCGTTCGCCTCATCGATAACGTCCGGATCGATCCTGCACAGGGGAGCCCGGAACTCATCGCTCAAACTGCGAACACCGCTCCGGCGGCCAGTTCGCACGACGTCCCTGCGGCTGCGCTCTACGCGAAGTCGTCCGACCGTTGAGGAGTCTCGTCATGGCCGAAACTCAGCCCATGCGTAAAGTTCTGCGAGGAAAGATCCACCGCGCGACCGTCACCGGGGCCGACCTCCACTACGAGGGGTCGATCACGGTGGACAAGACCCTGATGGACGGGATGGACCTCCTCGAGTGGGAGGCGGTCCAGGTCTGGAATGTCACGAATGGCGAGCGCTTCGAGACCTACGCGCTCGAAGGGGAGCGCGACTCGGGTGTGGTCTGCGTGAACGGCGCCGCGGCGCGAAAAGTCTCCGAGGGAGATCTCGTCATCATCGGTGCCTTCACCTGGCTCGAAGAAGACACCGCTCGCGCGCATCAACCGAAGATCGTGATGGTCGACGACGAGAACAGGATCAAGCTGCGGAGCCGTGCCGCGGTCGCGGCCGTTCAATAGGCCAATTGGAACCGGGTCTGCACGATGTTCGTCGTGCCGACCGTTTGCAGGTGTCCCCGGATCCAGTTCGCCGAGATGCGAATCGTATCCGTGAGGTACCAGTTCAAGCCGACCGTCGTGTCGTTCAGAACGCCGCCGCGGATCTCGCCGCTCTCGAGGTCGAGTCGAGAGAATCTCGCGGCGACCTCCCAGGCGCCCCAGCAGCCGGCTTCGAGCGCATCGCAATGAGGCGTGACTCGCCCCCAGATTCCCTTCTGCCCCTGGAACTCGCGGTGGTCGTCGGTGAGAAACCACGCGGCGAAGACGTAGAGGCCGCTGAAGGTCTCGGTGCCCTCGTCGACCACTTCGGCGGTCGTGAGGATCCATTCGCCCTGGACGTAGAACCCGTCCGCGGCGTAGGCAGCCTCGACGCCGAAGACGTCACCGCCGTCGCTCTGAAAGTTCCCGGTGTCGACGAGGAAGGGGGCGAGATCAGACTCGGGGGGAGAGCGGAAGCGCGTGGTGTCGTCGTTGCGGACCCGATGGAGGTAGGAACCCCCGACGTGCAGGAACTGGTCGGGCCCGGGGCGCCACGGAAGCCCGGTCGAGCGCAGCACGAGGTCGAAGCCCGACCCGGTTTCGCTGAAGGTGTCGCCAAGCTGCTGGACGCTGGATGTGTCCGCGAACATTCCGAGCTCGAGCGTGAGGCGGTTGTCGAGCCAGGCGCGGAGCGCGGCCGCGCCACTCTTGCGGCTCGTGATGAGTGCGTTCGGTAGACCTCTTTCGAGGAAGACCGTTTCGTTGCTGCTCACCAGCTCTTCGAGTGAGAAGGGCTCCTTGAAGTGCCCGAAGTGCGCGAGGTCGACCGGCCCTACGTCGCGCACGGCAATGTAGACGTCGGCGAAGAGCCGGGTTGCAAAGTCGTACTGGATCTTCCAGCCGAAGTGCTCACCGGCTCCGCCGCGTACGTAGAGTCGGGCGCGGCGGACCTCGGCGCGGGCGTCGGTGCCGTCGAGACCGAAGCGACGGTCGGTCCCGCCGTCGGGTGCAATGACGCCGGCGTCTG
>JAJCZO010000243.1 GCA_029262355.1 Deltaproteobacteria bacterium
AACGCCTTGCCGCCCCTCGACGTCCGTCGCCGCGTCTCGTCTCCTCGGAAGATTGCCTATATTCCTGCGTCGCCGTTCCTTGCGACGAACGCCGATAGACGGCAATCCGTTAACCCTATGTCGACGGCGGTGCACTAGCCCGGCTGCGGGACGAGATCTTCCGCGTCGGGCTTGAGCCAATCCATCGTCGAGCTCACGCGGTACGGCACCATGACGCACGACCCGCGGGGATGAGCCGCGCGAAGGCCGACATCCATGACGGGCGCCGATGAGCGCCGACTCGATCTAGCGAAAGGAACCACCATGCCCCATGTCTCTCCTTACAACGGGCCCGTCGCCGTAACCGGAGCGTCGGGCTTCATCGGCTCTCACGTCGTCGCAACGCTCGTTGGGCGGGGCTACCAGGTGCGCGCGTGCATCACCGACCCCGACAATCCCGTGAAGGCGGATCACCTGCGCGCCATGAACGACGACGGGCAGCCGGGCCGCGTGACGCTCCACAAGGCCAACCTCCTCGAGGAGGGGAGCTACGAGGCACCGCTCGCGGACTGCTGCGGACTGTTTCACGTAGGCACGGCAATGGCGTACGGCGGCGCGAACAACCCGCAGCAAGTCTATGACGGTGCCGTGAGTGGCACCGAGAACGTCATGCGGTCGGTCGCGAATGCGGGCACGATCAAGCGGGTCGTCTATACGAGTTCCTTCGCCGCGATCATGAACCCACGACCACCCGGGTATGTGTACACCGAGAAGGACTGGGCCTCGGACAACCGCGAGAACGACCCGAACTGGAGCCTCGAGAACCTGAACGACAAGGGTGAGACCGGCTATGCGATGGCCAAGGTCGAGACCGAGCGTCGTCTGTATCGAATGGCGGAGAAGGACGGCCGGTATGAGGCCGTCTCGATCAACCCCATCGTCGTACTGGGCCCCCTGTTGGGCAAAGCGCACGATCTCGTCTTCTCGTGGCAGTGGTTCCTCGGCCGCATGCTGCGCGGGAAGGACTGCGAACGCGGCTGGCAGCACCTATGGAACATCGCCGACGTGCGCGACGTGGCCGAGGCCCACGTTCTCGCCGCGGAGAGCGAAGTGCCGCGCAACGGCGATCGGTACCAGCTCTGCGCCGCCGACGAGTCCGGCGAGATCGACTGCAGGCAGCTCCAGGCGCACCTCCTCGAGCTCTTCCCCGAGCTCGATGTCGGCGGCGCGCCCGAAGGCTACGACAAGATGATCGCGAAGCACGGCAAGGTCTACGACGCGCCTCGCGCTCACTGCGACAAGGCGCGCAAGGATCTCGGGCTCCGAACCCACGCGATCGACGACACCCTGCGCGAGACCGGCCGGACCTTGATCGACCTGGGCCTGATCGAACCGAAGCTCAAGTAGGCGCGCCGACTCGAGGCACCGCCCGCCTCAGGACTTGAGCTTGCGGTACCCGAAGAGCAGAACGACCGCTCCCAGCGCGGCCGTAGCGATACTCCCGAAGTTGAACCCGGTGACGCTTCCGATGCCGATGATCGAACCGAGGAAGCCGCCGACGAAGGCGCCCGCGATCCCGATCAGCATGGTCACGAACCAGCCGCCCGGGTCATCCCCAGGCATCAGAAGCTTACCCAGCGCGCCCGCGACGAGACCGAGGAGAATCCAGCTCAGAATGCCCATGCGACGCAATCCTCCATGACGAGCCTGCGGACCAACCCACAGGGTGCCCATAGAACACACTTCGACCTCGGAGAACAGGGCGGCCTCGGCCCGACTTGCCGATGGAGTACGTGGGAGTGCCTGCGCCTCCCGGCTGAGGACCAACCGGAAACATGCGGCCCCAACGGCTTGCCCCGAGACGACTCAGGAACGAGCTTGGACGTCGCCCATCTGGATCACGCCGTGACCTCTCGCTCTTCGCGCTAACCCCAGTTCGAAGGGTCGCGGCCGAGCTTGCGGAGTCGCTCGGTCACCTGAAGGGGCAGCGGGGGCCGCTCGCCGCGACGAACCAACGCCACGTGATCTCCGTCTTCCGCCCAGACGTGACAGGTATTGAGGTTGCCGGCGAACTGACGCTTCTGCTGCTCGTCGTCAGCGAGAGGACTCGCACCCGAGGCGAGCCGACGCCGCCGCACGTTGACGGACCACATGCTCTGAACGACGGCCGGGGCCATCGCTTGGATCAGAGCCGTGGTGTGCGTGCAGCCGCGCGGCCCCCCGAACAGTTCGCGAACCTCGTGAAGGAAACCCCGCGCGATCGATAAGCCCACGAGCTTCTCGTAGTGCGCAGCAATGTGCGGACACGTGGCGGCCGGATGCGTCGCGAACTCGACCCGCGCGGCCGTGATCACCAGATCGGGCACACTCACCCGGAGCTCCACGTGCATCTCGTGAATGTCGAGCTCCTCGGGATCTCCTTCGATGTAGAGGCCGGGCGGTTTGCGGTCTCGCACGGCGCCGCGCACGAGAAGCTCTCCGTCGGAGACCCGGTAGACCTGGGTTTCGTAGTTCCTCGTGTGCAAGAGTTCGAGATCGGGATCGGGCGGAAGCAGTGCGGACATGCCCTGTTCGTAACGGCCGAACCGCGCAACCCTCAAGCACCGGGATGAACAGAGGGAGCTTGCCGGGAGGGCGAGTTCGAGATCACTCCTCGGCGGCTTGAACACCTACGGTACCCCGAGGAGACCTTCGGAGAAGCGAAGCGCCTCCACCTCTCGGCCCGCCCGGCCTGCGCTCTCGGATGAGCCTACTCTAGAGCGGCTCGTCCTCGGCTTCGGAGGGCTCGGCCGAGATCAGCAGCGCCACGAGCACCCACGATCTCGCTCGCCATGCCAAAGCGCACACGTGTGAGCTGCGAGCGCCCTTAGGGCGAGATGCAGTCTTCGCGACCGCGCCGTGGAGCCACCCGGAAACTCTGCACGCAACCGCCCGAGGACCAGAGAGATCGGCACTCACGCGACAATGGACGCGAAGATGAGAGCGAGAGTTCTCTGTCCTTGCGGGCTCGGAATCTTCCCTTGACCGAGTCGGCGTTCATCCTGTAGGTACGCCCGGCAACGAGCCGATGTTCATCCCCCCGGCGCCCGAACACCGACGCCCCCGCTCACATTTCCAGTTCGCACTCGGCGGGGCAGCTTCCGCGCCCCCCTCGACCACCTACTCAGGAGTACCAGCAATGAGAAAATACCTTCGCGCACCGCTTCTCGCAGTCTCCCTCCTCGCCGTGACGGGGATCGACCCGCAATCCGCAACTGCAATCGAAGTCGAGCCGGACTGCTCCGATGTCCAGCAGGCCCTCCAAGGAACCACACCGCCAGCCGTGTTGAACGAGCTCGGCGTGGCCAACACGGACGAGCTGCTCACGTTCATCATCGGCCAACAGTTCGGGGTTCCGGCGTTCTTGAGGAACCTGCTCTGTTTCACGGGAGACCCACGATGCTCGTGTCTGGAGAATCTCCTCCGGAGCGAAACCAGTGAGTTCGCCGCCTACAGTGTGAAGCTGGACCAAGTCCTAACCGATTGTGCACAGAACGCGCCGACTCGAAGTCTTTCCGGAGTGGCGCAACAGGCGGCGCTCGACGTCTGCGATTGAATCGAGAGGTGATCGGAAACTTTCCCGGCCAGCCCAGTAGGTAGATCAGGAACCTGGGCCGACGCAGCCAGAGGGGAAATAGACCGACGAAAACCGGCTTCGTCAGACTCGTAGCGGCCGTCGTCATGGGATTCGCCCCGGAGCGTTCGCAGAAGATGCTGAACCGGCGCTGCTCCTCTTCAGCAACGTCAACATCTTCGATGGGACCACGGAAGGGCTCGCAGAGGGCCAGGACGTCCTCATCGAAGGCAACACGATCGCGAAGGTCGGCAAGGGCCTCCGCGTCGGGCTCACATCTTCACCCCCGAGGCCATGCGCATCACCGCCGACCTTGGCGTGAAGGTGTTTGATCCCAAGAGAGCGGGTGACCGGGATCGAACCGGCGACGTCCAGCTTGGGAAGCTGGCATT
>JAJCZO010000244.1 GCA_029262355.1 Deltaproteobacteria bacterium
ACGGATTGCCGTCTATCGGCGTTCGTCGCAAGGAACGGCGACGCAGGAATATAGGCAATCTTCCGAGGAGACGAGACGCGGCGACGGACGTCGAGGGGCGGCAAGGCGTTAACGCTATGTCGACGGCGGTGCACTAGGGCCTGCTTCCCGCGGCCAGTTGCTACTGGTCTGCTAACGGCCTCCGGCAAGTTGAAGCCGGGCAGATGCCGGTCAAAGGAGCAGGGCCGGGCTTGCGCGAGGCGCCCAGCCATGGTGGAGGCGAACGCGTGCAGTCATCGCAGCCGGCTCGGTCGGGGCACGAGGTCGGCAACCGGGTGCGTCGAAGGAGCCGGCGATGGGTTGGCGGCGTCGAACGAGTGGCGGGATCTGCAATAGTCCCTGTCATAGATACGGCCGGCTAACGTGGTGTATGCCCGTGTATGAGACGACACGGCGCGAGTATGGAGCGCCTTTTCTTGCGCCGGGGTGGCGAAATAGGCAGACGCAGGGGACTTAAAATCCCCTGGGGGGTAACCCCCGTGCGGGTTCAAGTCCCGCCCCCGGCACTCTGGTCTGCGGCCGACTGTGCCGTTGCTCGGGTGTCCGGACAGTGGCTGTGGATCGATTCGAGGCGGTCTCGGGTGCGTCGGGCCAGGGTGGTTGGGGTTTCCCCAGCCTCGGCGCGAATCGGGTCGAGTACGGAGATGCGGATCTCGTGCGCGCCGTGGACGACGACCGTTCCGGGTCGCCACGCACGGCCGGTTCCCTCGATGAGGACGGGAATGATCGGAACACGGGCACGCGCCGCGAGAACGAACGCCCCCGCCTTGAACACGCCGAGCTCGTCTGGGGAGAGGCGTCCCTCGGGAAAGATCGCGACCGGCGTTCCGGTCGCGATCGACTCTTCTGCCGCGTCGAGCGCTCGGCGACCGGATTCGCGGTCGCCGGGCTTCACCGGGATGTGGCGGCACGTTCGGAACAGCCACCCCGCGAGTGGGACCTTGAACATCCACGTCTCGGCAAGGAAGCGGACGGGCGCGGCCAGGAGCAGGAGCGCCAGAACGTCGAGCCCGGACTCGTGGTTCGCAACCAACACGTACGGTCCGGTGTTTGGGAGGTGCTGGAGCCCCGCGATCGTGAAACGGTAGAGCGGAGTCAGGCGTCCGTAGACCGACACCCATCGGGCGGTGAACCGCCGCAAGCGATCTCCCGACGGATCGAGTCGCAGGAGGATGGGCGTACACACGAACAGCACGGGGAACAGCGGCAACACGATGACCGAGAGCAGAATCCAGGCGTACGCGGTACGAAGTGCAGACAGCACGTGGCCGCCGTACCACATGCGTGTGCGATCTAGCGCGCGCTTTCTTTCGGCGATGGCCATCGTCCTCGTCCTGGTCGGGCCCGGCTGGGCGCAGCCACTGCCGGTGACCTCGCTCCGCGTGGAAGTGCTCGGCGAAGTCGATGCCCCGATCACCGCCGTTCGGGAGGCGCTCTTGGATCTGGAAGGCTTTGGGCGATGGTTCCCGAACACCGAGCAATGGCAGGTCCTCGAGCGTACACCGGGCGGGGCATTGGTCTACGGCCGTTTGTCGTTGCCGTGGCCCGTCGACGACCGTGACTACGTCGCGCGCTATTCCTGGACCGACTCCGAGGGCTCCCACTTCACTCTTCGAGCCGAGGCCGTCGTCGACGGGACACCTCGGGCGGACGAGAGCGTCGTCCGTGTCGAGGAGATGAAGACGACGTGGGAGCTCACACCGCTCGGCACTGGGACGCGGATTCGATATGTCTACCAGGGGTCGCCCGGCGGGTTTCTCCCGGATTGGGTGGCGCGGATCGGCTGGGAGATGCAGACCGGAATCCTCATGGACGCGCTCGCAGACGAGCTCGAGCGGCGGCGCAAAGAGACCGAGGCTTCGGCCGCCGCGGCGGAGGCGCCGTGACGTCTGCTTCGGTCAACCTCGGCGTCGATGCGATTCGAGCGGCCCCGGCCACCGAGACCGGCGGCCGGGTCGAGGTCGACGGGAAGTTCTTCCGCGTGGGGGCCCAACGGGTGTACGTCCGCGGGGTCACCTACGGGCCGTTTCGCCCGAGCGACGACGGCGAGCCCTTCCCGAGTCGAGAACGGGTCGCGGCCGACTTCGCCCTGGTGCGCGCGCTTGGGGCCAACACGATACGAACGTTCACGCCACCTCCGATCTGGTTGCTCGACGAGGCACTGCGAGCCGATCTCCGCGTGATCATCGGCATTCCGTGGGCACAGCACGTTTGTTTTCTGGAAGAGGGCGCTCCGGCCCGCGCGGCACGTGCGCGGGTCGCGGGGGCCGCCGCACTGCAGGGGCGGCATCCGGCGCTCTTCGCGCTGTTGATCGGAAACGAGACACCCCCGGACATCGTTCGGTGGGAGCGCCCCGACCGCGTGGGGCGGTTTCTCGCAGAGCTCGCCGACACCGGGCGGCAGCACGCTCCGGACGCTTTGATCAGCTACGCGAACTTCCCCCCCACCGAGTATCTCGATCTCGGATTTCTCGATTTCCTGTCCTTCAATGTCTACCTGCATCGCGAATCGGATCTGCGCCGCTACCTCTCGCGCCTGCAGAACCTGGCCGAAGAGCGCCCCCTCGTGTTGACCGAGATCGGGATGGACTCGGCGAGAAGCAGTGAGGGGGCGCAAGCGGACGCGCTCGGCTGGCAGATCGATGCGGTGTTCGACCGTGGCGCGGCCGGCGCCGTCGTGTTCTCGTTTACGGACGATTGGTTCTCGCTCGACGGAGATCACCCCGATGGGGGCGCTCCGGTGGAAGACTGGGCGTTCGGCGTCGTCGATGCGGAGCGCAAACCGAAGCTCGCCTTCGACGTCGTACGGCGTCGGTTTACCGCTCGTTTGCCGACCCTTGGCTCGAATCCTCCACTCGTCTCGGTCGTGGTCTGCGCGTTGAACGCCGAGCGGACGCTGGGTGCGTGCTTGGCATCGCTCGAGAGATTGGCGTACCCGACGTTCGAGGTCGTCGTGATCGACGATGGATCGACCGACCGAACCGGCGCGATCGCCGAGCAATACGCGGGGCAGACCTTCCGCGTGATCCACCAGCCGAACGGCGGCCTGAGCGCCGCACGCAACCGCGGCACCGAGGAAGCGCGGGGCACGGTCGTCGCCTTTACCGATGCCGACTGCGTCGCCGACCCCGAATGGCTCACCTACCTGGTGGGAAAGTTGTCGGAGGGCTTCGTCGCGGTGGGCGGACCAAACTTGTCTCCCCCCGAGGTTCGGTTGGTGCCCTCGGTCGTGGCTGCAGCGCCCGGCGGACCCACGCATGTCCTCCTCGACGATGACGTCGCCGAGCACGTTCCGGGCTGCAACATGGCATTTGAGAGAGCGGCGCTTATCGCGATCGGCGGCTTTCGCGAGGCTTACCGCGTTGCGGGCGACGACGTCGATGTGTGTTGGCGTCTCCAAGACGCGGGGAACACCATCGGATTCAGTCCGTCGGCCATCGTATGGCATTTTCGCCGCCACACGGTTGGGGCGTACCTCTTGCAACAGCGAGGCTACGGCCGCGCCGAAGCTCGCCTCTTCTTCGACCACCCGCTTCGGTTCAACGCGCTCGGGCAATCGCGCTGGTTGGGGCGGATCTACGGAGGCCTCGTCGGTTCTCTCTTCTCGAACCGGCCGCGTATCTACCACGGCACCTTCGGCGAGGGTCTCTTCCAGACGCTCTACGAACAGCAAGGCTCGGCGCTGCGCCAATTGCCTCTCACCCTGGAGTGGAATGCGGTCGCGTGGCTGTTGTTGATTACGGGTCTCGTGTCGGGTGATCTGATTCTCCTCTCGGCGGTGCCGCTGCTCATCTCCCTGGCGACGGCCACGCGGGCGGCGCTGCGCGCTTCGTTGGCGGCGCCGTTCGACGGATGGCGCGGGCGTACGGTGCTCGCCGCTCTGGTCTACCTCGGTCCGCTCGCGCGTAGCCTCGAGCGGATGCGGGGGCGCGTGAGCGGCGGTGTACCCCGGGATCCGAGACTGCGCGTGCCGCCGCTGCGCTCCAGGGTGAGCTTGCATCGGGGCGAAGTGCGCCTCAGTTACTGGAGCACCACGGGCACGACGAAGGCAGCCTTCCTGGGCGCACTCTCGAGCGTCCTGGCCCGCAGGCAGTATCGGCTCGCCGTCGACTCCGGGTGGAACGAGTGGGATCTCGAGATCTCCCGCAGCGTGTGGACGCAGGCACGCATTCAGATTGCGGTGGAGCATCACGGAGGCGCTCGGCGTCTTGTGCGCGTACGCGCCTCCCTGCATCCCGCTCGCGTGGCACTGGGTGCGATCGTCGGGTGCGCGGTCGTCTGGGGGCTCGGTTTCGGGCTGGGTGTCCCCGGATTCGCGAGGATCGGTGCGCTCTTCGGTGTGTTGGTCGCTTGCGCGGTGGTCACCGGGAACCTTCGCTTTGGGCGCTTGGTGGCGGGCGTGGTTCACGCCGTCGCAGGCGAGCTCGGGCTCCGCCAAGTGTCTTTGCAATCGGACGACGAGGCGACGTCGTCGTGATGCCGCTGACTCGGCGGGTCCTGCGACGGCTCCGGCCGCACGGCGCTCGCGTTTTCGCGGGCATCGGACTCGTCACCGCCACGAGCCTCGTGGAGTTGGCCAAGCCCTGGCCCCTCAAGATCGTCGTGGATCAGGTCTTGGGTGGCGAGCCGCTGCCCGCGGTCGGTTTTCCCGGTGAGCTCAGCGCACCGGAGCTGCTCACCGGAGCGGCCGTAGGTCTCGTCGTTCTGTTCGCGTTGCTCGGGGGCTTGTCGTTCGCCAGCGACCGGCTCACGATCGACGTCGGCCACCGGATGGTCCACGATCTGCGGCGCGACCTGTTCGCGCGCCTCGAGCGCCTCTCGGTTCGTTTTCACAACCGTCGGTCGAGCGGCGAACTCGTGTATCGGCTGGCCGCCGACACCATGGCGCTGCAGACGCTGGCGATGAATGCCGTATTTCCGACGCTCTCGGCCGCTCTCTTCCTCGTGGGAATGGTGGTGGTGATGCTCCGCATGAACGTGCACCTCACTCTGCTTGCCCTCGTCGTCACCCCCTTCATCGCCGCATCCGTGGGGCTGCTCGGCCGACGGGTCGAGAAGGTCGCTACGGATGCGAGAGAGAGAGAGAGCGAGCTGTACGCGGTGGCCGAGGCGAGTATGTCGGCAATCCGAGTGACGCAGGCGTTTCGAGCCGAGCCGACCGAACAACGGCGCTTCACGGAGGCGAGCGGCGCAACGCTCGCGCGCCATCTCGAGCTCTACACGACCCAGACTGCGTACTCGTTGGTCGTGAACGTGCTTGGGGCTGTGGGCACCGCGATGGTGTTGTGGTTTGGCGCGCGGCTGGTGCTCGATGGCGCGCTGACGGTCGGGGAACTGCTCGTCTTCACAGCCTACCTCGCGAGCTTCTACGCACCGATCTCGACGCTGAGTCACACCTTCGGGCTCGTGCAGGAAGCACGCGCGGGGCTCTCGAGGGTCTTCGAGCTTCTGGATTTGGAGCAGGACGTCGTCGACGGCGAGGAGTCGCTCGACCTTTCGTCCTTGCGGGGCGAGATCTCGATC
>JAJCZO010000245.1 GCA_029262355.1 Deltaproteobacteria bacterium
CCCGAGGGCGGCGGCCTTCCCCGTTAGTACGGCGGGTCGGCTCCCACGACGACCTTTCGAGGCCTGCTCGGTGTTTACTCACGTTGCGGCCCGCGCGGCTCGCTGGATCTCCAACGAGATCCTTTTCTCGGAGTGCTTCAGTCCATTCGTCACCTCCTGGACCGCCCCAAGTGCTTCCGGCTGGAGCGACAGTTTTGCCGGCCGGGGTTTCCCACCCCGGGGGGGCGCGTGCGCCTTGCAAGGCACACGTACCAACGATCGTTGAGGGCCAGCGGGGGGCCAGAGAAACTGGACAACCGGGTGTGGGCCAGTTGCCCACAACGGAGGTCTCTGAGGAGGTCCTTCGAGAACGTTCCGAGAACGACACGCAGAGGAAGGTACTTCCTTTGCCTTCCGTTGATCTCGAGCACTCGGCGGCGACTACCCCATCGATCGGAACATGCAGCGCTCCGATGCAGCGCCCAGCTGATCACCTACGGGCGGGTGGCGGTGCGTCGCGAAGCGACTACGCTCGACGCTTCCAGTACCCTGGACGACGTCGGACGTGTGCGACCGCCATTACGACCAGGTCATTTCCCTCTGCATGATAGATCACGGCATACGGAAAGCCGCGCACGATGACCCTTCTCAGCCGCTCGCCAAACGGTCGGCCGCTGTCGGGAAACTCGGCGATCCGCTCGATCGCCGTCCGGACCGCGGAAAGGAACTCGGAACCAAGCCCATCCGCCTGCTGCGAGTAATAGCGGACGGCTTCGAGGAACTCCGACTCAGCATCCGGATGGAATGCGACGCTCTTCAACGGGTCGCTTGGCTAGCCTTATCGAAGACGTCCGCAGCAGGCACGCTCCCCACCTTCGCAGAATCGAGTTCGGCGAGTCTGCGCTCCGCCTCTTCCAGCCAGAGCCGATCAGCCGCAACGTCAGGCTCTCCGTCCAGGCTGGCGATGAGCGTTTCCGCCAGTCTCGCGCGAGCCCTCACGGGGAGCTTCAATGCGTCATCCTGGAGCTTTCGAAGCGGGTCCGCCACGTAGCCGAAATTAGCACGACGACGAAGTTGTCGCCTACCCCGAGAGAGCGAAGGCATGTCAGCGATGACATGTTCGGGAGGCGCCGAACCGAGATCTCTGGCCCTCCGGGGGCCAGACGGCGACACACTCAGACAGCTCTGACACACTAGTCCCCGAGACAACGTAGTCTTTTCAACCCGGGGTGTGGGTTCAAGTCCCACCTCCGGCATGTTGAAACCCGCGTCGGACAGGGGTTTTCGGGGCCAATATTCCGTTTGGGGGCCAGCGGGGAGCCAGAATATCTCGATCAACCGAGGGTAGGCCAGACGCCCGCTGCCGCCTGAGGGAAGCGCAGTACACAGGAGTACACATCCTCTGGTGGTGGTTCGTCATCCGATGGCCTTTCGCAAGCCTCGCGGTCGTCGCCTAGGTAGAGGCCGTTCGATGTCTCGACCGACTCACTCGAGGACGACGGTGTCGTTCCTCCTCGTCGTCTTCAGCTTCCTCATCGCTCGAGGCGCCTCGGCCGAGGACGCAGGCCCGATCGAAGAGCTCGTCGTCCGCGACGTGGCCCCGCTTCGCGGGGCCGACCTGGATCGTGATCTGCTGGCCTCGAACCCGCAGCTCGCAACGGGTCGCGAGATCATGGCGACGCAAACGGTGGGGATCGCCGGATTCATGGAGGAACGCCTGGGCGGAGTCGCTCTGGGAGAGGCACAGGGCAATCCTCTACAGCCCGACGTCTTGTACCGTGGTTACGTCGCCTCCCCCTTGCTCGGCGTTCCTCAGGGGCTCGCTGTCTACCAGAACGGAGTTCGACTCAATGACCCGTTCGGGGACACCGTCAATTGGGATTTGATCCCGGAGATCGCCGTCGGAGACCTCGAACTGGTCCCGGGCGCGGATCCGTTGTTCGGTCTCAATGCGCTTGGGGGTGCCATCGCGATCCGAACGAAGGATGGCTTCTCCCATTCGGGGACGGGCGGTCGCGTGCTGGGCGGCTCGTTCGGTCGCGTCGCTCTGGATGCCGAGACGGGAGGAAACGACGGCGAGTTCGGCTACTACCTCGCGGTCCACTTCCTCGACGAGAGCGGGTGGCGCGACCACTCACCCTCCAGTGCCGTGAACGTCTTCGGCTCGCTCGGCTGGCGGGGAGAAGCCTCGGCTCTCGATCTCGACGTGTCCTTTGCCGACACCGATCTCACGGGAAACGGACCCGCCCCGGTTCAGCTTCTCGCGATCGACCGCGACGCCATATTCACCTTCCCGGACACGACGAAGAATCAGCTCCAGTCCTATGCGCTCGAAGGCCAGCACTCCTTTTCCGACCGTTGGTCGCTCACGGCTCTCGGGTTCTACCGCGGGCTCCGCACGACGACGTTCAACGGCGACTCGACCGAGTTCGTGGATTGCGAGTTGCCCTCGCACCAGGGGCTTCTCTGCGAAGAGGAGGGGGTGGGCACGCCCGAGGAAGAGGTCGTCGTCGACCAGACGGGGCGCCCGGCCGGAGTCGACCTCGACGCGGTCAACAATCGGACGTCGACGGACCAGGGCTCGTTCGGCGGGGGGCTGCAGACTAGATTCGATCACGAGGTCTTCGGAGCCTCCGGCACCCTCCTCGGCGGCGTCGGGTACGACGGGGGGCGCGTCGACTTTGCATCGTCCGTCGAACTCGCGGAACTCACCGCGGCGCGCGGAACGATGCAGACAGGACGCTTCGTGCCTCGCGATGCCGTCTCCCTTCGAGCAGACCGGGACGCCTGGAGCGCCTACGCGACGGAGATCCTCTCCTTCACCGACGACTTGACCCTGAACGTCGGTGCACGACTCGTCTCCACGTCGATCGACCTGCGCGACACCAGCGGACTCGCACCCGACCTGAACGGCTCGCACGACTACTTCCGAATCAATCCGGTCGTCGGCCTCCGCTACCGCGCGCTCCCGGAGCTCACCGTATTCGCCGCGTATCGCGAGTCCTCCCGCACTCCCAGCCCCGTCGAACTGGCTTGCGCCGACCCCACCGCGCCCTGCAACCTTCCGAACGCCTTCCTCGCCGACCCACCACTCGATCAGGTAGTCGCGCGCACAGGGGAGATCGGCCTCCGCGGCAGTTTCTCTCGCTACGTCTCCCGTTGGAGCCTGTCCGCGTTCTGGTCGCAGAACGCCGACGACATCCTCTTCGTCAGCACCGGCGGCGTAACGAGCAACGAGGGGTTCTTCGACAACGTGGGAACGACGGACCGGCAAGGCGTCGAGCTCGGGCTCGCCGGGGATTTCGCAGCGGCCAACCTCCAGTGGCGGCTCGACTACAGCTACCTCCGCGCGACGTTCGGTGACACCTTCGTCGCAAGCAGCCCCAATCATCCCGATGCGGACGCGGGCGGCGACATCGTCGTTCAGGACGGAGATCGCATCCCAGGCCTCCCGGAGCACATCTTGAAGGCAGGCATCGACTGGACACCCCTGCCCGAGCTGCGTCTCGGTGCGAACCTCCGGTTCTATTCCGACCGGTTTCTCCGGGGAGACGAGGCGAACCTGCTTGACCCCATCGACGGGTACGCACTCGTCGGCATCACCGGCGAGTGGCAAGCCTGGAAGAACGTCTCGATCCTGGCGCGGGTCGAGAACTTGCTGAACAGCGACTACGAGACCTTCGGTCTGCTGGGCGACCCCGAAGAGGTACTCGGGCCGGAATTCGACGATCCGAGGTTTCTGAGCCCGGGAGCGCCCATCGGTGGCTGGGTCGGGGTGAGGGTCGGGTTCTGATCGACCGCTACGCGACCTCGGCGCGCCGATGGCCATCGCCGCACGCGCCGGGAGACAGGACCAGAACGGTACCGAGGACCGCGAGAACGCACGAACGGGGTCGCTGCGTCATGGAGTCTTCCCGATTAGTCCCGCATCCACTCGATGAGACGGCGGGCGATGTCGGCGCCCTCGTCCTGTCCGGAAACTCCGCCGGCGGCGTCATGCAGCCTCTCGATAATAGTGGTTCAGGATTCCGCCCAACCGTTGATGACGTCGGATGGGATCATCTTCGGCCATGATGATGGAGTTCCCGATTCCCTGGTGATGACGCTCGTGGTGGTAATGCTCGACGTACTCGCGGATGGCGCGCCGAAGGTGCCGTTCGCCGAGCGGCACGATCCGACCGAGGCACTCCGATTTGATCGAGAGCACGAAACGCTCCGCGTAGGCATTGGACTGAGTCGTCGACTGCACCCGATGCGAACGTTGAGTCGCGACGTTTCCGGGTCACCCATCCTTTCCATCCTTTGTTCGGGCACGAGTTCGATCTAATCCACTACCGACACTGCTGGGGCGAGGACCGGGTGTTCTACGGGGAGGCCGGAGCGGAGGTGCAGTCGATTCCAGCGCGCTGGACGAGCGCGGTGGCCGATGATCCGGTCGTCGCGATCTCGGCGGGACGGTCGCTGTACCGCGCGGTTGATCTCGTCGAGCTGTCGGGGCTCGTGCGAGGGACGGGTCGATGAGGAGCCCGGTCACTGGTCTTGGTGGGGTCGTGCAGTGTCAAGGGGATTTTGCCGTAACTGTAAAGCTATTTTTGCCGAAGGTGTGTCCTGAAGCTCTGATCGAGTGCTCACTACGCCAGAGTTTTCGCTATATTGCAGGCCGCTCCAAGCAAGGTCCTCTTGACATTCAGATTGAGTACGGCGTAATCTGCTTAACAGCCCTCAGGAGGTCCCCGCATGGTCCGACGCAAGCGAGATCCCAAAGCCGAGGCGCTCAGGCGCAGTGGCTGTCTGCACCCACACCCGGAGAAGGTCACC
>JAJCZO010000246.1 GCA_029262355.1 Deltaproteobacteria bacterium
TAGTACTGCTCCTCGATCGATAGGCTCCAGAAGTGCTGGACGAGCGACGGCGAGCCCATGAGCCCGTCGTAGGCAGCGCCCGTCACGATGAGCCACCAGTTCGATACGTAGAAGAGGGCCGCGATGCCGTCTCCTGCGAGACGGTTCAGTTGTGTGCCGTCCGCGAGACCGGGGCCCACGACTGCGATTGCCAGCAAGGCGACGATCGAGGCCGGGAGGAGTCGCCTGAGGCGCCGCGACCAGAACCGGCCTAACCGGATCTGCCCCGTCTCCCGCCACTCGCCCGTCAGGAGGCCCGTGATCAGGAAGCCGGAGAGGGTGAAGAATGTCGAGACACCGAGAAACCCGCCGGGCAGCCAGAGAGCGTCGGCGTGGAACACGAGGACCGCGAGTACGGATACACCGCGTAGGCCTTCGAGGCCCGGATGAAACAGTCGCTTCGACATGGCCGCTCCGGCGTTCGGCTAGGTTGGCAGATGGCCCCGAACGTGTCGAAGCGCGCGCCGAAGATCGGCGGACGACACCAGTGACCGGTCATGGAGCGGTTCGATGGCTTCCCGAAGTGTCGGCCGCAGAAGAAGGGGCTCGCGCAGAGGCGCACTCCGCGCTCTCGCGCTGGGGGTGCCGTCTAGGCCGGGATCTCGAAGCGGTCGGCAATCTCGCGGTAGAGGTCGGACTTGATTGCTTTGAAGATCGCGCGTTTCTTGACCGCAAGTCTTGCGGCGACCTTGGTCGCTTCGGCCAAGAGATCGGCTTCGGGCGCCTTGGCATCGCTGAAGCCGGCGGCGATGGCGTCATCGGCCGCGTAGCGCTTGCCGGTGAGGGCGGCCTCACGGGCAGTTGCCGCCGGGAGCTTGCCGTTGAGAAGGCCCATCATCGGCTTGCCGATGGGAACACCGACATCGACCTCGGACACGCAGATCCACCCGCGGTCCTCACGTTGAATCCGATAGTCGCAGGCCAAGGCGACGAAGCAGCCTGCTGCAAACGCGTGCCCGTTCAGTGCCGCGACGACCGGTACGGGAAACAGGATGAGACGCTTCATCGTCGAGAGCATCGTCGCGCCGAACCGCTTCCGGTCCTCGTCTGACGCGTTCATTACGAAGTCGAGGTTCAGTCCGTTCGAGAAGAACTTGCCTTCCCCGGTCAAGACCAGGGCGCAGGGGCTCTCGGCCTCCTGCTCGACTGCATCGAGGTGCTCGCCGAACTCTGCCAAGAAATCGAGGTCGATCGTGTTCTCTCCGTTCTGCATCACTAGAACGTGGACATCGTCGTCTTTCGTTCGCGTCATCATCGTAGTTCGAAACTATGTAATGGCATGTGATATGTCAATAAAAGTCGAGAGCCGTTGACAAGGTGACATGGGCCCTGCCAGTTGTTTCCTGGTGACCTTGAAGCGAAGCGTCGTCGGCTTGGCCGGCATCGTCGTCTCCAGAGGGCGAAGTCTGCCCGCGCGGGACTCCTGTTCGTCCGCTGATGTTAGACGCATGCCTTGTCAGAAGATCTCGGCAACGAAGCTTGGTCGGCATCCGGTGCTCTTCTTGGGGTGGTGTGTGATGCGGGAGAGACGAGATGTCTGAGGGCGGCGCCCGGAAGTCGGCACGTGGTCGTAGTGGCAAGGGCATGCGCCCGAAGCCGAAGGGGGAGACCGACGGCCGAGTTCTTCGGAGTGTCCGGAGCCGGGAGCGTATTCTCGACGCGATCATTGAACTCGTTGGGGAAGGTGACCTTCAGCCGACCGGCGAGCGTGTCGCAGCCCGCGCTGGTTACGGGCTTCGAACGGTCTATCGCCACTTCGAAGATATGGAGGGGCTGTACCGCGAGGTGCAGGCTCACGTCCAGAAGCTGGTCCGGCCCACGACTCCGCGGCCTGTGCGCGAGGGGAGCCTCGAGGAGCGTGTCGCGGCCCTCGTGGAGTGGCGCGTCGAGGTGTTCGAGCGCGCGGCCCCATTTCTGCGATCAGGGGCTTCGCTCCGGTGGCGCTCCGCGTTTCTTGCCCAGGCGCACGGCCGGATGGTCCGGGAGCTGAGGGATGATCTGACGCGGTCACTGCCCGAAGTGGTGGAGCATCGGGAGGTCGTCGAGGTGCTCACGTCGTGGGAGGTATGGGACTCTCTGCGCACGGATCAGAAGCTGGGTCGGGAGAAGGCACGGAGGGTTCTCGAGAGCGCCGTGCGTGCACTCCTCTCTCCGAGGCCGCGGTCGAAGCGGCAGTAGAGCCCTGATCGTCCGCTCAACGTCTTCGCCAGGAACCCGTCGCAACGGCACCAGGACGGTGTAGATCTCGAGCCGTCAGATGACCATGCACGCCGACAGGACCCATTTGGAGAACGCCGGCATGTGCGCGTCGTTGGCGGGCGGGGTCGACCAATTCGAGGCCGGGACCGATCGAGTTCATGGCGCTGATGACCTCGGTCACCCCGGTGACGCAGTCCACGCCGTTCGCCAGCACGAGCGGGATGCGGAGTCGGCGCGCCGTTGCGCGTAAAGCCCCGGGGCCCGAAGATCGAGCGCTCTTTTGGGACTCGAATCATCGTCGGGGCGCGGGCTTCCGCGAGGAGCGCGGCGCGGTCTTGACACGCGGAGCTGGCTCGGCGGAGATGTGGCGTGGCTGAGCGCGAATCCTCCTCGTTGGAAGGGACTCTCCTGGTCGCGGCTCTCCTGTTGCTCCTGCTTGGGTTCGCCGGAGCGTGGATCGTCTTCTACGTTTCCGGGAGTGGGGCTCCTTGGATGCTCGTGCGATGGTTCGGCATCGCGGCGGTGGCGCTCATCGCGGTCGCTTTCTTCGGGGGCATGATCCGAAGACGGCGCCGCGACTTCTTCTGAGCCGACGCGGTGGGTGGCTACTTCACCGCGTTGAGGACGTCGCCGGTCCCCGCGAGCCTCCACTGGCCTTCATTGGTCACGCCTGCGCGCCCCGGTATTGCCAAAACGGCAGGGGAGGGCTCGGCGGCCTCTCGAGCCGCCGAAGACGTCAGCGCCCGATGAACTCGACCAGCCTCTCTGCGAAGGCATCGGGCGCTTCGCGATGAAGAAAGTGTCCCGCGTCCGGAACGACATGTAGCTCGTGGGGGCCGGTGAGCACTTCGTTCAAGCGGTCGTAGACCGACAGATCCAGGATGTCGGCGTCTCCCGCAAAGACCAGCGTCGGTACTGAGATGTCGGAGCGGTACACTGCCTGTCGGTCCGCGTCGCTCCCGTCTGCGACGAGCTGGCGATAGTAGCCAAGTGCAGCCGAGAGTCTGCCTTCGTTGCGAAAACCAATCTTGACATCTTCGGTCTCCTGCGGCGTCCACCGCCCGTTCGGTGACCAGTACGAATAGAGGTAGTCGACATATGCGAAGTCATTGCGAGAGACGTACCACTCGGAGAGCGATCCGAACTGAAACAGAACGAAATGCGGAGCACGCCAGAGTAGACCGAAGCTCGGCTCGATCAGGCGCGCCGGCGGGATCGCTACCGCCACCAGCTTCC
>JAJCZO010000247.1 GCA_029262355.1 Deltaproteobacteria bacterium
GCAATCCGTTAACCCTATGTCGACGGCGGTGCACTAGTCGTCGTCCCCGGCCCATGGCGGCTTGCGCTTGCCGAGGAAGGCCGCCATTCCTTCGGCGGCTTCCTCACTGCCGAAGAGCTCTGCCGACAGGTCGGCGGTCCAGGCAAAAGCGTCGGTCTGCTCTTTGGTCGGAACGGCATAGACCAGCTGTTTGGCGACCCCGAGTGCGGTTGGTCCGCCCTTCTTCAGGTCCGAGACGACCTCGGCGATCGCCGCATCGAGCTCGGCTCCTGGGACCGCACGGCTGATCAGACCCAGCTCCGCGGCCTTCGAGGCGGGGAAGCGATTTCCGCGCAGAAATGCCTCCATGGCCTCGCCGCGTCGCATCTTCGGGAGACAGACGACCGAGATGATGGCGGGGGCGACTCCGAGTCGGACCTCGGTGAAGCCGAACTTCACGCGCTCGTCCGCGATGGAGATGTCGAGGACGGCGGCGAGCCCGTTTCCGCCACCGACCACGTGGCCCGCGATTCGACCGATCACCGGCGTGGGCGAGGCCTGAATGGCTCGAAGCAGGTCGACGAACCCGGCTCCGCCTGTCGTGTCGTTCCCCTGTTTCTGTCGTTCTTTGAGGTTCGCGCCGGCGCAGAAGGTCGAGCCCTCGTTCGTCAGGACGACCACGCGCACCGCCGGGTCGGCGTTCGCGGCGGTCAGCGCATCGTACATTCCCTGGACGAGTCGAGCCCCGAGCGCGTTGCGATTCTCGACGTCGGCCAAGGTGACGGTCATCACCCCATCTGACGTATGGACGTGAACTTGGGTCGAGGTTTGCTTTGGGGCAGCCGGCATCCATGCATTTCGGTATCCGGCACCCCATCTGTCAAACCGGCGGTCGTCCATGCGGCTAGGCGAGAGGGGCCCTCCTTGCGCCGTTGGTACGTCGATTGGGTGCCCAGGCCCATTGGGCGCCGGCGCGGTGCTGCAGTTGGCCGCACGTTGCCTTCGTCTGCGGACCGCAAGCCCAGTAGGCATGATGGGTCGCCGCGGCAGATGAGGGGTCGGCCCATCCAGGCTCGGTGTCAATCTACATAGCCGAGTGCGCGCAGCCGCTCGGTTGCTTCCGCCGATAGCGGGGTGGGGCGCTCCGGGGTGGTGCGGCGTGTTTTACAGCGTTCGAGATAGTCCCGGGCGAAGGCCGCGAGCCGGGTTGCGGTCTGGGGCTCGAGCGCTCGGAGGTCGTTCTTCTCTCCCGGGTCCTTCGCGATGTCGTAGAGTTCGACCGTGTCGGGTTCGACGTTCCAGATCGCTTTCCAGTCGCCGTCGCGGACGACGAGGTTCTGGTCGCCGCGGCTACGTTTCCAGGGGCGGTAGTACTTTTTGCGGTTCATTCTCATCGAAGCGACGAACGGTCCGTTCGTCGCCCCGTGGGGTTGCGCAACGAACGGCGCGAGGCTCCGACCTTCGAAGGCGTCGGACGGGGTGGGGGTGTCGGTGAGCTCGGCGATCGTCGGCGCGACATCGAGCAGGCTCACAGCGGCGTTGATCCGCGTGCCGCCGAGCTCTCCGCCCGGTAGTCGTATGATGAAGGGCGCGCGGACCACCTCGTCGTAGACGGAATGGTCGTGCAGCCACCCGCCGTGTTCTCCGAGTTCCTCGCCGTGATCTGAGACCACGATAACGAGAGTGTTCGCGAGTTGGCCGCGGCTCCGAAGCTGATCGAGCGTCTGCGCCAGCTTGCGGTCGGCTTCGCGGATACGTGCATCGTAGGCGTGCCCGTAGCTTGCGGCGAGCTCGTCGAGCCTCGTGAGTGCAGCAGTCTGCTCGTTCGTATTCTCGGTCGAGCCCAGCGGCGTGCCGGCAGTGTGGTCCACGCGCGTCAGCCGGCGATATTGCAGGGACCGGTTGCGGATCCTTTTGAGCGTCTTGGGATCGACGTGACCGAACGGTGCCAAGGACTCTTGGGTCGCTTCGTGCGGGTCATGGGGCCGCACGTCGTGCATGTAGATGAAGAACGGCTGGTCCTTCGTCTCGTCGAGGAACGCGCCTACGGATGGCGCGGGTTCGTCGATCGGCCCCTCGTAGACGTCGAAGCCGCGCTCGAGCCCGGCGGGTCGGCCGGCGTAGGAGTTCGCGATGAAGCTCGCGGTCGCGTAGCCGGCCTCGCCCAAGACCGCGGCGAGCGGAGTCGCTCGCGCGGAGATCTTCATGCCGTCCACGACCACGCCGTGGCGACACATCGGCTGAGACAGCATCAAGGAGACTACCGACGGTAGGGTCCAAGGCCCCGGCGCGTAGGCCTGTTCGAAGACGAGGCCTTCGCCAGCCAGCGCGTCGAGCGCCGGGGTGGTCGGCGCCTCGTACCCGTAGGCTCCGACTCGGTCGGCCCGAAGGGTATCGATGAGGTAGAGCAGCACATTGGGGCGAGCGTTCGCAACCGCGGACGGCGCGGGCGAGGGGGACGGCGATTCGACTGGAGCGGTGTCGGCGCATGCGGCGACCCAGACCAACGCGACCACCGGCAAGCAGCCCAGGAGACGCTTCATCTCGTCTTGGTGGCTTCGGTGTGAAGCTGCGTCCATTCGAACGGCAGTCGTAGATGGCTCGAGTAGGTTTGCGCCACCTCCATGCCAGGGCGGCCGATCTGGTCGTGCAGCACGCCGTTGGGCCGCGGCGCGACCCGTGTGCCCATCAGTACGTCCCAGAGGATCGAGACGTCACCGAACTTCGCATCGATCTCCGATTCCCGCCTGGAGTGATGCAACCGGTGAAGGGCGGGCGTGGCGAATACGTGTCCGACCGCGCTCGCAAGCACCGCCGGGTAGTAGAACTTCTCGACGAGGGTTGCTGCTTTCATGGTCGGGGCCCGGCGTGAGGATACTCCGCCGGCCTCAGGGCGCGCTAGGGATCGGACAGCGGTGGCCCCGGCGTGCTAGGGCCCCGTCCACGTCGCTCCTTCTGCAGTGAAGTTCAGGTGGAACCACCAGCCGCTCGCGCCGCCCGGGCCCGTGTCCAGCTCAGAAGCGCGCAGTAGGCTACTCAGGGGTTGACCCGCTCCGAGAGGAAGGCTGGCCGGCAGGATGATTGAATCGGCCGTCGTCTGGTCGAGGAAGCCCTTGAGCAGCCCATTGCTCAGCGCCGTCGCCGGAGACCCCACATAGGTGGCGGCGACCTCTACGTTCAAGAGCGGCAACTGCAGGCCGAGCAGGTTCAGCGTGATGTTGGTCGGCGCGACAGCGGCGCAGCCGCTGGCGCCGGCGGCCGGGGCGTTGATCGCGACGGCGGGCGATCCGTTGTTGGATGGGCCGACAACGGCCGGGTCGTGGGTCAGGCACGGGCCCGAGAAGACGCTCGCGTCGCGGGCCGTGGCGACACCGTCGAGCGGGTTTCCGGGGTCTTGAGGGGCGCACGTGGGCGGCGACGGGAAGCTGCAGTCGCCGGGGCCGAGGTCGATCGTGCCGACGCCTCCTAGGGGCCGGAAGAGCGTGAGCAGGCTCAGGTCGTAGAAGAAGTCCGGTTCGGCGTCCATCGTGACCGCGTTGTTGATCAGGGTGTTCACGATACCGCTCAGGTCGAGCACCCCCGAGAAGATCGGCGGATCAGCGATTGCCACGGAATTCAGCCGGAACGCACTCACACTCGGGCACCCACAACCCGCGGTGCATTCGCCGGGGCAGGCCGCGTCGTCGGTTCCGTCGCATTGCTCGGCCAAGCCGGCCTGCGTGATGTCGTCTCCGCAGAACTCGACGACGCAGACCGCGGAGCAGCCGTCGCCGCTCGTCGCGTTGGCGTCATCGCACGCCTCGCCGAGGAGCGTCTGGATCACGCCGTCGCCGCAGAACTCGGTCAGGCAGCCCGAAGAGCAACCGTCCTCGTCGAGGTTGTTCCCATCGTCGCACTGCTCGCCGAGGCCCGGCTGCGTGATCGCGTCGCCGCAGAACTCGGCCAGGCAGGTGGCCGAGCAGCCGTCCCCGCTGAGCGTGTTGCCGTCGTCGCACTCTTCGCCGACGCCCGCCTGCGTGATTCCATCGCCGCAGCTTCCGCCCTCGCTCGCGCACGTCGCCGAACAGCCGTCACCATCGGTGGTGTTTCCATCGTCACACTCCTCGAACAGCGGGCCCGGGGTCGAGTAGAGGTTGGCGTCGCCGCAACTCGGGATGCCGTCGCTTTGTCCCACGTCCGACCGGAACGCGGGGACGCAGAACTCGCCCGCGCCCTTCAGATCGAGGACCCGGGGCCCGAAGTTGAACGTCTGGATGCCCACCGTGCCGCCCTTGAACTTGGGTGGCTTGCCCGGGTCGAAGGCGCCCGTCGTCGACCCGAACTTGGTCTTCGCCGGGTCGTTGAACTTCGTCGCCTGCTTCAGCTTGAAGCAGGCCAGGTGATCGAATCCTGACTCGGCGCCGGGGTGCTCTGCCGCCTTGTTCGCTGCAACGCACAGGCGGGTCATCTTCGAGACGGAGAACAGCAGAGCTTCGTCGGGAGCGGTGACGCCGTCAGTGAACTGGTTTTGCGCCAACACCAGGACTGGCTGTTGCTTGGTGAGCTGTTTCGCCTTGTAGCAGAGATAGTTCGGACCCGAGCGCGGCGCGCCCGGGAGGTCCGCCAGGGGATCGGAGGGCAAACACGTCTTGGTGCTGGCGTGGCAGTCCAAGGCCGGATCCACCGCATCGCATTCGGCTTGCGAACCGCACTTCAGCGTCGGCCCGTGGTCGACCTTGTCTGCGCCGATCAATGCGAGGCCGGGTCCCTTGAGGTCCACGACTTCATCGAAGAACTGTGTCACGACTCGTTGCTGAATCCCTTTGGGGAACTTCGTGAAGGTTCCCGTCGGATTCGGATTTCCGACCGCGTCCTTTTTCGACGACTTCACTTGGACATCGACGAGGTGGAGCGTGTCGTCGACGATCGGGAACAGGCTCCCGTCACCAGTGCTCCCGCTGGCGAGGATCTTCTCCTTCGTCGCCGGAGTGCAGACGGCCTTGTACTTCTTGAAGTCGAACAGCTGGCCGACGCCGCCGAAGAACTTCGAAGCGAACGCATCTCGCATCTCGACCGCCACGACGCTCGACGGATCACGCCCCGCCTCCCGCGGGAACTTGTCCGAGTGGAATTTCGAATCTTTCGCCTTGTGGCAGACGTAGTGGTTCAGCCCCTCGATCTCGATCTGTGCGGAGGAGGAAGACGCGAAGAGAAGGATGAGGGCGCAAGAGGTGAGGCTGCGGCGCATGATTGAGGGCTCCAAAATTCGAGAGGGTTCGGAAATAGGGTCGGGGAGATGATGGCTCGTGCCGTCCTCTTGGCATGCCCCAGGTCCGGGCGCGCCGTCAACCGGGCGTTGCTGCCAAATCCGGTTTGCGCCCATCTCGAACGTTAGCGCCTCCTGCGCCAACCGAACGAAGCGTTCGTGGTCGTCGGTGATCGGTCGTGCCCGAGAAAGCCAATGAAATCAGCTTCTTTTGGGGGCCCGCGGGGACCGGCGGGCATTGGCACCCGACCTGCAATGTCCCTCCTCCAACTCCCGGCAAGGGCCGGATCGACTCGAAACCAACCTTAGGAGGACAGCCCCATGAAGACTCTCAGCAAGATCACTCTCG
>JAJCZO010000248.1 GCA_029262355.1 Deltaproteobacteria bacterium
ACGGATCTGTCGGGCGGATCCGGGCCCAACACGCCGCGGGGCGGTGAGTACGGGATCATTCGGCGTCATCGGACGAAACCCCTCCTCGCGGCAGTGGAGGGAGTGGCTTTCGGTGGCGGGCTCGAGATCGCGATGACCTGCGACTTGGTCGTTGCCTCGCGGGCCGCTCGGTTCGGGCTTCCTGAGGTCAAGCGTGGTGTAGTCGCAACGAGTGGGGCTCTGTTTCGCGCGCCGCGGTCGCTGCCGCTCAACGTCGCCAAGGAGTTGCTGCTCACCGGTCGAGAGATGGACGTGGATCGCGCGGAGCGGCTCGGGTTCGTGAATCGCGTCGTCGAGCCGGGCGAGGCGTTGGCTGCGGCCGTCGAGTTGGCTCGGCAGATCGCGGAGAACTCACCGGTGGCCCTCCGCGAGACCCTGGCTGCGGTCGATGCTACGGCGCGTATCGACGAGGAGGCTGGGTGGCGTGCGACCGAGAAGGCGAAAGAAGTCGTGCAAGCCTCGCAGGATGCGATCGAAGGGATCAGCGCTTTCTTCGAAAAGCGGTCGCCCAACTGGCCCGGACGTTGACCGCACCGGTCGTCCGGGGCGGGGCCCGGGCCCAAAACCGTCTTGCTCGTTTCACGAGCGATTTGGTACGGTCAGGCGGGGGCAACGAGCCGCATCCCGCGGATACCGACCCTGGCACGGAAGCTTCCCCACGCACCGAACTATGAACCGCTGTATCGAAGTCCGCCTGCGGAGAGGCCGGGGCGCTGCGTGGGTGCTCGCCGCGAGCTTGCTCGCGTGGACGCCGCTCGTGTGCCCAGCGAACGCGCAACCCACGGAACGGGTCAGCCTGACCCCGGCTGGCGCGGAGACGAACAACACCAGCGATTCTGGGTCGGTCTCGCTCGATGGTCGCCACGTCGCGTTCGTCAGCAGGGCGACCGACATCGTCGCTGGGGATGGGAACGCAAGCGACGACGTGTTCGTTCGAGACGCGACCACGGGCGCGATCGTTCGGGTGAGCGTGTCGAGCGCCGGGGGGGAAGCCGACAAGGAGTCGGCGAATCCTTCGATCTCGAGCGACGGTCGGTTCGTCGCGTTCGAGAGCGTGGCGACCAATCTCGTGACAGACGATCTGAACGGCCAGCGGGACGTCTTCCTTCACGACCGCGACGTCGACGTCGACGGGGTCTTCGATGAGGTCGGGGCAATCTCGACCGTTCGCGCGAGTGTCGACGAGACGGGGCTCGAACGGCCGAGGCCGAGCTCATTTCCCGCGCTCTCCGGTGATGGTCGCTGGGTCGCGTTCGAGGCGGCCGAGGGGGCGAGCAATCAGGATGTCCGGGTGTTCGATCGGGACGTGGGTACGAGCCGCGTACGGAGCATCGATTCGGCGGGCGTGATCGGCAATGGGAAGTCGGAGAAGCCACAGCTTTCGTCCTCCGGGCGGTATCTCGTCTTCGAATCGAACTCGGATAATCTCGTGGTGGGCGACGGCAACGGCGCCGATGACGTCTTCTGGGTCGACCGCGACGGGAACGCGAACGGTACCTACGATGAACTCGACACGGTGACTGTCCGAGCGAGCGTGAGCTCGGCTGAGGTCGAGGGGGAGGACGCGAGCCGGGAGCCCGATGTGTCGGACGACGGCGCCTACGTCGTCTTCGCGAGCACGGCCGAGAACCTCGTCGTCGGTGACACGAACGACAAGACGGACATCTTCGTGCGGGACATCCAGCTCGGGGAGACCCTTCGGGTGAATCTGGGGGCGGGTGGCGTGGAGGCGGCCGCCGATAGCGGCTTGCCCTGGATCTCGGCGGACGGCCGGTGCATTCTCTTCCAGAGCGCGGCGAGAAACCTCGTCGGGGACGATCGAAACGGTCAGCGCGACGTGTTCCTCTACGATCGCGACGCGGACAACGACGGTGTTCTCGACGACGCCTACGGCACCGCGCTGGGCCGCGTGAGCGTCGACTCGACCGGGGTGGAAGCGAACAGCGATAGCGGCGACAACTACCGGCCCGTCCTCTCGGCGGACGGGTTGTCCGCCGTCTTTGCGAGTGGCGCGACGAACCTCGTGGTGGGCGACCACAACGGGAAGCGGGACGTTTTCGTTCACCGGACGACCTGCGGGGACGTCGGGTTCATGCTCACGCCAATTACACCATGCCGGCTCCTCGATACGCGTGACGTGGACGGCCCGGTCGGGGGCCCACGCGTTCCGGCGGTGTCCGAGCGCAGGATCTCCGCGGCAGAGATCTGTGGGATCCCGCGCAACGCGAAGGCCATCACCGCAGTGCTGACGGTGGTCGGCGCTGAGGCAGCCGGCTACTTCACCTTGTATCCGTCTGGCACGTCACGCCCGGTTGCGAGTAGCGTGAATTTTCTGGCCGGTGAGGTGATGAACAACAACCAGTTCATCGCTCTCTCGGTAGACGGGACCGCAGCGTTCAACGCGTACAACGGCGCACCGGGAGCGGCCGATCTGATCGTCGACGTCACCGGCTACTTCAACTGACCCACTGCCGGCGCGATCCCGGTGAAGCGCACAGCGCGACCGTCTGCGGCGCCGACCGGCGCGTGGTCGCGGTAGATGACACGGCCCCGCAGGACCGTGACCTCTGGCCAGCCGGCGAGCGCCGTGTCGGTGTACGGGCTGTAGCCCGCCCGAGATCGCAGCCAGCTCTCTTGAAGGGGGCCCAACTCGCCCGGGTCGACGATCACGAGGTCACCGTCGGCGCCTGGGGTCAGCGCACCCTTTGCTTCCAGCGCGTAGACTCGGGCCGGTGCGGCGCAGCTCACCCGAGCCACGTCTTCGAGACCGAGCCAGCCGTCTCGCACTGCGGTGAGGAGGAGGCCCAGGATCGTCTGCACGCCAGGGATGCCGGAGGGGCTCTTGGGGTAAGGCAGTGCCTTCTCATCGGCCGCGTGTGGTGCATGATCGCTACCGATGCAGGTGAGCGTGCCGTCGGCCAGCGCTTCGCGAAGTGCGTCGCGGTGGCGCACGGTACGCACCGGGGGATTCATTTGCACGCGGCTGCCGAAGGCCTCGTAGCATTCCGGTGCGCACAGGAAGAGATGGTTCGGCGTGACTTCTGCCGTGAGCAGCTCGCCGAGATCGCGTTCGCGAATCAACGCGATTTCCTCCGCGGTACTGACGTGCAGGAGGTGTACGGGCCGCCGGGTCTTCTCGACGAGATCGAGGAGTCGTCGCGTGGCGCGGACCGCACATTCGACGTCGCGGATATTCGGATGCTCGCTCACTGGTGTGCCCGGCCCGATGGCCGCGTAGCGCTCGACCAGGCGAGGCTCGTCCTCGCTGTGGACGGCGACGCGCCGACGTCCCGAGCGTAAGACACGCTCGATCGTTTCATCGTCGGCGACGAGGAGTGAGCCGGTGGACGAGCCCATGAAGACCTTCACGCCGGCACAGCCTGGGGCTTGCTCCCACTCGCCGAGGCGATCCGCGTTCTCGGCGCTCGCGCCGAGAAAGAAGGCGTGGTCTACGTGCGCGCGATTGGCGGCGCGTGCGAGCTTGTCTTCGAGGAACTCCGGCGCGGTGGTCGCCGGATTCGTATTGGGCATCTCGAAGAACGTGGTCACCCCGCCCGCGGCTGCCGCCAAAGAGCCGCTCTCGAGATCTTCTTTGTGCGTGTTGCCGGGCTCGCGAAAGTGGACCTGCGGGTCGATCAGTCCCGGAAACACGAGCTTGCCGGCCGCGTCGATCACCGTCGCTCCGGCCGGTTCGCCGAGGTTGGGCCCGACCGCGGTGACTCGGCCACCCTCGATGCAGACGTCGGCTACGGAGACGGATCTTGGGGAGACCACGCGCCCGCCCCGCACGAGAAGATTTCGATCGTCGGCCATGTGTGGGGCGTTGCTAGCCTACCTCGGGGAAGAGGTCACGCGAGGATCGGGTGTACCTGATACGATCGACAGGGTGCGATCCTTTCTCCTCACCGTCGGGCTGCTGCTGGCGACGGCATCCGTGGCTGCCGCGTACGACGAGGTCGCGGTCGAAGGGGGAGGCGTGATCTCCGGACGCGTTGGCTTCGGTGGAGACGTTCCGGCGGCGACCTTTCTGCCCGTGCTACAGAACGGCGATGTCTGCGGCGAGCGGGTGCGCGACGAGAGCCTCATCGTGTCGCCGTCCGGAGATCTCGCGGGTGTCGTGGTCGAGCTTCGCGGCGTAGCGGCCGGCAAGCCGCGAAGCGATGTGCCGGCCGTTCTCGACAACGAGCGGTGCTCGTTCGTCCCACGGATTCAGGCGCTGGTCGTCGGCCAGTCGCTCGAGATCCGCAATAGCGATCCTCTCCTGCATGATGCGCACGCTTGGATGGGGTCGCGCACGATCTTCAACCTCGGGCTTCCGCGATGGAGAGTGGTCTCTCACGTGTTTGACGAACCGGGGCTGTTGTCGGTCGACTGCAACATTCTGCACACGTGGATGAAGGCGTGGATCTTCGTTTCGGAACACCCGTACATAGCCGTCACCGACCGCACGGGACGCTTCTCGATCACGGACGTGCCCATCGGTACGTACGAGCTTCGGATCTGGCACGAAACGCTGGGCGAGAAGATGCGCGACGTCGACGTCGAGGAGGATCAGCGGGTCGAGCTGGAGCTCGTGCTTCCGTAGACCTGGACGGAGCCCTCCGAGCACGGCGCCGAAGGCCGCTCGCTCGGGCGAGCCGTTCGCTCCCGGGAGACGATCCAGGTCCGTGGTGGGGCTTGGGCCTGGCCCGCGGGCCAAGCCCAAGCCCGCACCCACTACGGTCTACAAAGAACCGTCGTCGTCTTGTCGAGGCATGTCGCGATCGAGCCATCGCGTACGAATCGCGCGTCGCCGAGGATCCATCCCAAGGAACACTTCCAATCACGGTAGGAAGTCGAATCGGATGAGTCCACTTGCGCCGAGGGCGGTCAAGTATTCCGTGCCTCCATGTGCGATCGGAGCCGCTCGGGGCTGGTGGAGCGCTCCAGAGTGTGGCGGGGCCGCCCGAGCCTTTCGCGCGAGCGGGCCCGGGGAGGGCGTTGCAGCTAGCGGATTGGCAGGATCTTCGTACCGTCGAGATACGCGAGCGTCAGGAGCTCGGTCCCCGGGACAATGCGTGCGAGTTCCTCTTGGATTGGTGTCACGTCCGTGTCGATGGAGAACCCGGGCAGCCAGTCGTCGTGGTGGCAGAGGATCACGCGGCGCGGGCGTAGGAGGTCGGCCTGGCGTGCGACGAACTGGGCGAGCGATCCCTGGATTGGCTCGCCGTCAACGTTGCCGCGCCCCGCGGCGGCCAGGATGGCGACGTCCGGGCGGAGCGTGTTGAGGATGCCGCTCCAATGCCCCGACGTGTCTTGGTAGAGAAGGCGGCCATCCGGGGTGTCGAAGAGGTAGACGAGCGCGCCGCCGTCGCCGCGGTCACCCTGGCTGCTCGCGAGCAGGTGCTCGATCGCGACGGGCTCGAGCCCGGTCGCGAAGTAGCTCACGAGTTCTTGAAACTTCGCGCGCTGCTCCTGCCAGGTGACACCGAGGTCGCCGATGCAGACTTCTCCCGGGGGTGCCATCTGCGTATGAGACCACACGCACGAGTGTTGGCTCGGGTACACCGACACCCGCACGCCCTCGCCGAGGTCGATCGTTTCCCCGCCGGCGACGCAGATCATCTGCTCGACTGGGACGCCGGCTTGCTCCATCACGCGAATCGTCTCGTAGCTGCCGATCAGCTTCGCGCCGGTGTTCGCAGCGATGCGCTCCGCCCCGTAGAGGTGGTCGAAGTGCGAGTGCCCGACGACGATCCAATCGCATTCCTTGATGTCGTCCGCGCGCAGGCCGGTGCCCTGCGCGTTCGCGGCGCGGTCGATGTATGCGTCGAGAAAGATCTGTAGGCCGGCCGTTTTCAGACGGAACGTCGCGCAGCCGTACCAATCGAGCGTGGTCATGGCGCTACAGTGTTGCTCTCGCGGCGCGAGGCAATCTGCTCCCACGAATGGCCGAGCTCTTGAAGCGATGCGGCTCGCTCGCGGAGGTATTCGGGGCCACCCAGGAGGTGTCGAGCGACGCCGATTCGCTTGAACCAGAAGTGCAGGTTCTGCTCGTCCGTCCAGCCTGTGCCGCCGTGCACTTGTGTTGAGACACTCGCAATCTCGCGCCCGATCTCGGCGGAGTGCGCGAGTACGTGGCAGCCCATGAGCGGGGCCTCGTCGGGCCGGGCATCGAACGTGTGCGCTGCGTGCCAGAGCAAGGATCGGGCGGGCTCGAGGTGCGCGATCATCTCGGCGCACATGTGCTTCACGGCCTGGAACGAGCCGATCACGCGTCCGAACTGCTTTCGCTCCTGGGCGTACGCGACAGCCTGCTCGATCATCGACTCGCACGCGCCGATGGTATCCGCCGCGAGCGCGATCCGGCCCGCGTCGAGCATGCGCGACAGCGCTTCTCCGGCATGCTCGAAGACGGCGTCCGGGCGCACTCGGTCGAGTACGAGTTCGGCCGTGCACCGGGTCCGGTCGATCGTCGGCAGTCGCGTCACGGTCGC
>JAJCZO010000249.1 GCA_029262355.1 Deltaproteobacteria bacterium
GTGGCGGGGCGCCCTTACGAGCGCCCCGCCCCCGGGCCCTACCTGGTCCGCCACCACTCCACCCCTGAGAAAGGCCCACACGACCCCACGCACCACCGTGCCCTTCTCAATCACGACCGCGGCCAGGCACCCGCGACCGCAACACCGTCAAGTATTTCTACGAACAGCCGCTCGTGGCTCCGCAGTTCGAGCAGCGGTAGCACGAGCCGTTTCGAATCATGATCGAGCCGCAGTCCGAGCAGCTCGGCGCATCCGATTGCGGCTGGAACGCCACCGACCCCTGATCGACGACACCAGTGACCGTCGTCGCCGCCACGCCGGGCCCCGAATCCGTCGCCTCGGCCGACTCGCCTTCCACCGCGAGGCCGACCAGGCTGCGCTTCTCCGCCGCCTGAAAGCGGACCCCGAGGAAGCGGAAGATGTAGTCGGTGATCGTCTTGGCGTACGGAATCTCCGGGTTCTTGGTGAAGCCGGACGGCTCGAACCGCACGTGGCCGAACTTGCTCACCAGCGCATCCAGCGGCACTCCGTACTGGAGCGACATCGACGTCAGGGTGGCGATGGTATCCATCAGGCCGGAGATCGTGCTGCCCTCCTTCGCCATCTTGATGAAGATCTCGCCCGGGGTTCCGTCGTCGTAGAACCCGACGTGGATGTACCCCTCGTGCCCGGCGACATCGAACTTGTGCCGAATCGACCGACAATCGGACGGCAGCCGCCGACGAACCGCCGTAGACTCGGCCGACACCGCGGCCTGCGGCGTCGCCGCTTCGGCCACGACCGGCACTTCGGCCGTCGCGGCATCGGTCTTCTCCTTGCTCCGCGCGGTATTGAGCGGCTGCGTTCGCTTGCAGCCGTCGCGGTAGATCGCGACCGCCTTCAGACCGAGCTTCCAGGCCAACATGAAGGCGTCCTGGACCTGCCCCGGCGTCGTATCCGTCGGCATGTTGATGGTCTTGGAGATCGCCCCCGACAAGAACGGCTGGACGGCGCCCATCATCCGCAGATGGCCGTCCGGAGCGATGGTCCGGCTCCCGCGCGCGGCCTTGAACGCACAGTCGAAGATTGGCTGGTGCTCGTCCTCGAGCCCAGGCGCCCCCTCGATCGTGTCCTCGGCCTCCAGGTACTCGACGATCGCCTGCACGTCCTTCGAGTCATAGCCGAGCCGCTTCAGCGCGCCCGGGACGGTGTTGTTCACCATCTTGAGCATGCCGCCACCAACGAGCTTTTTGTACTTCACCAGAGCGATGTCCGGCTCGATGCCAGTCGTATCGCAGTCCATCATGAAGGCGATCGTGCCCGTGGGAGCCAGAACCGTGGCTTGCGAGTTGCGGAACCCCAGCTCGCGACCGGCGGCCAGCGCCTGGTCCCAGGTCGTCCGCGCTGCGTGGAGCAGGTCCAGGGGCACGTGCGTCGTCGAGAGCTTCATCGCGTAAGAGCGATGCCTCTCGATCACCCGGTCCATCGGCTCCTTGTTGACCGCATACCCCTCGAAGGCGCCCATCTCGCCGGCCACGCGGGCCGACTGAAGGTAGGCCTCGCCGCAAACCAGGGCCGTGATGGCCGCGGCATACTGGCGACCCGCCTCCGAATCGTACGGAAGACCCAGCTCCATCAAGAGCGCGCCCAGGTTCGCGTAGCCCAGGCCAAGCTCGCGGAACGCATGGGCGGTCCGGCCGATCTCCTCGGTCGGGTAGCTCGAGGCGTCGACCAGGATGTCCATCGCCGTAATCAAGATGCCGACCGCGTGGCGCAGCGACGCCGTATCGAGATCCCCGGATTCGTTCAGGAACTTCATCAGGTTGATCGACGCCAGATTGCACGCGGAGTCGTCCAGGTGCATGTACTCGCTACACGGGTTCGAAGCGTTGATCCGGCCCGTGTTCGGGCAGGTGTGCCAGTCGTTGATCGTCGTATCGAACTGCATGCCCGGATCGCCGCAGAAGTGCGCGGCCTCCGCGATCTGAGCCATCAGATCGCGGGCGCGGTACGTATCGACCTCGGCCCCGCTCGTCACGGCCTTCGTAGTCCAGGTGCCGTCGGCGTCGACGGCCTGCATGAAGTCCTCGGTGACGCGGACCGAATTATTGGCGTTCTGGAAGAAGATCGAGCTGTAGGCCGGGCCATCCAGAGAGCCGTCGTAGCCGGCGTCGATCAGGGCCCAAGCCTTGCGCTCCTCGTCGGCCTTGCACGAGACGAAGTCGAAGATGTCAGGGTGGTTCACGTCGAGCACGACCATCTTGGCGGCCCGACGGGTCTTGCCCCCCGACTTGATGACTCCGGCGGATGCGTCGGCCGCCCGCATGAAGGACACGGGGCCCGAGGCAGTGCCACCACCGGCCAGCGCCTCACGGGACGAGCGAATCTTCGAGAGGTTCACGCCCGAGCCCGAGCCGCCCTTGAAGATCACGCCCTCCCGGCGATACCAATCCAGGATCGAGTCCATGGTATCGTCGACAGAGAGGATGAAGCAGGCCGAGCATTGTGGGTTCTTCTCGACACCCACGTTGAACCAGACCGGAGAGTTGAAGGACGCCTTCTGCTTCACCAGCAGATGCGAAAGCTCGTCGGCGAACACGTCCGCCTGGGTCGGGGTCTTGAAATACCCCTGGTCCAAGCCCCAAGTTCGCACGGAGCCGACCACGCGGCCGATCAGCTGCTTCACGCTGGTCTCGCGAGCCGGCGTATTCAGCTGGCCACGGAAGTACTTCGACGCGACGACATTGGTCGCCAACTGCGACCATTTGGTCGGGACTTCGACGTCCTTCTGCTCGAAGACGACGTCGCCGCCTTCACCCGAGATGACCGCCGCTCGACGCTCCCAGTCCTCGCTCTCGATCGGGTCGATGCGCGACCCGTCATCGGCCCGGGTGAATCGCCGCTCGATCTCGATGCCCCTCCCTCGCCGTTCGAGGGCCGGCGCAGCCGCCCCGGTGCCAGCCGAAGGACTGCCTACCGATGCCGCGCCGGATGAAGCTCCCGGTCGATCTTTCTGCGTCGAAGTCTCCACGTATCGTCCCCCTCCTCATGGCCGCGCGGGGCAGCGGGGCTCCGGCGGCGGCAGGGGCCTCCCCCATCCGCATCCGACCGAATCCCGAATCGTGCCCGTTGCCGTCGCCTCTGTCCTTGCGTCCCCTCGAGCCGGCTGCCCTCGAGACCGGCCCTCCGGCCCCTGTCTCCAGGGTACCAGAAATCACCATTTCCGGGGCCTCCGATCGGTAGCCGCCCCCCCGAGCGGTCACCCGATCTTGTGTGCAGCGTGCATAAGCCACACAAGATGTAGTGCTGTCAAACGAGGAAGCCTCCGGCGATCCCTTGACTCTGGCAGCCCTGAGGTCAAGCCATGATTATCCGCATCGCAGACCTCCTCGGCGGAACCCTGAAGGGCGCAGGGCTGGAAGCGACCTCGCTCATCTGGCAGATCGCGGAGAACTGGGCCGAAATCGTCGGTCCGCGTGTCGCGGCGCGCGCCGCACCGATCCGACTCCGCCGCAACGAACTCATCCTTTCGGCCCCCGAGGCGGTCTGGCGTCAAGAACTAACTCTGCTCGGACCGGAGATCGCGCACAAAGTCAATCAGAAGATCGGCAAAGAGGTCGTCCGGCGCGTACGCCTCGTCTCCGGGCCCGCGCGAAGCCCAGAGCCCGCCAAGCGAAGACGCCGACTCCGCGTGCGCACCGCCACTCCCCCGCCCGCCGGGCCCGAGAAGGCCCGAATCCGCCCGGATTCGCAGGCGGCCTCGACCGGCCTCGCGGCTGCGCTCGAGGCTCTGGCCGAGGCGCGGTCGAGCCGACTCGCATCGGATCAGCTGGCCCTCGAGCGCAAGCGCGCCCTCGTCCGGCGCAGGCGCTAGCGCACCCAGGCCCGCCCGTGGCGCACCCCAGACCATGCGGCCGTTCGCCGTCGATCGGCGGCCCGCGCGGGGAGCGACACCCGGCCGCGGGAATCCGCGATGAGCGAACGCGACGACCGGCGTCCACGAACCGTGCGACGCGGGGCGCGAACCCCTTGCGCCCCACCGAGGTCGGCGCGGGTCGACGGGTGGGCGGCGGTCCCCTATAGGTCGGCGCCATGCGCGATTCCTTCGGTAGGCGTGAGCGCCCCCGTCGCCTCGGGCGGAGACTCCTGCTCTGGGTGATCCTCCTCGCGGTCGTCCTGGGGGGCGGCTGGATTCTCTGGTCCGGCACTGGGGGGCCGACGGCGCGCCTCGCGCGACCGATCGATGTGGTCGGCCAAGCCACGCCGCTCGAGGTGTCCCTGGGCGCCGGGCGGGCCGGACTCGCCAGCTACGAGATCATGGCGCGGCGACCCGACGGATCGCTCGTACTGCTCGCGGAGGAGCAGATTGCACAGGACGGCATGCTGGGGAGCGGCGTAGCCGTCCGCACCGTTCGTCTCGACCTAGACGCCAAGGCCCTGGGGCTACCCGAGGGCCCGGGTGAGATCCAGGTCTACGCGACGGACCACGCGCCGACCGCCTTCCTACATCCACGCGAGCCGCTGCTGCAAATCCCTATCCGGGTCGACCTGAGCCCTCCGCGCATTCGGGTTCTGGGCGCCCAGCACTACGTCAGCCGCGGGGGAAGCGACCTCGTGGTCTACGAGGTCGACCAAGATGCTGCCACATCAGGAGTGGAGGTCGCCGACCTCCACTTCGAAGGCCAGCGACCACCGCACCTGCCAGAGAACATTCGAGTCGCTCTGTATACGGTGCCCCACGACGCCGAGTCGGCCGTGGTCCCCAAAGTGAGCGCCGTCGACGCAGCCGGCAACCGCCGCGTCGTGTCCTTCCCCGTGGAGGTCCGCGCAAAAACTTTCCCGTCGGAAGAGATCGCCGTGGGCGACGGCTTCATCGACGGAACCGTCCGCCCCCTGCTGGAGGCGAACGACAAACCGGTGCCCGACGACGCGGTCGAGGCCTTCCTCGCCGTCAACAGTGTCATGCGACGCGCGAGCGAGAGACTCTTGAAGGACCTCACGGCCGAGTCCCGACCGCACCTCTCGCTTTCCGGCGCGTTCCGCCAGCAGCCAGGCACCAAGGTGGGCTCGAGATTCGCCGAGCGCCGCAGCTACGTCTACGACGATCAGGTCATCGATCATCAATACCACCTCGGGTACGACCTCGCGTCGGTCAAACAGACTCCCATCCTCGCCGCGCAGACGGGCACGGTAGCGGCCGCCGTCGACCTCGGTATCTATGGCAACGTGGTGTTGATCGACCACGGGTTGGGCCTCTCCTCGCTGTACGCCCACCTCAGCAGCACGAGCGTCGAGGCCGGCGACGCCGTCGAGGTCGGGCAACCCGTGGGCCGCAGCGGCCAGACCGGGCTCGCGTCGGGCGACCACCTTCACTTCAGCGTCCTCGTAGGCGGCGAACACGTCGACCCCATCGAATGGTGGGATCCCCGTTGGGTCCGCCTCCGAATCCAGGAGCCACTCTCTGAAGCGGGGCAGAGCGACGCGCTTCCGCAGCCCGGCTCGACTCGCTAGCCTCCGGGGCATGAGCCGCAAGAAGAACGCCCGCGCCCCCGAAGCGCCCGACGCAGCCCGGCTATCGGCCAGGGGCCTCGACCCTGCCGATCCGAGAGCCGCACTCGCGAGCCTGGCCTCCAACTGGGGCTCGGAGCCCGAGTTGGAGGCGTGGGCAGTCCGTCTCTCAGGCGGCCTCGACGACGCCGACGTCGGTGGCATGCTTCACGGGCTCCAGAGCCGCACCAAGGCCAAGGCCGTGCACCGCGAGATCAAGCGCGCACTCTACAAACTCGAGCAGCGCGGACACTGGAGCCCGCCCACGAGTCCGACACCGCCGAGCGCGCGCGAACTGCTCGGCCCAGACGTGGAGGACGCTCCGTTGGGTTGGTTGAGCCCGATCGACCCGACCGGAACACGTCTCGTATGGATGGCGCGCCGGTCGGCCGGTGCCGTGGCCTCCTTGTCCGCCGTCCTCGCCGAAGATCACGGGGTACGCGAGTTCCACGCAGGCAAGACCACTCGCAAGGCGCTGCGCGAGGCGCACCGAGAGATCGCCCAGCGTAGCGGCATCCCACTCACCGAAGCGCCTTGGGAATGGGTCTACGAGCTCATCCGCCGCGCTCACGAGCAGACCAAGGAGGGTCAGCATCGCGAGGTGCCGCGCGTACTGAAGACTCTCGCGCCCGACGCACCCAGAGACCCCGCCCCGGCCGTCGACAGCCTCCTCGACCGCGCGTCGGTCGCCGAGGACGAGGCCGCCCTGACCGCATCGGCCGAGCTCCTGGGCCAGCCCGAAGTCGGCGCGTGGCTGTTGCCCCTTCCGTGGATGGACGAGACGCTCGGCAAGCTCAGCGAGACCGAGAGCTCCCTGCTCGTCGTGAGCCCCACCGCGCAAGAGGAACGGATGCGCGAGGTCTTCGATGAGGCGATCGGCAACCTTCTCGACGACGGCGCGCGCCGCGAGCGCTTCGCAGACCGACTCGAAGAGAGCGCATTTCTCCTCGCAAAGCGCGGCGCAACGGACCACGCCCGCAGCTCGCTGGCAGCCGCGATCGCCGCGCGTGGAGGAAAACCGATCGCCGAGATCCCCGTCCTTGCGGAGATCACCCGTCGGAGCATCGCGCTCGGGCTGCAGGCGCGGGCGACCAAGAAGGTCGAGGAAGAGAAGAGTTCTCTCGTCGTCACTCCGCAACAGGCGATGGCCGAGGAACAACGAGCGAGGCGCGAGCGCTAGCTGCGTGGACCGGTCGGGATCTTGGAGAACGGCACCCCCTTGTCGAGCCGAGGCTCGGCCGGGAGGCCAAGAACCCGCTCCGCCACGATGTTGCGCAACACCTCGTCAGTGCCGCCCGCAATGCGCCCCCCGGGCGACGCGAGGTACGCCTCCGAGAAGCTCGCCCCGATCGGCATCGCATCGGCGTCCACGATGCCCCCTGCCACACCCAGGAGGTCGAGCGCGAAGCTCGCCATCTGCTGTCGGAGCGGCGCGCTCACGATCTTCCCAATCGAGCTCTCCGGACCGGGCGTACCGCCCCGGGAGAGAGCCGAGAGCGACCGATACCGTGTGAACTGAACCCCCTTTTGGCGGACGTAGATGTCGGCCAGCCGAGCCCGAACGGCGTCGTCTTCGATCGCAACGCGCCCGCTCCGCCGCACGGTGCGCGACAGCTCGAAGAGCTCGTCGAAGCCAGGTCCGACACCACCGCCCGAAAGCGTCTGCCGCTCATTCATCAGCGTGGTGAGAGCCCCTCGCCACCCCTCGTCCACCTGGCCGACGCGATTGCTGTCTGGGACACGCAGATCACTGAAGAAGACCTCGTTGAACCCACTCGCGCCGCTCATCTGACGAATCGGGCGCACCTCGATCCCCGGGGATCGCATGTCGACGATGAAGTACGTGATGCCGGAGTGCTTCGGGTTCTCGGGGTTCGTGCGCGTCAGGAGCATGCCATAGTCGCAGTACTGCGCGCCGCTCGTCCAGATCTTCTGCCCGTTCACGATCCAGTCGTCGCCATCGCGCACCGCGCGCGTTGCGAGTCCAGCGAGGTCCGACCCCGCCGCGGGTTCGCTGAAGAGCTGACACCAGACCTCGTCGGCACGGAGCATCGGCCCGAGGTAGCGGCTCTTTTGCGCATCGGTGCCATGCACCATGATCGTGGGTCCGAGCATGCCCTGCCCGATCGTGAACATGTTCGGCGGCGTCGGAAACTTGGCTTCTTCCTGCTCCCAGATGACCGACTCGATGCGGCTCGCGCCTCGGCCTCCGTGCTCCACGGGCCAGCCGATGCAGGCCCACTTGCCATCTGCCTTCTTCGCGGTCCACGCCTTGGAACGCTCGATTGCGTCGGGGCGTTTGCGGAACTCGGCGACCGACGAAGCCCTCTCGCCATCGCCGAGCCGAGCCGCGTTGTTCTCGAGCCAACTGCGGGCCTCACGGCGAAATGCCGCCTCCTGGGGAGTATCGTCGAAGTCCATGCCGCCTCATACGACGGCACGGGCGGGGAAGGCCAGCCCCGTCGGTTCAGGATTCGGGAAGCGGCGACGGTGCGTCGCGCCCCCGCTCACGGCCCCGCCGCAACTGGTCTTCGAGGCCATACTTCCGGAGCTGAGTCGCCAGTGCCTCGGACAGGGAGATCTCGTACAACACCGCGCCCGCCGGAGCCCGCCTCGGATCGATGTACCACTCGAGCAGCGCCCCCCCCTGGCGCCGCTGGACGACGCGAACTTCGGCATTCCGTTCGAGCCGCCGCAGACTCTCCCTGTCTCGTGCATCCAGCAGATAGAACGCCCGCCGCCCCTCGAGAAGGAATTGCACCGTCGCCTTCTCACCGTTCACGCGCAGCAACGCGAGCTCTTCGATGTAGAACGCCTCCAGACGCGAGTAATGACGCAGGTTCTCGGACGGCCGTCCGAGACTCGTCGTCGTGACGACGAGCGACCCCGGCGGCATCCGCTCGGCAACCGCTGCCCGGGCGCGTTCGACCTGCGGATACTGGAACGGATCCCGTCGACCGGCGCTCCGGCTGACCAACACCAGGCCGAGCAGCGCGAAGGCCACCGCGGGCGCAAGAGCGACCAGGCGAAGCGGGCGGCCAGCAAGTCCTGGCGTCCAGCCGCGCAACGCAAGGAGCGCGACCGCCACCGCGAGCGCCGCACCCGCTCGGCCGGGTGCCGGAATCCACGTCGGCGCGACCCCGAAGGCGCGCGCCACCGGCACGGCGACTGCGAGCAAGACCAGGATGCGAACCAGGTTGCCCGCGCGCGCCACTGCTTCGCACATCAATGCGGCACCGATCGCAGCAAGCGGCATCAGGCACGCCGCGACGCCCGCGAGATAGCGGGAGTCAGGGTGCGACCAGCAGCTGTAGAATACGAACGCGACGAGAGCGTACGGCACGAGAGCTGCGACGAGGATCCGCTGACGACGCACGCCCCAGACCACCGCGACGGCCACGAGTGCAGTGAACCAACCGAACGCCGAGAACAGGTAGACCGCGTTTCCGGGCAAAGTCGTCACGAGGTTGGAGAGCTGGAACGCTCCGCCCGACGGCAGAGCCGAAGCCGCCACGTTCACGATCCCGTCGGCGAGCGGCGCCATACCGAGCGCGTCGCGGAACTCCGAGCCCTGAGTGAACCGGAACGGGTTTCCCTCGACGACGAAGTTGTACAGCAGCACGGGGCTCGCAGTCACCGCAAAGGCACACCCGGCCGCGGCGAGCCGCCTGACCGGCGGGCGACTCAGAGCAAAGATCGATGCGATCGAGAGGAGGTAGAGTCCCGCATCCGGACGGATGGTGCATGCGAGGCCGAGGGCGCCCGCGCTCCAAACCGGGGCCCGGCGCGCCGCGGCGGTGAGCGCAACGAGGCCGAGCATGTGGGCCGGCAAGTCGCGCGCCACGGTGATCCCCCACAGATGCACCCGGGTCGGGAGCAGGAGAAACAGCCAGATGACCGCCACCGCGGCACCGATCGCCACCGAGGGCGACGTCTCACGAACGAGGGTCCAGGTGAGTACGGCGAGTACGAGAAGCGTGACGAGATACAGGACCGGATTGAGCAGGTGTTGGGCACTCTCCCCGCCGAGGAGACCCGCGACTGCCAGCATGGTCGAAAAGCCAGGCGGATAGCGCGTAAACAGGGCCCCGTCGCGCCAGTAGTACGTCTGGGCGAGTGCGTCGTACGCCCAGTTCTCCCGTGGGTAAGGTTGGATGAGCTCCAGCGACCAATCGTCGTGGAACACCGTGCCGCGGCCGAGGTCTTCTGCCAGCGTCAAGAACGCGAACTGATCGCTCGCGAGATACCACGTGTTGAGCCGAACGAGACCCCACGTCGCGAAGGCGAGCGCAAGCACGCCCAGGACGACCGCAAGCGTGACCGCCGAGGTCCCGACCGACTCCGTCGTCCGCCCGGCAGCGGGCTGGTCTTGCGCGGCGGGCGGATCGCTCAAACCGTTCGCCCCTTCTCTAGCGACCTTTGAACTCAGGCTTGCGGCGCTCGCGGAAGGAATTCATGCCCTCCTGCGCGTCCTCGGACCCCATCACCATCGATTGAATGAGCGCCTCGTCGTCGAGGCTCGTCTCGATGTCGACTTCCGTCCCGCGATTCAACAGTCGCTTCGAGCAGCCGAGGGCGAAGGTCGGGGCCTTCGCAAGTCGATCGGCCCACTCCTTCGTGGCGACCTCGAGCTGATCGGCCGGCACGACCTTGTTGATGACACCCAGGGTCAGCGCCTCTTCGGCCGTAAAACTATCTCCGAAAAACGCGAGTTCCTTCGCCTTGTGCAGCGGCAGGATGCGGGGCAGCAGATAGCCGCCCATCGCGTCGAGGGCAATGCCGCGCCTGACGAAGACCTCGATGAACCGCACTCCCTCGGCCGCAATGACGAGATCACACACGAGGGCGAGGTGGGCACCCAAGCCCGCGGCCGTGCCGTTCACCGCTGCGATGACGGGCTTCTCGATCTCCCAGAGCGCGCGGAGCATCCGGGCCCCACCCGTCCGCATCACTTCGCGAATCTGGCCGGCCCAAGGCGCCGGCGGGTTCTCGCCGCGCGGCGCAGAAAGGTCGGCTCCCGTACAGAAACCCTTTCCCGTTCCGGAGATCACGATGCCGCGCACCTCGACGTCCCCTCGCGCGAGCGCCAGCTCTGCCAAGATCTGGTTGCGCATGTCCACGGTGAGCGCGCCCATCTGCTCCGGGCGGTTCAGTGTGAGCCAGAGGATTCCGTTTTCGCGTCTGATTTCGAGATCGGCCATCGGTTGAGACTCCTTGTCGAGCTTGTGTACGGCGGCGACTAGCCGCGCGGCAGCCCCAGCACACGCTGGGAGAGGATGTTTCGTTGCACCTCGGAGGTACCTGCGTAGATCGATGCGGCGCGCGACCATAGCAGCCCGTACTGCCAGCGGCCGTCGTCGATCGCCTGCGGGGCGTGCTCGTCGAGCAATGCGTAGGCACCCGAGATCTCGGACGCGGTTTCCATCAAGCGCTGCTCCAACTCGCTCCACAAGAGCTTCAAGATCGAACCTTCCGGCCCGGTGCGCCCCGTCCGCATCTGCTGGCTCACGCTTCGTAGGACCGTGAGCCGAAGCGTGTGGATTTCGGTCGCGAGCTTGGCGAGGCGCTGGCGCACTCGGGGGTCTGCGATCTTGGGCGTATCGTCGGCAAGCCGTCTCCCCATCGCAACGACGTCGTCGAGTTCCTTCGCAAGACGAGGATACGGCGTCGACGCGCCGCGCTCCACACTGAGCGTGGTGATCGTGATGTCCCAACCCTTGTCGATCTCGCCGACGACGTGCTTCTTCGGCACGCGCACATCCTCGAAGAAGACCTCGTTGAACCAAGCAACCCCGGTCATCTCGACGAGAGGACGAATGGTGATGCCCGGCGTCTTCATGTCCAGCAGCACGAACGTGAGGCCTCGGTGCTTGGGCGCGTCTGGATTCGTGCGAACGATCAGGATGCACCAGTCCGCGTAGCGCGCGTAGCTGGTCCACACCTTCTGACCGTTGATGACGAGGTCGTCACCATCGACGACCGCGCGGGTCTGCAAGCCAGCGAGGTCCGAGCCGGCCCCCGGCTCCGAGAAGCCTTGGCACCACACCTCCTCGCCACGGAGGATCGGCCCGAGGAATCGCTCCTTCTGCTCTGCGGTGCCGTGGTGGATGAGAGTCGGCCCCGTCAACGCCGGGCCGACGCCGATGTCGATGAGAGGTGGCGCGCCCACGTCGGCGTACTCTTCGGCGAAGATCAGGTGCTCGATCGGTGAGAGATCCCGCCCCCCGTACTCACGAGGCCACGCCAATCCTGCCCAGCCACCGCCGTGCAGCATCCGTGCCCACCGGCGCGCGTAGGCCACGCGCTCGCCCGCCTCGGCCGGGTATGGCTCGGACGGGAGATTCGCAGAGAGCCAGCCCCGCACCGAAGTGCGGAACGCCTGCTCATCGAGCGAGGGTGCGAAATCCATCGCCGCGTTTCGTAGCATCCCCAGACCGGGCGCGCCCCATGGGCTCGGCGCGCCGCCCAGCCAGCAGATCACCCCCGCGCCGGAACCTCGTCACCTTCGATACCCTCTTCGAGAACCCGTCGGTCATGATCGTCTGCGTACTTGATCGCGAACTTCGGCCGCAGCAGCGAGACCATTGGAGGAATGAAGAGCAATGCGCCGATCAGATGAAACGCGAGCAAAATGACCAGCAGGATCGCCATCTGAGCCTGGAACTTCATCGGGAAGAAGCACCAATAGATGACGCTCGCGGTGAGCGACATGCCGGTGAACAGCACCGTCTTGCCCGTGGTGTTGTACGCTCGCACGATCGCGTTGTCGAAGTTCCGATCCTTCGGATACTCCTCGACGATGCGCGACAACACGTAGTAGCCGTAGTCGATCCCTATCCCGATCCCCACCGCCGCAACGGGTAAGGAGTTGATGTTGAAATCGATCCCCAGGAAGTACATGCAGGCCTCAGAGAGGGGCTGCGAGATCAGTGACGGCAGCATCACGATGAACGCGCCGATGACCGACACGTACGTGAGATAGCTGAGGATGAATACCACGGTCAGAATCAGTGCCAAGTTCACCCGGTACGACCACTCGACCTCTTCGTTCGTCGCCGCGAGGATGCCGAGCAAGCCGCCCGCCAGCAAGTAGCGGACCGTATCATCCTCGGACACCTCCCCATCGATGAACTCCTTCGCCTTCGCGATCGAGTTCTTGATGATCTCGTGGTTGTAGTCCTTGTAGAAGATCGTCAGCGTCGCGTTGGTCATCGTCATGTCGAAGAAGCGATCCATCTCGCCTCGCGACGTGTTCGATGTGAGCAAGAAAAAGAGCTGCCCGACGTGATCGCTCGAGACCGGGAGGGTCTCCCATTTGGGGTCGCCCTCGTGGAAGGTGCGGAAGATCCGTTTCAGCATCGTGGTCGCCGAGATCGTGCCGCCGACCGCGCCGGTTTCGTCACTGGACTTCATGTAACGCGCGAACATATCGAGCGAATTGAGCGAAGCCGCGTCCTTCAGAGCCTCGGGCTTCTTCCCCTCGGCGATCACGATCAACTGGCTCGCACCGACGAACTTGTCGTTCACGACGTCGAACGCGACGTTGTGCGGATGATCGTCGTAGAGCAGCGCCTTCCCGGGCGACGCATCCCCCGGCTTCACCTTCTGCGCGAAGTAGAACCCGAACAGTAGGAGGAAGACGAGAAGACCGGCCATCCAGCCACGCCTGGCCCCCGTCGAGCAGTAGATGAGGAACGCTTCGAACCGATCGTAGGCCCGGGCGAAAAGGCCCTTCTCTTCCTCCCCGTGGTCTTCCTTAAGCTTCGGAGGCTTCACGTAGGCGAGGATGATCGGGTGAAGCGTCACCACGCTCACGAAGATGCTGATGATCCAGAAGCTACAAAGGATGGCCAGCTTTTGGATGATGGGAATCCGCGCGACGACCAGCGTGAGGATTGCGATCCCGTCGGCCGCGATCGAGACCATCGCCGGAGCGTAGATCTCGGTGTACGACTTCACGATCGCCGCGTCCTTGTCCTTCAGCCTGTGGAACTCCTCGTGGTAGCGCTCCATGGACTGGACGGAGTGTGAGTGCGCACGGGCCGAGATCAGCAGCGGGATCACGAGCACCAGCGGATCCAGAGAGAGGCCAAAGAGGCCGCCGAACCCGAGCCCCCAGATCGCGCTCAGCCCACCGGACAGAATCGGAATCACCACGCCCTGCCAACTGCGGAACTCGAACCACAGGATGAGGATCATGGTCGCGATGCTCGCGAATAGGACCCACTTCATGGGCTCGACCATCGACATGAAGTACGCGTAGAGCACCGGGGGACCGGTCACGTAGATCGTGTGATTCTCATCCGTTTCCCGCTCGACGATCTCCTCGATCTGCTTCAGCATCGCCGGGAGATCGAAGTACTCCTCCCAAAAGCCCGCGGTAATCAGGGTCGCCTTGTCGTCCATCGAGACGAAGAAGCCTCGAATCCCGTCGGTCGTGTAGACCTTGGTCTTCATGAACTCGAGGTCGGCTTCGTCCTCGGGTAGCCGCGGATACGTGAGGGGTACGACCTTGATGCCGGTCGCCGACGTGAGGGTAGTCTTCGTCTTCGGGTGCGTGATCGAGAGCACCTGCTCGCCGTTCACCCCGGGCACGTTCTGCAGGAGATCGATCGTGATGCGGTCTACCTTCTTGAACGTCTCCGGATCGTCGAAGATCGTGCCGTCTTTGGTCTCGACCACGATGACCAGCTGGTTGGCCGTACCGAACATCGAGCGGTACTTCGTGTAGAGCTGGATGTACGGGTGGCCCGGGGGGTAGAGATCGAAGAAGTTGGTAGCCACGGCCATGTGGAACCACATGAAGTAGAGGAAGAACGCGGTGACGGCGGCGATCAACGTCGTGATCTTCCCTTTGTGGCGCAGCAGGAAGAAGAGATACGCCTCGATCGTGTGCCTTGGGAGCATTAGCCGTCGCCTTTGTGCAGGCGAACGTCGCCCTTCTCGAACCGAGCGGTGAGCCCGTTGGCTCCCGCGACCACCGCGTGGTTCCCCGGCGCGGCGGACACGCCGCGCACCCAATAGAGTGCCATCTCATCCGGTAGCTTGCGCTCGGACCAGGTCTCTCCGCCGTCATCGCTGACGAGCATCATTCCAATGTCGCCGACCACGTAGCCGTAGCCGTCGGAGAACGAGATGTCGTAAAGCCCGGGATTGCGAATCGCTTCGAGTGCGCCCAACTCCGCGAGCGAAGACGATGCTCGCTCGCCCCGCTGCAACTCCCACGTTTCGCCACTATCCCTGGTGCGCAGAATGAGACCATCCATTCCAACGACCCACGCGTCCTTCGCGGAAGAAAAGTCGACCCCGAACAAGGTCTTATCGGTACCTAGCTGACTCGGCGTCCATGTCTCGCCGCCATCCTCAGTGAGTCGCACGTTGCCGAACTCGCCGACGAGGGCACCGTGCTTCGCATCTCCCCACGCAATGTCGTTGAGAACGATGTCCTCCGGAAGGGTACGATCCACCCAGGTCTTGCCACCGTCGCCCGAGACGAACACCGCCCCCCAATCGCCCACCGCCCAAACGTCATCCGGGCCAGCGAAAGCCACGGCGAAGAGACTCCGATCTGTGCCGCCGTCGACGCGGATCCACGTGGCGCCGCCATCTTCGGTCACGAGGATCGTCCCGGCCTTCCCCACCGCGACCCCATGGTTCCGTGACACGAAGTCGATTCCGAACAGGTCGTCGAGAGTCGGCGTCTCTTGCGACTCCCACGTCCCACCGCCGTCGGTCGTCTGATAGATGACCCCGAACGCACCGACGACCCAGCCATGATCGGCGTCGAGAAGCTTCGCGCCAAAGAGGTTCTCGACGAGACGAGCGCCGTGGGCGGGTGCGGTGAGAACAAGGCCCGCCACGACCGCCGCGGACAACAAACGCATCAAGATCATGAATTTCCTTGGTGGTGAGGTCGCAGCAGTACGCATCCGAGGTGCGAAAGCTGTCCCGAACGTATAATTTTGCTCCGCGAAAGGTGTCAAGTCCGCCCCCCGGGTAAGAAAGCCGGCCTCGTAGGCAACCGCCACGGAGCTTGACGCTCGGATCACGCGGGACGTAGGAGCCACTGCATTGACCAGAGCCGAGCACGAAAAGGCCGCCGGAGGGCTGGCCACGTACTACCGAAGCGAGGGCCTGTGGCGCGACGTAGCGCTGGGACACTCGTTCGAGGCGACCTGTGCCCATCGGGGGGACGGCCTCGCGGTCGCCGATGGAGCCACCACCCTGGGGTTCGACCAATTGCACCGCGCCGTCAGTCGATGCACGGCCGGCCTTTCCCGTCTGGGCATCCTTGCGGGCGACACCGTGGCCTACCAGCTGCCGAATTGGTGGGAAGCCGTCGTCCTGCTCCTCTCTACGGTCCGCCTCGGCGCAATCTCGGTTCCCATCGTCCCGTTTCTGCGCGCCCGCGAGGTCTCGCAGATCCTGGCCGAGACCCTTCCCAGAGTCATCGTGGCCCCGGAAACACTGGGCAAGACGGAGTACGTCGCGCTGCTGCGCGACGCGATCTCGGCCCAAGCCCAGCCCTATGAGCCGCGCATCGTCCTCACCCGCCCGAGCCGGCCCGCCGACGGCGGGGCCGACGACTTCGCCCACCTGCTTGCGGCAGCCGAGACCGCGCCGCCGCCGGTCGACGCCGCCAGCCTCGCGGTCATCATCTATACATCGGGGTCGACGGCGGCGCCGAAGGGGGCGATGCACACGCACGAGACCCTGGACGCCGAGCTCCGCAGCCTCCGCCAGGTCCACGGCCTCGGGCCCGGCGATCGCGTCTTGATGCCGTCACCCCTGACGCACATCTCAGGCGTCATTCACGGAATCCTCGCGCCCGCACTACTCGGCACGAGCGTCGTTCTGATGGATCGCTGGGAGCCGGGCGCCGCGCTGGAACACATCGAGGCGCACCAGGTCACCTACATGGTCGGAGCGCCGACCTTCCTTCAGGAGATGCTCGCCCATCCGGACCTCGACCGCCGGGACCTTTCGAGCCTTCGCCTGTTCTCATGCGGTGGCGCGAGCGTCGCGCCCGAGCTGATTCGACTCGCGCGAGAGAAGTTGCCCGGTCTCGTCTCAAAGCGCGTCTACGGCTCGTCGGAGTTTCCCACGGTGTCTACGACCAGCGCCGACGACGCGCAGGCCCGCGGCCTCGGCACCGAGGGACGACCGCTCCCGGGCGTCGAACTGATCATCTGCAACGACGACGGCATCCCTCAGCCTGCAGGCATCGAGGGCGAGATCCGCGCGCGCGGCCCAGATTGCATGGTCGGTTACGCCGACGCTCGACTGAACTCCGAGACTTTCGACGACCATGGCTTCCTACACACGGGCGACCTCGGCGTCGTCGATCACGACGGCTATCTCACCGTGACCGGTCGCGCGAAGGACATCATCGTGCGCAAGGGCGAGAAGATCAGTGCTCGCGAGATCGAGGATTTGATCAGCCAGCACCACGCCTTCGCCGAAGTCGCGGTGATCCCGCTCGCGGACCCAACGTCAGGCGAGATCGCGTGTGCTTGCGTTCGCCTCACACCTGGCGCGCGCGCTCCGACTCTCGACGACCTCGTCGCATTCCTGCGCGGCCACGACTTGACGTCACGGAAGCTCCCCGAGCGGCTCGTCGTCCGTGAGGGCTTTCCCCGCGCCCCCAGCGGAAAGATCCACAAGAAGCGCCTACGGGAGGATGTCGAACGGCTCCTCGCGGACGGCGCCGCCGGTCGTTAACCTGCCCCCATGTCGTTCGAAGACATCGACAAGAGCGTCATCGGAGAGGTCTACGACCGTTACACGTACCAGGAGATCAAAGCCGACGATCTCATCGCGTACGCGCGCACCCTCGGCATCGAAGATCCGATCTACCTCGACGAGGAAGCGGCGAAGGCAGGCCCCCACAGCGGCTTGGTGGCGTTTCCTACCTACGTGGTGAAACTGCGTGGCGGGCAGTGGATGCCGCCAGAAGTCATGAAGCACATGACCCGCGACGGATTCGATGCCGGCAAGGATATCGAGCTCGGCGTGCCGCTCTGCGCCGGCGATCAGGTCACGGCCACCTCGACGATCACCGAGATCTACGAGAAGACCGGCCGCAGCGGCTCCATGTGGTTCGTCGTCTTCCGCCAGGAGATTCGCAACCAGGCCGGCGAGCTGATCGCCAACGTAGACTCGCGCCTCATGCAGCGCGCGGCGAAGAAGGAGTCCGCATGAGCGCAAGCTTCGAGGCGCTCGAGCCCGGCGACGAGCTCGAGCCGGTCACGATCGATCTCTCATCCGACTTCGTCCGCGAGCACGCGATCGCGATGGACATGAACGCCGATCGCTTCACCAACGACGAGCGCGCGAAGCAGGAGGGACTGCCCGGCCAGATCACGCCCGGCAACATGTCGCTCGGACTGTTGTCGCGCACGCTACTCGCCTGGCTCCCCGGCTCGCGCCTCCAGCGCATCGGCACGACCTTCCGGGGCCTCGCTCGCGCCGGCGTACCCGCCAAGGTTCAGGCGATGATCACCGAGAAGGACGACGACACGCGCCAGGTCGAGTGCGACGTCTGGATGGAGAACGAGGGCGGCGACCGACTCGTGGTCGGCACCGCAACGCTTCACTTCCCTTCGGCCTAGTCCGTCTTCGCGTCGGCCGGACGAAGCTTCACGCGATAGGCGACCGTCTTCCCCTCGGTCACGCGGTCCGCGCGCGGGCGGAAGAACCCGATCCAGGCGATCCAGTACTTGTCAGAGTACTTTTCGCCCATCATCGTCACCGTCTCTGGATCGGTGACCCGCTCGGCCTCGCCGATCAAGTAGGGGCCATCTTCTTCTCCGACCCAGACGTGCAGCGGGCTCCCGCGCTCGAGGCGTTTCGCCTTCCAGCTATCGGGCGCCGTGCTGGTGTAGAGCACGTCGCTGTCGCCGTCGGACCAGAACCAGATGGGAGCGGCCGAGCTCGTCGAACCATCTTTGCGCTCGGTCGCGGTGTAGATCAGATCCGAATCAGCCAGCGCCTCGCGCGTAGGCGCGTCCAGCTCCACAGAAGCCGCCGACGCGGACAATGCGAATACGAGGACCATCGAGCACGCCATCGAATACAAAGCTCGTCGCATCGCCGGGAGCCTACTGCGACCCATTTCATAAGTACAGGGCATGGATTCACTTGCGTTTCGGCCCGAAGGCCCGCCAAGTGGAGCCATGCCGCTGGTGGGTCTCGAAAGCCACCGCGCCCTGTCGCGGCGCAGGTCCAGACGCCCTGGTTCGGAGATCGTCTCTCTACGGAGCTCGTCGCCACCCGAGGCATCGAGCCCGGCGACGCGCTGGCGCGTGAGCGCGATCTTTGCGTGGACGGATGCGGTTCGCCTCGAACCGAGCCTGCTCGGCACTCTTGGTGATCGAGGCTCCCTCGTTGAACAACACGAGAGCAACAGCCGGACGTACGGCCGGGTGACGTACACGTTCTGATGGGATCTCAGCACTTCAGACGCTGGGCGACGTTCGTCGTGGGCAGGCGCCTCGGAATGATCGCTCTCCTCACCGCCATCTCGGTGCTGCTGGCACTGGGCGTGCCGCGGCTTCGCCTCGAGGTCGACCCCGACGCAAACCTTCCTCCCGGTCACGAAGCCATTCGCGCGCTCACTGAGCTGAACCAGCGCTTCGGCGACAAGAACCTGATCGTCATCGGGCTCTTCCCCAAAGACGGGGCGGTCTTCACTCCCGAGTTCCTCACGAAACTGGTCGACGTCAGCACCCATATCGAAGCGCTACCGGGAGTGATCCATCCCTTGTTCCAGAGCATCGCATCGCCGTCGATGAACGACGTCCGGGGCTCCGACCTCGGCATCGAGGTCGAGCCACTGCTCTCGGGTCCACCCCGGTCACAACGCGAGGCCGACGAGGTGCGGGCACGGGTGTTTGCGAATCCCTCGTACGTGGACACTCTCGTATCTGCCGATGGCGCTGCGGTAGCCATCTACGCAACGTTCGACTTGACCGAAGAACTCCCGACCTACGAAACGCTCTACGCACGCGTACACGCGGAGGTCGACGCGCTCCGTGACGACTCGTTCGAGTACGCACTCTCCGGCCCGGTCGTGCTCGCGGGGGCCCTCGGCCTGGAGTCGGCGCGCATCGCCGGCTTCTTGCCCTTGGCCCTGCTCCTGATCGGGCTGATCCACTATCACGCGTTCCGGACGCTCCAAGCGATCTTCTTGCCGTGGCTCACCGCAGTTCTTGCCGTGCTCTGGGCAGTGGGGGCCATGGGTCTTCTCGATGTCCCACTCGACCCATTCACGACCACGACTCCGATTCTGATTCTCGCCGTGGGCGCCGGCCACGCCGTCCAGATCCTAAAACGCTACTACGAAGAGTATGCGCGACTCGGCGACAGCCACGCCGCGGTAATCGAGTCGATTGCGCGGGTCGGCCCGGTCGTCGTTGCGGCCGGGACGATCGCGGGACTCGCGCTCCTCTCCTTGACCACCTTCGACCTCGCGAGCGTTCGGACGTTCGGGCTCTTCGGCGCGATCGGCATCGCATCGACGCTCGCGATCGAGCTCACCCTGATCCCAGCTGTTCGGGCGATCCTCCCGCCGCCAGCCGAGGAGGAGGCAGCGCGCGAAAGCGCCCACCCCCTGGTAGACCCGCTGCTCGCCCGCGTGTGCAACGGCGTGCTGGGATCGTGGCCGCGCCCGATTCTGATGGTCGCCGCCGCGCTGCTCACAATCTGCCTACTGCTCGCGACCCGGATCCACGTCGACACCAGCTTCAAACGAAGCTTCGCTCCCGGCACTGAGGTGTTCGAACACGACGAGCGATTGAATGATGCGTTCGCCGGAACGAACACCCTCGTCTTCCTGATCGAGGGCCCCGCACCCGGCGCCATCCTCACGCCCGAAGGCCTCACCGCCATCGCCAGCTTCGAGCGTCGAATGGAGAAGCTCCCCGGAGTCGGCAAGGCCACCTCCGTCGTCGATACTCTCCACCACCTCTACCGTGCACTCGAGAACGACCCGAATGCCCCGCTGCCCGACCGCGCCCGCCTCGCGAAACAAATCCTCCTTCTCTACGAATCCGGTGGCGGCTCGGTAACGACGGAGATCACCCCCGACGATCGCATCGCGAAGGTCGTCGTGTTGCTCGACGACGACAGTACCCGTTTCGGCGAGAACCGGATCGCCGCTGCGCGTGCCCTCCTCGACGAGGTGCTTCCGGAGGGCTTCGACGCACGGATTGCCGGAACTCTTGCGTCGAATGCCGCGCTGACCGAGGTCGTCGTCGAGGGAAAGCTCCTCAACATCGCGCAGGTCGCGCTGGTGACCTTTCTCGTCGCGAGCCTCCTGTTGCGCAGTGCCCTGGCGGGACTACTCGTCGTGGCGCCGCTCGCTCTGGCCGTCGCCGTCGACTTCGGAGTCATGGGCGCCTTCTCGATCTCGCTCGATGTGGTGACGGCGCCGGTCACCGCGCTCGCGGTCGGGATCGGTGCGGACTACGCTGCCTACTTCCTGTTCCGTCTCCGCGAGGAAGCCGGGAGGCACGCCGACTTCGACGACGCGATGCGCGCCACTTTTGCAACCTCGGGCAAGGCCATCGTGTTCGTCGCGAGCGCCATCACCGTCGGGTACGCGACGCTGGCGCTGTCGACTTTCTCCGTCCACCGACAGCTGGGAGTGCTGGTGGCCGTGGCCATGATCACGGCAAGTATCGCATCACTCACCGTGCTCCCGGCACTCGCCCGGCTGGCCCATCAGAGCCGGTTCCGCTCAGCTCTTCTTGGTACCGTCCTTGAACGGCCCCAAGGCCGGGCGTAGAACTCCACCATGACTCAGCTCGAGAGTGCTCGGAAAGGCCAGATCACCCCGGAAATGCGCCGCGTCGCAGAGCGGGAGGGCATCACACCCGACGTCATCTGCGCCGAGGTCGCTCGCGGTCGGCTGGTCATTCCCGCCAACGTGCGGCACCTGGCCGGCAGCGCCGGGCAGCCGCCCCGGGTCGACGCGCAGCCCGACCACGTCTCCACGCTCGTGGGACATCCTGGCGCCACCGCCCAGGCGCAGCTCTGGGTGAACCAGACGTCGCCCCAGCGCCAGGCAGAACTCGAAGATGACTCCACGCTGCGGGGCGAGCAGGCGCCGAAGCGCCTGGATCCGACCGGCATCGGTCGGACGATCACCACCAAGATCAACGCCAACATCGGCGCCTCCCCGGTCTCGAGCAACACCGACGAGGAGGTCGAGAAGCTCCGGTGGGCACAGCGCTACGGCGCGGACACCCTGATGGATCTCTCCACCGGCGGCGACCTCGCCGCCTGCCGCCAGGCCATCATCGATCACAGCACGATCCCGATCGGAACGGTGCCGATCTACAGCATGATCATCGGGCGCACGATCGAAGAACTGACGTACGACAAGATCCTCGCAGAAGTCGAGTACCAGGCGCAGCAGGGCGTCGACTACTTTACGATCCACGCCGGGGTGCTTCGCGAGCACCTCTCGCTGGTCCGGCCCCGCATCACCGGTATCGTCTCTCGCGGCGGCTCACTGCTGGGCAAGTGGATGATCCACCACAACAAGCAGAACCCGATGTACGATCTCTTCGACGAGATCAGCGCGATCATGCGCGAGTACGACGTCACATACTCGCTCGGAGACGGCCTGCGGCCCGGCTGCCTGGCCGACGCATCCGACCCCGCGCAACTTGCCGAGCTGAACACACTAGGCGAGCTCGTGCACCGCGCGCGCGACGCCGGCGTTCAAGTCATGGTCGAAGGCCCCGGCCACGTGCCCATGGATCAGATCGGCTTCAACATGCAGCTTCAACAGAAGGTGTGCGACGACGCGCCATTCTACGTACTCGGCCCGCTCGTGACCGACGTCTTCCCCGGCTACGACCACATCACGAGCGCCATCGGCGCGACCGAGGCCGCCCGCCACGGTGCAGCGATGCTCTGTTACGTGACGCCGAAAGAGCATGTCGGCCTCCCGCGGCCCCAGGACGTGAAGGAAGGCTGCATCGCGTACAAGATCGCCGCACACGCCGGCGACATTGCCCGCGGCATCGACGGCGCCCGCCAGTGGGACGACGACCTGTCACGCGCCCGCGCCGCACTCAACTGGCCGCGCCAGTTCGAGCTTGCCTTCGACGGCGAGACAGCTCGCGCGCTGCACGACGAAGACCTCGATGTCGACACCGACTTCTGCGCGATGTGTGGCCACGACTGGTGCAGCATGCGCATCTCGAAGGAGATCGTGGAGTTCGAGAGCGGCAAGGATCCCGAGTATCAACCCGAGCGCCGCGCAATGCAGAGCCCGGGCGTTGGCGACGAAGGACGCGGTCTCCTCGGGCGCCGCGGCCACGACCTCCCGACGGTGGGCGACAAGAACGCCTGCCACAGCGACGTGGAGCCGGAGCGCACATCGGCCGAAGCCGTGCAGGAAGGCCCCGAAGCAACCTAATAGGCTGTTGAAAAGCTTCTCCCGGCTCCGATCGCCCGCCGGCCCGTCCGCGCGCACATGCGGCGGTGGACGCCCTCTCGATCCTCGCCTAGGTTCGACCGCGAATGCGCGTCACCGTCACACTGCTGGTCCTGCTAGCCACGCTTGGCGCATGTACACGGGCGGGGCCCGAGGCCGAGCAACCACCGAAGGCTTCCGTCTCCAACCGGACCAGCGTGATCCTGCTGTCCATCGACAACCTTCGTCCGGACCGGCTGGGAGTCTACGGGGAGGATCGGCCCACGTCCCCGCAGCTTGACCGCCTGGCAGCGCAGAGCGTCGTCTTCGACAACGCCTACGCGACGGCCCCTTGGACCCTGCCGTCGCACATGTCGATGTTCAGCGGGCTACACCCCAAGAGCCACCGCGCCGTGACCGCTCTCGCCAAGGCGGCACCGGAAATTCCCATGCTCGCGGAGATCCTTCGAGCGCACCGGTACCGCACCTTCGCCGTCACCGGTGGGGGCTACGTCGGCGCGGCGTTCGGATTCGACCGAGGCTTCGAGCAATATGAGGTCGCGTGGGCGACCAGACGCGTCGTGCGCGAAACACTCGACCGATTGCGGGACACCGACCAGAGCGATCCGTACTTCCTGTTCGTTCACACTTTCGGGGTGCACTGCCCGTTCAACGTCCCTCCACGCTACCGTGAGCAGTTCGACCGACGTCCGCCGGCCGACCACGTGGACGTACTCGGCAAGTGCGGTGACACCCACTACTCGAAGATGGAGTTGACGCCGGGGCAGATCTCCTTCATCTCCGACCGGTACGACGCCGGGATCCGACGCACGGACGACGATCTCGCGCCGCTCTTCGAGCTTCTCGAGGAACGGGGCGACCTGGATCGCGCCATCTTGATCGTGACGTCCGACCACGGCGAGGAGTTCGATGAACACGGCCGGATGGGGCACGGACGCGCCCTCTATTCAGAGTCCCTTCGCGTCCCGCTTCTCATTCGAATCCCCGGGGTCGCACCCCGTCGCGTCGCAACCCCGGTTTCCCTGGTGGATCTCGCGCCGACCGTCCTAGACCTGCTCGACCTCCCTGCCGACGGCATGGAGGGGCAAAGCCTCGCCCCCTTGCTCGCACATGGTGACGCCGCAGCCGACGGCCGACCCCTCTATGCCGAAACGGAATTACGTGGCGAGTCCGGAAGGACCGTGATCTTCCGAGGATACCAGCTCATCACCGACGACGTTCGGGACCGCACCGAGCTGTTCGAGCTCCGAAGCGACCCCGAGCAGAAGCGGCCGCTCGGCGAAGCCAGGGCTCAACGAGCAGAGCTCGCAGGAGTTCTGGAAGACCACTTCCCACGGGGACGGCCGCGCCCGATCACCAAGGCGGATCCACCCGCCGAGAGACTCGAGCAACTCCGAGCACTCGGATACATCGAGTGAACAATCCCGCGGAAGGTTGCAACCTGGACCGCCGCGAACCATCCCCGGCTCGGCTCTCTGGTGAACTCGCCATCGCGGTCGGACTCTATGCGCTCCTTGCCATGCTGATGCTTTGGCCTCTGCCCGCGAGAATGAGCGACCACCTCGCGTACCCGGCCGGAACCCTCCTCGAAGCCGATGCGCAGCTCATCGTCTGGGCCCTCGCTTGGGATTCGCACGCGATCGTGACGGAACCGGCGAAACTCTTCGCCGCCAACTCCTTCTACCCCTCGACGAACTCCCTCGCGTTCTCCGAGCACTTCTTGGGATACGTTCCTCTGTTTGCGCCCACGTTCTGGCTGACCGGCAACCCGGTCCTCGCCGCGAACATGCTCATCTTTCTCTGCTTTCTCTTCACACCAGCCGGGATGTACCTCCTCGCTCGCCAGCACGCGGGGCCGGGCCCGGCGTTCGTTGCGGGTGCGCTCTATGGATTCTACCCCTGGAGGCTCGCCTCACTCCCCCATATGCACCTGCTCGGAGTGCAGTATCTACCGCTGCTGCTCTTCTTCTCCGATCGTTGGCTCCGCGGCGGCCGCTCGGTGAACGTCGTGTTCGTAGCGTCCGCCCTCGTGCTCCAGTCGCTGTCGTCCGTCTACCTGGCCGCGGCAGCCGCCTTCACCTATGCGGCATACCTGCCGCTGGCCCTCTGGAGATGGCGCTCGACGCTGTCGGCATCGCGACTCGCCGTTCTGGGGATCGCCCTGGGACTCGGCAGTCTGCCCTTCGTGGCGGCGAGTCTGCCGTACGTACAGTTGCGCCAACAGGGGATCATCCCGTCTGGCGGGCCCGGGATGTCGTGGGCGTTTTACCCGGACGTCATCGCGAGCGTTCGGTGGCTCGTACTCGTCTCGAGCGGCATCGGCTGGACGGGGTTTCTCCTCGCCGCCGCGGCATTCCTCCCGCCATGGCGACAGCGGCGCTACGGAGTGCTCCTCGGGATCAGCTTGATCCTGATCGGGCTCGTCGCCTCCGCCGGCCCCAATCTCATGATCGGCGGATGGAACGTATGGACCCCGTACGGCCTGCTGTACGACTTCGTTCCCGGCATCTCATCGCTCCGAACGGGTAGCCGGTTCTTGGTCACGTCCCAGCTCGGACTGTCGCTGCTGGCGGCCGTCGGGCTTCAAGCGCTGCTGGAGTTCACGCCAAGCCGCTTCGCGAGCCCCGTGGTGGCCCTCGCGGCCGGCCTTGCGATCATGACGCTGCCCAGCCGCACCGAGGAACTCCAACTGCACGAAATGCCGGTTGGGAAGAACGTGCCAGCCCCGTACGTGCACCTTGCCGAGACGAAAGGACTCGATGACCCACCCGGCGTACTCTTCGAAGTGCCGCGAGGTGGCCCCCTCGTGCAGGCGCGTCGGATGTACCTGAGCATCTTCCATTGGCTACCCATCGTGGGCGGGTACTCCGCCTACCCACCAAGAGTATCCGACTACATTTATCGGCTCGCCTTCTGGCTGCCCGGTCAGGCCGCGATGGCGGCGATCACCGGCCTCCTCGACATCGATTGGATCCTGGTCGATCGGTCCCAGTACGGGTCCGACGACCTCGCCGAACGATGGGACACCCCGCCGTCAGGGTTGGAGCTGGTCCAGGAATCCGGTGACTACCTCCTTTTTCGCGTGAGCTCGCCGGCGCCCGCCTCGGCTGCGAAGCGCTTGCTTCGCAGCGACTTCACACTGGGGGGGGTCCCACTGCGGCCCGTCGGAGCCAGTTGCCCCGGGTCGATCGTCGCGACGGCCGGGGTACTCGCCGAGGTCGCGAACAGTACCGTTCTTCGGCTCGGGCTGGTCGTGACGAACGAGAGCCACCAGCCGTGGCCCGGCCTCGCGTTCATCCCTCGTCACCTCGTCCAGATCACGACCTGCTTCGCACGCGAGGGAGAGCGCCAATGCAAGGCTGAGCCCAAACCATTGTACGCAGACATCGGCGGTGGAGAGTCGGTGCCCATCAAGCTGCGGTTGACGACACCGCGGTTCCCGGGAGCCTATGCGCTGCGGGTAGATCTCGTGCAGGGACAGCGACCCCTCTCCGAATGCGGATTCACCCCGCTCGAGATCCCCGTCACCGTGAACTGAGCGGCCGCGCGTTCCCCCGAAGGTCCAGCCCTGGCATCACGAAGCAGCTCCCGGAGGCGGTGGAACCACGTCCACCCCGGACATCTCGTTCCCAAACGACTCCACGCCGCCGGCCGCGTCGTCCTGCCGTAAACGACATCCCGAGACCTGGACATCGACCACGACGTTGTCACTGGCGCCGCGGAACCGGAAGCACACCTTCGAGTCCCGGACCGACCCGCCGACGACTCGGTTCAAGGTGGGGACACCCACCATCTCGCCATCGGGCTTGGTCGCGGCAAAGACGTAGCCCGACTCGACCAACTCGTTGTCCTCGAAGAGGTTCCGCTCGGACTGCCCCCGGATCTTGACGAGGGAGCCTCGGACGGAATTGCGCAGATAGCGCCCACTGATCGAGTTCTTGAGATCGATCGCCGCCGCCGAACTGCCGGCGATCGTATTCCCGATCGCCTCGCACTTGCGGCAGGATTCGATCACGAGCCCCTCCTCGCCGCTGTCGAGGATCGTATTCTCCTCGATCACGGTCCGCGCGGTTCCCGCGCCGATGTGGATCCCGTCTCGCGTACTTCCGAGCACACGGTTGCCCGAGATCCGGTGCCCTTCGCTCCGTCCGCCGTCGGTCTCGCCGGCCACCTCGATCCCGTAACCATTGCCCGAGACCTCGTTGGCGATGACACCGTTCTGACCCCCTCCGCGAATGCGAACGCCTCTGGAAAAGCCCGAGATCCGGCAGTTGCGCACATCGGCCTGCTCCACGCCATCGAGGCGTACCCCGTAGCCCGACGCGCCGCCTTCACGGCCGCGGATCTCGTGGCCCGCGCAATCCAGCTTCGCAAAGGGCGCAAGCCGTACACCATGGTGATCACAACCCAGAACATCGCGGTCGAGAACGAGATCGCCCTGGACCGTCCAGCCGCAGCGCACGCCATCGTCGAGCCAGCTCCGAATCGAATCGCGCGAGAAGAAGACGCCGAGACCGACCAGCGCGGCAACGAAGAACAGACGCCGGCCCCATCGTGGGCGGGCCTGCCGCGCTTCCCACGGATCGATCGATCGCTGGTCTCGGACCATGGCGGAGCATGACACGCCAACCGGCGGCCCGCGAACACCATCCCCCTGTCACACGGGGCTCCTCGCAGGCGCGGGCTATGGCGCGGTGAGCATGACCGTCGCTGGGGTGCCGTCGCTCGCCGAGGGGCGAGGGGCACCGTTGAACACCGTCAGGAACAGCATGCGCGGCCTACTCGTTGCTGCGAGCTGCCGGCTCTACTCACTCGAGGGCGGCGAGAGCGCGAGCACCGTTCGCTCTCTAGAAGTGGGCCCGTGGCGCAAGAAGCCCGACTCGTCGGCCACTCCAGCCGCCCGGTCTCGGCACGGTTGACGCACGCCACCGAAGAGCGCAATGAAGACGACGATGAGCGGAACGGCACCACGAGGCGGCTTTCTTACACTGATGACGGTCCTGTTCAGCGTGCTCGCCGCTTCGAATGCGCTGAAGGCGGTCCAACACACGTTCGCCGACAACCTAGGCTTCGTGTTGTTCGGGGTCCGGTTCGACTCCTTTGCGGCCAACCTCGCGCTCGGTCTTCCGTTCGCGGCTCTTCTGGCGACGTATGCCCGCGGCATCTGGACCATGCAGCGCTGGGTCATACCGATCTCGATCGCCTACGCGTTCTATGTCCCCACGAACCTGGTCCTGTTCTGGTTCTTCGACGCGGCATTGGAAGCACGTCCCGTCGCCGGAATCCTCGTGTACCTCTTCTTCGCACTTGGCGGCTCGATCGGCACCGCCCTCTACCTCTGCTGGCACCACGACCGCCTCCACTAGCAGGCCGTTGAAAAGCTCCTCCCGGCGTCAGGCGTCGAGATCGACGTCCAGGCCGATTACCTGGCGGGCGATGGCGTAGGGGAAGCCGCGCCGGACCAGCAAGCGTACGGCCTTCTCGAGCAGCTTGGGGTCACCGTCGAAGCCGCTGGGATAGCGACGCGAGAGGAGATCCCGCGCACGCAGCAGGTCCCCCTCGCCGCTCTGTTCCACCGCAGCCGCTGCCACGTCACCCGGCACGCCACGATGCAGCATCTTCTGCGCGACCCGGCGACTACCCAGATTGCGACGCTCCGCCTCGCGTACGATCACGTCGGCGACCGCCGCTTCATCGAGATACCGCTGCTCGCGTAGTCGCCTGAGAGTGTGCTCGATCACCTCCGCCGAATACTCGCGGCGGGCGAGAAAGGCCTCGATTTCGGTGGCAGTTCTCGGCCGCCGCGCCAGCGAACGCACAGAGCTCGCGAACGCACGCTTCTCCTGGGTCTTGCGATCGCCGAGCGTGCCGACGCCGGGCCCCTCACGCCGCTTCGTCCACGCCACGCGCTCCTTCTACCACGCCGCCTGATGAAAGTGTGATGTCCCGGACTCATACGGTCACTGTCGCCGCTAAGGCGGACCGCGAAGCCGCGACGATGCCGAAGTTGCAACGAACGGCTCCTCTCTGTTCTGGTAGTACCGTGCCGCTTGTGCCCAACGCAGCCCCGGAGCTCGGAGCGGCATGAGCCTCCCGAAACTGGCATCGAGCTTCGCGCGTCTTCGACACCGACGTCGCACGCGCCAGATTCGCGCGGTCTTCCTGCACATCCCCAAGACCGCCGGCCAGAGCGTGCGGCGCGTGCTCGCGCCACACCGCTTCATCCTGAGCAACACGAAGCAAGCGTGGCTCGGATGGGAGAGCAGTTACACCCACGAGCGCTGGGCGACGCACGGCTACAGCCGGATCATCCGCGAAGAACTGGGCGAAGACGTCTGGGATCGAGCGTTCACCTTCTCGTTCGTACGCAACCCTTGGGCGCGTGCCGTGTCGGCCTGGAAGTATCTCGACCGACCGGGAGACCTCGCTTTCGGGTTGACGTTCGAGGAGTTCCTCTCGCTCGTCCAAACGCTCAGGCCCCGTTACGCACCGAACGACCGCGCACGGAACAAATTCTCCTGGCACGTCGCGCCGCAGGCCCCGCAACTCCTGGACGCGAATTCTCGGTCCCTCATGGACTTCGTCGGCCGAACCGAGAACCTCGACGCAGACTTCGCCGAGGCATGTCGACGGCTCGGCATCCCCGGCAGAGACCTACCCCGCGTGAACACGACCAACCACGGCAGCTACCAGATGTATTACGACGACCACTCTCGACGCACCGTTGCCGAGCTCTACCAGCAAGACATCGAGACGTTCGGGTACACCTTCGGTTGAGACGGGTCGGCGGGCCCGAGGGCCCGCCTCCCTGCGTCGAGCAACCAGGATGTCCGGGCGAGCGCGCTCGAGGAGGCCACCCCCAAACTCGCGGCCTCCTCGATCGCGGCACCCGAGGCTCTCCGATCACTCTCCCGGTCGATGGGTCGAAACTCGGAGCCGCAAGAAACGTCCTGGATTCAGAAGCGCTTTACCAGGCGCGCGGCCACGGGCGGAGGGGTGAGTCGACCGGCGCGACCACTGGCCGCGGTGGGTTGCGAATCGGGGTCGGGGGTCGCTTCGGGATCGAAGTTGTCCCAACGCGCATCGGACGTCGAGCTGATCCCGCGCACCTGTAGTGCGAAGTCGTCGGGGTTCGTCGCCTGCGAGAGAGCTTCGTCGTAGGTGATGAGCTCGCGTCGGTAGAGACTCATCAACGACTGATCGAACGTTTGGGTGCCGTAACTGATGTTGCCCTTGCCGATCGCGTCGGTGAGCTCGCGCGGGCTGCGCTCGGGATCCTTGATGATGTCGCGCACGAGAGCGGTGTTGACCATGACCTCGACCGCAGGCACGAGGCCGTTGCCGTCAGCGCGCGGCACGAGTCGCTGACTGATGATGCCCTTCAAAACCGACGACAGCACGATGCGGATCTGCTCCCGCTGATGATCGGGGAACGCCTGAATGACGCGAGTCACCGTCTCCGGGGCATCGAGAGTGTGCAGCGTGCTCATGACCAGATGGCCCGTCTCGGCGGACATGATCGCCGTCTCGATCGTCTCGAGGTCACGCATCTCACCGACGAGAATGACGTCTGGGTCCTGACGAAGTGCGCCCTTCAGGCCGGCCGAGAAACTCGGCACGTCGACCCCGACCTCGCGTTGACTGATGATCGAGAGACGATCGCGGTGCGTGTACTCGATCGGGTCTTCGACCGTGACGATGTGCAGCGCCTCGCGCTGGTTCATGAGATCGATCATCGACGCCAGCGACGTCGACTTCCCAGAACCGGTCGTACCGGTCACCAGAATGAGCCCGCGAGACTCCTCGGCCATCTTCGCAACGATCGGCGGCAGCTGCAGTTCTTCGAGGTTCTTCACCGAGCGCGGGATCGCGCGCATCGCGATCCGCATCTCGCCCCGCTGGTGGTAGATGTTCACGCGAAAGCGCCCGAGCTCGTCCGTTCCGTAGCCCAGATCGACCTGGCGGTCAGCCGTGAGACGTGCGCGCTGATCCTCGTCGGCGAGCTGCTTGACGATGTCCTGCAGATCGAGCTCGCCGAGCGGCGGAAACTGCTCCTCCGGTCCGAGGTGGCCAAAGCGCCTGAGGAACGGCGGTGCGCCGAGCTTCAGATGAATGTCTGAGGCTTCGCGGTCCAGCGCGTGCCGCAGGATGTCGTCGATCATCAACATGAAGACCCCTCTTCGCCGGGAGCCGCCCTATCCGCAGACGCACGAACGCGACAGCTCCCCCAAGGATCATCGGACGGCGGAAGTTCGGTCATGAGGCGATCCACCCGGGTTTCTGGCCGCCAGGCCCCCGCACGGGGTCAGAGGCCCAAAACGACACGAGGCCGGCGGGAGCGATGCGCTCCCGCCGACCCCGCGGTCGAACTCTTGCGGCCGGGCTGCCGCGCTCAGGTCTTCGTTCCCCCGGCGACCGCCGCGCGCACGGCGGGCTCCTCCTCGTCGGCGAGCTCGATGGGCGCCACGCCATCCACGTCGACATCCTCGCTGGCGGGTGCCTTAGGGGTCGCCGACGGCACGCCGCGCTTCTCGCGGATTGCCCCTTCGATATCCGCGGCGATCTCGGGGTGATCGCGCAAGAACTCCTTCGCGTTCTCCCGCCCCTGCCCGATTCGCTCTCCGGCATACGAGTACCAAGAGCCAGACTTCTCTACGATGCCATCGTCCGCGCCAAGGTCCAGGATCTCACCCTGCCGGGAAATCCCTCTGCCATAGAGGATGTCGAACTCGGCTTCGCGGAACGGCGGCGCGACCTTGTTCTTCACGACCTTCACCTTGGTGCGATTGCCGACGACCTCGTCGCCCTGTTTGATCGCGCCAATGCGACGGATATCCATCCGGACGGACGAGTAGAACTTGAGCGCATTACCGCCCGTCGTCGTCTCCGGGTTTCCGAACATGACGCCGATCTTCATGCGGATCTGGTTGATGAAGATCACGATCGTGCGCGACCGCGCGATCGTCGCGGTGAGCTTCCGGAGAGCCTGGGACATCAGCCGCGCCTGCAAGCCCATCTGCGGGTCGCCCATGTCACCCTCGAGCTCCGCTCGCGGCACCAGGGCCGCCACGGAGTCGACGACCAGTACGTCGAGCGCCCCGGAGCGCACCAACGTCTCAGCGATCTCGAGCGCCTGCTCGCCGTTGTCGGGCTGGGAGATCAGCAGATCTTCGAGCTTTACGCCGAGCTTGCGCGCGTACGTCGTATCCAGCGCGTGCTCCGCATCGATGAAGGCACTCGTGCCCCCATCTTTCTGGGCCTCGGCGATGATTTGTAGCGCTAGGGTGGTCTTGCCGGACGACTCCGGTCCGTAGATCTCGATGACGCGACCACGAGGGACGCCGCCCACTCCCAGAGCGATGTCGAGCGACAGCGAGCCGGTCGAGACCGCCGTCACGTCGGCGGCGATCGCGTCGGCGCCGAGCTTCATGATGGCGCCCTTACCGAACTGCTTCTCGATCTGGCTCATCGCCAGTTCTACCGCGCGTTCTCGATTGCTCTCGTCTGCTTGTACCACTTGGCCCATTTGCCCCTCCGACTTCCGTTTCCCACCCTTGCCTGCCATGTCGCGCCCCACCGTCCTTCCTCAGATCTGCCCTGAACCCTACACGCGGCATCGGACAACCATTGTCTATCTCTTGGCCGCGCCCACGTTCACTGGAACCATGCCGGGCCCTTACCGACGAGCAACGATGACGGGGACAAACCCGCATCTCTCTCCGGTGGATCCCGACCGACCTTATGGCCGCTTTCGGAGCCGATTGCATCGCCGGGGGCGACAAAATCAGCGCCGTTATTCTTCTTCGCCTTTTGTTCGTATCATGAGCGAAAGCCGGATTCCAGCACCGGAAGGCCCAGGCCCCATCGCCGCACCCAGTCGAGGGCGATCTGCGAAGTGAGCAGTTTGATCCACGCCCGCGTCCCCCAGAGTTGGTGACGACGCGACAGCTGCACCCCATCGGCATCCAGGCCAAAGCAGACCGTGCCAACCGGACGCTCCTTCGTCCCTCCATCGGGCCCGGCGACGCCGCTCGTCGCGACAGCGACGTCGGCACCCGAGAGCCTTCGGGCCCCGGCCGCCATCTCTCGGACCGTCTCCTCGCTTACCGCACCGAACGAGTCGAGTGTCTGCGCCGACACCCCGAGCACGCGCACCTTCGCCTCGTTCGAGTACGTGACGAAGTCGGCCAGGAAGTACTGCGAACATCCGGGCACGTCGGTCACACGGTGACCAATGAGGCCGCCCGTGCACGATTCCGCCGCCGCCATGGTCGCGTTGTTCGCCCGGAGTACGCGACCGACCTCCTCCTCCATCGTCGCCTCGCCCTCGGCGTAGATCACCGGGCCGAGCGCTTCGCGAACGCGGACCGCAAGCCCCTCGACGCGCTGCTCTGCTCCGGCCAAGCTCCCGGCGAGGATCAGCTTCACGGCGATCTTCGGAAAGCTCGCACGGTAGCTCACCCGTACGTCTTCCATGCCAAGGAGACCGCTCACACGCTCTCCGAGCGCCGACTCGCTCATGCCGAAGGTTTGGAACACCCGCGTCACCGGCGCCGCGCCAACGCCGGGCAAGCTCGTGAGCCACGGTAGAACCCGCTCATCGAACATCGGCTTCATCTCGCGCGGGACGCCGGGCATCACCACCAGGTGACGAGTGATCCACTCCCCGCCGATGTCGCGCTCGCACGTCACTCGGTAGCCCGGCGCCGTCCCCATCGGGTTCTCGAGAATCGTTGCGCTCTGGGGGAAGTAGGCTTGGCGTAGATTGCTCTCGGGCATTTCGCGATTCATGCTCGCGAACAGCTTGCGTACCTGCTCGGCCGAGGCTTCGTCGAACCGAAGCGACTCGCCGAGCAACGCGGCCACGGTCTCGGTCGTCAGATCGTCCGTGGTCGGCCCCAGGCCACCGGTACACACGACCAGGTCGGCGATATCGAACGCCCTCTCCCAGGCCCACGTGATTCGCTCACGGTCGTCCCCCACCACCAGCACCGCGGCAACGTCGATGCCGAGCCCGAAACAGCGGTCGGCCAGCCATTGAGCGTTCGTGTCGGCGATCTTGCCGGTGGTGAGCTCTTCGCCGGTGGACAGGATCGCTACGCGCAGGGACATCTCGACCTCGCAGTTGCGTCACACGAAAAGTCGCATGAGGAGATTCGCATAGATCCCGCTAACGACGTCGTCCAGCACGACCCCTGCGCCGCCCGGCATCCGACGGTCGATCTCGCCGGCCGGCCAGGGCTTCACGATGTCCAAGACCCGAAACAGCACAAAGGCGATGACCAGGTTTGGGATCGTAGGAGGCACCCAGAGCAGTGCGACAACCATGCCGACGATTTCATCGATGACGATTTCGCCGCTGTCGTGCTCCTCGAGAACGCGCTCCGCCATGCCCGCAATCCAGCAAGCGACGACAATGCACGCGCCCACCAAGACCAGGGTGGGCACCAGCGAATCGGTCACGTGCAAAATCGCAAGGTACAGCGGAATGCCCAGAAGCGACCCGAACGTTCCCGAGGCCACGGGGGCGAATCCCAGCCCGAACCCCGAGGCCAGAAACCGAATGAGTCCGGAGCGTCCGATCGGCGGCTTCTACCCTGGAAACCAAGGTCTGTCCACGATTCACGGGTTGATGACGCTGTGCAACAAGAAACCGCCACGCGGAATTTGGCTCTCCACTCGTGCGGGCGCGAGGCACTGGCAGACCCGAATGTGCCCGGCGAACTCGGAGCGCAAGTTGTACTTCCGCACGGCCTGGGACCTGTCTTGCACTTTTGCCCGATCGCGAAGTCACGTTTTCCATGGGTTTTACTGGCACCGAGCTTGCTGCTCTACAGGGTTGACCGGGGGATCTACCGGAACCTAGATCCTGGCTCACGCACCCGAGCAAGCCGACCTCCTCCGCCCACATATTGATCCGTACCCTCAGATCCCACCTCTTCTGGATCCCCCGGTCATGTTTTCTCCCCCCAGCGCGCCTTGCGCGCTCAGCCAGCCAGCCTGCCCATTTCGCCCCGCTCCGCGGCACCGAGCACCATGCTAGGGTTGTGGCGATGGCCCTCGAGTGGAGAACGCCCCTGCCAGGCCCTGTCGTCTTCATCGACGGTGAGTGCCTGCTCTGCAATCATACCGTCGCATTCCTAGCCGAACGCGACCCCAAGGGGATTCTGCACTTCGCTCATCTCCAGGGCGAACTGGCCGCGCAGTGGCTCGCGCCCGCAGATCTCGACGTCGGGCGAGGCGGTGCCGTTGTGCTGATAGAGCCCGACCGGGCCGGGCGCATGAGCAAGCGTAGCGCCGCGATCCTTCGCACACTGGGCCGACTGGGCCGCGGCTGGGCGCTTCTTGCGCCGCTGGCGTCGATTCCCGGCGTACCCGCCGTAGGCGACATCGCCTATCGCTTCATCGCGAAGAACCGCGACCGGTGGTTCGGGCGCGACGAGAAGTGCCTCATCCCCAACCCGGCGCTGCGCTCGCGCTTCCTGGAGCCTCAGTCGTAAAAGGACGCGATCGCCCGGACGACCCGATCCTGCTCGTCTGGCCGAAGCTGCGGGAAAATCGGCAGAGCCAGCACCTCCGCCGCCGCCCGCTCCGCCTCCGGAAAGTCTCCCGCGCGATAGCCCAGCGATTCGAAACACGGTTGCAGATGTAGCGGCCGCGGATAGTGGATCGCGCTGCCAACACCCTGCTCGCCCAGATGCGCCTGAAGGTCGTCGCGGCGGGGCGCGCGGATCACGTACTGGTGAAACACGTGCGTGGCGTCCGGCGCGACCAAAGGCAACGTCAAGACACTGTCGAGTCCGGCCTCACGGAACAACGCACCATATCGCGCAGCAAGTGCGATGCGTGCAGCGTTCCAATCCCCCAGGTGGCGGAGCTTCACTGACAGGGCGGCCGCCTGTACGCCATCGAGGCGCGCATTCCAACCAACCTCCAGGTGCTCGTACCGACGCTCCGAGCCGTGATCACGCAGGAGACGAACGCGCGACGCGAGACGATCGTCCGCCGTCGTCACGAGCCCGGCCTCTCCGCACGCCGCGAGGTTCTTCGTCGGATAGAAGCTGAAGCATCCGAGATCGCCGAACGCACCCGCACCAAAGCGACCTCGGCGCGCACCGATTGCTTGCGCGGCGTCTTCGATGATCGCAATGCGGTTCGTGCGGCCGATCGCGTCGAAGACGTCGGGGTCGACGCACTGCCCGTACAGCTGCACGGGCATGATCACCCTGGTGCGATCCGTGACGACGCTGGCCACCGCGACCGGGTCGAGCAAGAAGTCCGCGGCCGAGATGTCCGCGAAGACAGGCTGAGCACCGAGGCGAGTAATCGCGGAGACCGTGGCGAAGAAGGTGAACGGCGTGGTGACGACTTGATCGCCGGGCCCGACATCGAGTGCCGCCAATGCGAGCAGCACGGCATCCGAGCCCGACGACACTCCGATCGCATGTTCGACCCCGAGAAACGACGCGACCTCCTCTTCGAACCGCGCCGCGGCGGGCCCCAGGACGTACGCCTGAGACCGCAGGACCTCGAGAACCGCAGCCTCGAGTTCGCTCGCGACCGTCTCGTATTCGCGAGCGAGGTCGAGGAAGGGAACCGGAGTCGGGACCGCGGCGCTCAATGCGCGTCCCTATCGCGCAACACTGCGAGCAGCGTGCGCAGGACGATCGTGAAGTCGAGCCGGAGCGACCACCGATCGATGTAGTCGAGATCGGCGTGCAGGCCGGTGAGGAACGGATCCCCCAACGTGTGACTCACTTGCCAGAGCCCCGTGATCCCCGGATGCATCGAGAACCGCTTGCGTTGCCAGGACGCGAAATCCACGATCTCGCTCGGGAGCATCGGCCGCGGCCCGACGAGTGTCATCTGTCCCGCGAGCACGTTCAGCAGCTGCGGGAGCTCGTCGAGATCGAAGCGCCGCAGGATGCGGCCGACTCGCGTCACGCGCGGGTCGAGTCGAACCTTGAAGATCGGCCCGTCGGCCTCGTTCAACTCGTCCATCGACGACCGCTGCTGCTCCGCGTCCTCGGACATCGTCCGAAACTTGAGCATCCCGAAGCGTCGCTTGTTCAACCCGATCCGCTCCTGGCGAAAGAAGGCCGGCCCCTGTGAGTCGGCTTTGACCGCGAGTACGATGACCAACCACAACGGCGCCGAAAGAACGAGAAGGATCGGTGCAAAGACGAAGTCGAGCGCCCGCTTCACCGCGCGGCCCCAGGCCGAGTGCACCTGGGGATTGATCGACAACATGGGGACGTCGGCCATGCGTTCGAGCGTCGCTCGCTCGAGGCCATGACCCAGCGCCGCCACCGCAACGTGCAGATGCACGCCCTCCCGGTCGCAAGCAGCCACCAGACGAGAGAGATCTGCTGCCCGAAGATCTTGGGTGGCAACCGCCACTTCATCGATGGCTTCGCGGGCCAGGATCTCGTCGAGCGCCGGAAACTCGGCGCCGGACTCGTCGGACTCCGTCACCCGCCGCAGCGCGGCGACCGAGAACCGGTCGACGACGGCGATGCCGAAGGGCGACTCCGCTTCGAGCACACCCGCGAGATGGGCGGCCTCGCCTTCACTGCCTACGAGGAGCACACGCGGGGCCGCCTCTCCCGATTCACGCGCTCGCGCGATCACCGGGCGCAGGCTGATGTGCACACCGATCAGAAGAACCGTGCTGGTCGCGCCGTAAAGCGCAAGAAAGAGGCGACTCACGTAGCTGAGCTTGAACGCGTAGAGAACGGTCGCGCCAAACACGAGGGCCAACCCGACCGACAGGACTACCGCGCCGACGATCACGCCGAGAGAACGCGTTTCGGCCGCCGTATGCGCGCCGCGGCGCTCGAGCACGAACAGCGTCGCCATGGCCACCATAGCGGCCGGGACCGCGTAGACCTCGGGGGCGTACAGCGGCGTCAGATCCGCCGGCAGGAGACGCGTCTTCGCGAGGTACGCGAGCGGGAACGCCAGCGCCAGAACGAAGCCGTCGGCAAGTAGCGCCAACTGGCGAAAGTACGCGCCGGGCCCCCCACGAGTCTCGACGCGCGTGGCAGATCGTCCACTTCGCCCGGACTCCGAGCGGGTACGCCCCTCGAGGGCCTCTTTAGCGACCACGGCCATCGCTTCGCCTGCGGTACCCTAGCCCCGACACCGACGCAATCAAGACTTGGCCAGCCGGGCAGCGAGACTCTCGTAGGAGCGAGCCACGCGGTCCCAATCGTACTCTGTGCGAACACGATCCAATGCCGCCGCGGCGCGGCTCGCACGGACCTGAGGGTCACCGAGGATCACCTCACGCAACCGCTCCGCGAGGTCCGCTACGGAGTTCTTCTCGTAGTACCAGCCGGCGTCCGCCAGGACCTCGCGATGCTCGGGGATGTCGTTCGCGACGACGGGCAGCCCCGCGGCCATCGCTTCGAGCAGCGCCGGGTGGGTGCCGCCGACCTCGGTCGCCTGAACGTAGCAGCGAGCGTTCTTACGAAGCTGGTCATAGCCCTCTCCGAACAGAAAGCCGGCGAAGCGCACACGGCCGTCGGCACCCGCGAGTTCGGAAAGGCGGGTCTTGTACGAGTCCGCGTACGGGGCATCGCCCACGATCACGAGGTGACCAGGCACGCCGGAGGCGCGGAAGGCTTGAATGACCACGTCTGCGTTGTTCTCTGGTTCGAGCCGGCTGACATACAGTACGTACCCGCCCGATGTGACCCCGAGACGGTCGAGGGCATCGTGCCCCACGGTCTCAGGTGGCTCGGCGCCGTAGGGGATCATCTCGACCCGGTCCGCGCCGCGCTCGCGATAAAAGTTCTCGATCACCCGACAATCGGCGATCAGCGCGTCGGCGAGCCGGGGCCCGAGCCAGGACGCCACCCGGTAGAAGGTCCGTCCCGCCAGGCCCCACTTTCGCCGCGCACTCTCGATGCCGTCGATCGCGAGCACGGTCGGCGTTCCCCCCTTGCGCAGAAGTGGCAACGCGGGGAAGTTCGCGCTGTTGCAAACGACCGCCAGATCGAACCGCTCCCCTCGAGCCCACCAGGCGGAGCGCATCGTGTGCAGCACGGTCTCGAAGTGCTTCGAACGAGGCGCGGGCAAGACCACCAGACGGACACCTCGATGGAAGTGCCCGTGCAGAGCTGGGTCGACGCTGCCGCTACGCCCGAAGACCGTGACCGAGTGACCACGCTCCACGAGGCGCGATCCGAGCTGTTCTGCGAACGTCTCGAAGCCGCCATACGACGCCGGGATGCCCCGCGTCCCGAACACGCCAATCCGAAGCCGGCGCCCCTGCTCCCCCGCTCCGCTCATCCTGCCCCACCATAGCAGGGCGACGTCCGTTGCAACGCTCTCGACCACACAGAGAACTCCCGATCAGCCGTGGCGATCGGTCGTGAGCGCGCGGCCGCGCCAAGATCTTGCAGTTTCGCCAGACCGAGGCCAGCGAAAAGGCCAGACAAAACAACGCGCGCGTTGGACCCGCGGTTGCAAAAGTGAGCTCGCGTGGCGACTCTCTCCACCCCTCTGGCGCGCCTGCGCGCACTCTTTCTGGCCAACCTGAGCCTCCAATTCCTGGACGGCTGGGTGACGTACGCCGGGATCAGCCGCGGAGTTCCCGAGGGCAACCCGCTGGTCGCCCTCGCCATGTCTTCCATTGGGCCGATGTACGGAATCGCCTCCGTGAAAGCCCTGGCCGTGTGCCTGCTGTTCTTGGTCTACCAGCGGCGCGAGCACCCAGTGGTCGAGCCAGGCCTCATCTCGCTCGCCGTGACCTACACCTTCCTCGCCGTCGTCCCGTGGACGGTGATCCTCGCCAACACGCCCCGATAGCCGGCAGCGCTCATGCACCGCCGTCGAGGACGCCGGCTACGATCTGCGGCAGGCAGGTACCCAGTGGGTGGTCGAGCTTCGCGTCGGCCATCGCGTCGTAGGGGGTGCTCGAGCGGGTCATCACGATGACCTTCGCGCCGTGCTCCTTCGCCACGTCGACCAGCGACGCCGCCGGCTGGACCTGCAATGAAGTACCCAGCGCCAGCAGACAGTCGGCGCCCCTGGTGAGCTCCATCGCCTGGCGGAGCACATCGGGGGGGAGCATCTGACCGAACGAGACCGTCGCGGGCTTCAGCGCGCCGCCGCATCGCTCGCATTTCGGGATCTCTTCGCCCGCCTCGAGACGCGCAATGACCGGTTCGATCGGCTCTTCGGCGCCGCACTGCAGGCAGACCGCTCGGCGGTTCGTGCCGTGAAGCTCGAGGACGTTTCGACTGCCCGCCGCCTGATGAAGCCCGTCGATATTCTGGGTGATCACGGCAGTCAGACGACCTGCCTCTTCCAACCGGGCGAGCGCGTCGTGCGCTGGATTCGGGCGGGCCTCGAGCATGGGCGGGATGGTCGCGCCCTTGTACTTCCAGTGCTCACGACGGGCGTCTTCCGAGCGTTGGAAGTCGGCGTACTCGACCGGCTTGTACTTCTCCCAGACCCCGCCGGGACTGCGGAAGTCGGGGATGCCCGATGCGGTCGACAGGCCTGCGCCTGTCAAGGCCACCACTCTGGCGCTGCACGCCACGAGCTCGGTCGCCCGCACGACCAGATCTGCCACTCCATCCCCCACGAAACGAGCGTACCCCGGACTTCTCACCACGTCACGCGCCTCCCGGCGCACTCCGGTGCGCAACGTCAACCTTGACATCGGGCGACGGAACAGGAATCTGCCCCCTTCACTTCGTTCTCGCTCGTTCTGGTCGGACCCCACTTCAACATGGATCAAACCCAATCGGCGGAGCCGCTGTCAGCGCTCGACGCGGCCTTCTTGTTCTTCGAGCGGCCGGAACAGCCGCTCGTGGTGGGTTGCATCGCCGAGCTCGAAGGAGCGATCGATCCGCCGCGACTCCTCGACCAGCTGGAGAACCTCGTCCGTGCGCACCCCCGGTTCCGACAGCGCCCGGTACGCATCCCGCTCGACCTCGAGCGACCGGCGTGGGAGGACGACCCCGAGTTCGCCCTGATCCGACACTTCCGCTCGACCCAGTGGCCCGACGGTGGCCTGAGCGACGTCACCGAGGCGGTGCTGTCGTCGTCGCTGCGCCCCGACCGACCCCTGTGGGAAGTCGTTTCGGTCTCTGGTGGCCCGGACGGTCGCGGCGCGGTGATCCTGCGCGCGCACCACTGCATGCTCGACGGCATGAGCGGCATGGGGATCATCGAACTCCTGACGGACAGCGAGGACGCGCCTAGGCCCAAGCGACACGCGAAGAGTCGCACCCGGGCTCGCGGTTCGGGCGCAGGGGCAGACGCGTGGGGGAATCCGTTCGGTCAGACGAACGCCGGAGCACCCGTGTGGGACCACATGCGGGACATGGCCGAGCTCACGTCCACCGTCGTGTCGCTTCTGCACGACGATCCCGCGCCACCGACCGTGCTGAACGCGCCACTCACGAGCCGTCGCCGCGCCACCTGGGCAACACTCGACCGGGGGGAGTACGGCCCGATCTGCGCCGAGACCGGCGCGACGGTAAACGACATCGCGCTCTCCGTGATCGCCGGCGCACTACGACGCTATCTATGGCGCCACCACCGCGCGTCGAGCGGCAAGCCCTTACGTACGCTCGTACCCGTCAGTCTCCGAACCGGCACCGACGACCCGAGTCTCGGCAACCTCATCTCGGCCATGTTCCCACGACTGCCCGTCGAGATCTCCGATCCGCTCGAACGCCTCGAGCGCATCGCAGGCGAGATGCGGACCCTTCGCGCGCGGGGCCAGCCGCGCGCGACGGCATACGGACTTCGCATGATGGGAGCACTACCCCCCGTCGTAGAGGCAGCGCTCCCAATGCTCGTACCGCCGACCCCAATCGTGAACACCGTGTGCACGAGCGTGCCGGGACCGACGACGGCACGCACGCTCGCGGGCAGCCGGATCACCGGCCTGCACGGCATCGTGCCGCTCTTTCACGGAATGGGCGTCGAGTTCGCGATCCTCACGCAGCAGAATCGACTGTCGATCTGTGCCCACCTCGACCCGAACGTCGTGCGGCACGGAGACGAACTCGCCGGCGATCTCGAACACGCCTTTGCCCAACTGAAGCGGGCAGAGAAACGAACCCGCAAGCATCGGCGCGAGATCAAGAGACTCGGCGCGCTCTTGCGGCCCGTGTCTCGAGCGGCCCCGAACGAGGCCGATTCGAAGAAGACTTCGCGCCGCCCGAGTCGGCGTGGCGCGAAGTAGAGTTCGCTCCGTCAGTCGGTGAGATCCGGGCGAGACTCGTCGCCGTGCGAGTGCGTCCGCGGCTCCGCCCGCTCCGCCGCCTCACGCACCGCATCGATCGTGTCACGCGCTATGTCGACGCCCTCTCGCGCGGCTGCCTCGATCAAGGCCTCGAACGACACCGCGACCCGCCGCGCGTCGCGCACCGCTTGACCAGCGAGCTCCGCCGCAGACCCGGTGGCGCGTTCCGCCAGCGTCGTCGCCGCGTCGACCACGTCGCCGATGAAATCACCCAGGGACTCCCGATCGTATTCATGTCTCGTCGTTGCCATCGCTCTTCTCCTCGATACACCCGAGACACCGCATGGGTCTCGGCCCTGCCCCCTCGACGATGGCGATCGCACCACGCGATCCCTTCTCGAGGACGGTGTTGCAGCGGTCACAGACCGCGTTCATGTTCAGAATAGCTTCCTGCCAACCAAGCACTCGGCCCGGCGCGCCCGCTTGCGCGGACGCGGAGTTTGCCGACTTGGGCTGCGGGGCCACCTTGCCGCCCGTAGCGGACCGCGCCACCCCGGCGGTATCGGCGATGATCTCGTCGACCAGCCCGACCGCATTTTGCAGGACGTTCCGGACCAGGTTGGAGACCGACAGCCCGAGCTGCGCCGCGTGCTCCCGGATCTCCTCGTCGAGGGATTCGGGAATCCGTGCGTGCAGAACCTTCTCTTTCTTTTCCTTCTCGTCAGCCATGGCCTCAAAGCCTCCGTATCACTTGGTGATACTTTGTGATACATCCGTGTCACACCGCTGTCAAGGGACCTTTCCGGGCAAAAGACTCCAAGAGACGCGGGGCCCGGCAAGCCCTGGGCCTCGAGGGAGGCGCCTGGGACCGCTACGCCGGTCAGCTCGCGGCGGCAGACGCGGGAGCCGGACGACGGGCGGTCGCCCGCAGATCGAGGCGAAGAGACGTCAGGCCGCGCAGCACCAGCGACCTCTTCCACGAGGTGGGGCTTCGCTCGCCGTCGAGGTCGGGGAAGCGGCGCAGGAGCCCCGTGATGCCAATCTGGCCTTCGAGCCGCGCGAGCTGTGCACCCAGGCAGAAGTGAACCCCGTGGCCGAAGGCGAGGTGCTGGTTGTCCTCGCGACCGACGTCCAGCCGGTCGGGATCGGGGAACTGGTCGGGGTCGCGGTTCGCCGATGCGAGGAGGACACCCACGATGTCTCCCTTCTTCACGCGGCGTCCGTGAAGCTCCAGATCGTCCAGCGCGACCCGGTCCGTCATCTGAATCGGGCTGTCGAAGCGCAGCATCTCCTCGACCGCGGTGCGGGCGAGAGCGGGGTCGTCCTGCAACCGACGCCGCTCGTCCGGGTGGCGCAACAGCGCCAGCACGCCGTTGCCAATCAGGTTCGTGGTCGTCTCGTTGCCGGCGACCAGGATGAGCAGGCAGAGCGAGATGAGCTCGGCTTCACTCAGTACGTCGCCCTGCTCTTCCACCGCGACGAGGGCACTGACCAGATCCTCCCGAGGCGTGGCGCGGCGGTCGGCGAAGACCCCTTGGAGGTGATCGGCCAACCCGTCGAACGCCTCCTCGATCGGCCTGAGCCCACCCTCTCCCTGAAGGGGGTCGAGAATGCTCACGGCGGCGTTGGACCAGCTCTTCAGCTGTGCGCGATTTTCTACCGGCACGCCGAGCATCTCGGCGATCACGAGCAGTGGGAGAGGATCGCCCAGGTCGCGAATGAGATCGGGATCGGGCTTGTGTGCCATTTCATCCAGAAGCTCCTCCACGAGTTCCTGGACGCGCGCGTGAAGCTGCCCGATCACCCGCGGGGTGAACGCGCGGCTGACGAGGCGGCGCAGCCGCGTGTGATCGGGCGCGTCAATCATCAACAGCGACTTGGTGACGGCCTCTCTCAGAGCCGGCGCGAGCGCCTCGAACATCCCCATGCGTTGAGCGATGCGCGACTTCGTGCGATCGGCACCGAAGCGTTCGTCCTGCAAAAGCGAGGCGACGTCACCGTACCGACTGAGCACCAGCGACTGAAGCACGGGGCTCTTGTATACGGGAGCGGTCTCTCGAAGGCGGCGGTAGACGGCGTATGGATCTCGCCGGAACTCGGGATGGAAGGGATTGTACTTCCCGATGAGCGGCGACAGCAGACGCACCGGCCACTCGCGGCGAATCAGACCCTGGGCAATCTCGAGAGCGTTCATCTCCGTCTCCCCGCCTCGCGCGCCTCAGCTCTTGATTACGACCTGAAGTGGGGCCGACGTGCCGTCGGCCAACTCAGACGACTCCGCGGAAAGCTGATAGCCACTCGCCGCGAGCCCCTTCAACTCATCGAACGCCTCTTCGGTGGCCCGCACGATCGCGGGCAGGTCGGGCAGAAGGTCATAGTCCGCGTTGAAGCCCCAACAGAGTTTCCCGTCGTAACTCATCTGTGCCAAGCCGAGGCCCATGTTGTCGACGAGCGGCACGAGGGGATACGTGCGCAGGAGCCTGGCACCGAGCATGTACATCGGCAGTTGAGGGCCCGGGACGTTCGTGACGACCAGGTTGAACGGCAGCACACGCGAGATGTTACGGGCGCCCAATGCCAGTAACGTCGAAGAACCCCACTCCGCGGCGTCGGTCAGAACCGTCGCGCCCACCGCGCTGCGCTTCTCCTTGAGCTCACTGGTTCGCGCCGCAATCAGCCGAATCTGCTCGCGCGGGTCGACTTCCCCGATCGGCAGCTCGAGGATCCAGGCCGAAACTTGATTGCCGAGCGCTCCTTGTTGGTCTGCGGACCGCACACTCACGGGCGACATCACCTTGAAATCGACCGACGCCGGATTCAACTGGCGTCGTTCGAGGAAGCGCTGCACGGCGCCCGTCACGACCGCCAGAACGACGTCGTTGATGCTGCAGCCGAACGCTCGGCGGATCGACTTGATCTCTTCCAGGTCCATCGTCAGCCAGTCGAAGCGACGGTGCGGGCTCACAGGCTCGTTCAGGGGCGTGTCCGGCGCGAGCGACAGGGTCGAACCGACCATTTCGTAGGCCGAGCGAAGGCGCGCGAAGGTCTCGCGTCGCGCATCTTCGGCCTCCGAGACCAGCGCCCGCACGCCGTTGACCAACTGCAGCGGCATGAAGACACGGCGCAGCATCTCGTCGCGCCACAACTCGAACGGCGACGGAGCGCGGCGGGGCAAGAACCGGGTCCTGCCCAGCTCGTGGGCGTCGGGCGTTGGGGAGAGCAGGATCTTCAACAGATCCACGCCCGACACCCCATCGATCATGCAATGATGCACCTTGGAGATCAGCCCAAACCGGTCTCCGTCGAGCCCTTCCACGACCCACGTCTCCCAAAGCGGCCGCGAAGGGTCGAGGGGCTGCTCCATGATCCGCGCAGACAGACGCTTCAACTGCTCGTCGGTCCCCGGACGCGGCAAGCTGGTGTGGCGGACGTGGTACTCGATGTTGAACCGATCGTCGTCGACCCAGACGGGGCGCGACGTGAACGGAATCCAGCGAAGCTTCTGACGGTAACGCGGGATGCGATGCAACTCGCTCGCCATGTGCTGTTTGATCCGCTCGGCGTCGATCCCACCGTCTTCGGTACGCAAGCCCTCCCCTTCAAACGTGAGCGTCGAGGCCACGTGCAACGGAGTGTGTCGCTTCTCCAGAAGAAGGAACGAACTGTCGAGCGCCGTCAGCCGCTCATAGAAACTACGCGCCATGCCGAGAGATGTACCCCATCCTCTGAACCCTCGCCATGCCGGTCCCTTGACATTGCGTCGACAGGAGCGCAGCGGTTGAGGCGATGATGAGCTCCTCGACGACCTTCATGAGCAGCCTCGTGGTCGCTCTCGCGTCCACCGTGGCGCCCGCCTGGGCGGACGCCGATCTGGCCAATGGGAAGAAGCATTTCGAAGGCATCTGCGCCCAATGTCACCGCACGGACGCCGAGGGGATTCAGGGCATGGGCGTGAACCTTCGGGAGGCCCCGCTGGTGAAGAACGGCAGCCCGGGCGCGATTGCGAAGTTCATCGCAACCGGACACGGACCGACCAAGGAATTCCCCCTCGGCATGCCTGCGGGCGGCGGCGAAAGCCTCTCCGCCACCGACCGGACCGACATCGCAGCCTACCTAAAAGGCCTCACGAAGTAGGGCCCCGGATCGTTCGAGCGGCCGGCCGGAAACGGGTTTGACCGGCTCGGCCGACGGGATACTCTCGCGTCAAGAAATCACCCTTTCAGGAGAGAGTCATGAAACGCTTCATCGATCACCAGGAACTCGCCCGCGACTCACGGTTCGTCCGGCAGGAAAACACCCTGTCCACCGTGATGTCCGAACTGCCCGACGACGTCGACAAGGTCGTCGAAGTCTTCGAGGCATTCGATCCGATGATCGAGAAGGCGACGCGCGGCACATCAGCCGAGGCGCTCTACGACGAGTACGGGCCGTCGTTCGCCCTGGTCGCGGTGAACGACCCCCTCAAACCGACCGACAGCGCCGTGAAGACGCGACTCATGATGCGGATGCACGGAATCTTCGTCGGCGAGTTGCAGGCGCTCGAGGGTGCCGGCCGCTCTCTGTGGGACTTCCCCGATGCCCCGTGGGAGTTCAAGATGAACATGGCCCGCCAATGTTGGGACGAAGCGCGCCACGTGCAGATCTTCGAGAAGCTTCTGGACCACGTCGGTGCAAAGCCGGGCATGTACCCGGAGAGCACGTTCCTGTTCGAGTGCGCGTGCTCCGACGATCCCGCGATGCGGGTCGCGGGCGTGAACCGAGGACTCGAAGGTCTCGCCTGCGACGTCTTCCGCGACATGATCCGGTACGCAGAAGAGACCGACGACGAGAAGATGAAACAGGCCATCGACTACGTGCTGGCCGATGAGCTCACCCACGTGCGCTTCGGCAGCGAGTGGGTTCGTGAATTCACGAAGGGCGATCCCGAGCACTACGAGCGAGCACAGGACTTCCGCCGCCAGGTCGACAAGCAGTTCAGCTTCGGCGGCTCGCGCTCCGACCGTGAGGACGCGGCGATCCCAATCGCGACCGAAGTACGGAAGGAAGCCGGCTTCACCGAAGAGGAGCTCAGCGAGCTCTCGACGCTGTCGGCCGATGGGCCGTCGCGCGTTACGATCAAGGCAGCCGCGAAAATTCTGCGGGAGCGCCACAAGGCGAGGGTCGCCGCGCGGGAAGGAGCACCGGCATGAGCGAAGAACAGCGCATGTACCCGGGGATCGGGCGCGATGAACGCACCACCTTCGCCCCCTACTCCGCCTTCGACATCCCCGAAGACCTCCGAGAGCTCCACGGGCAGTACGATGTCGCCGCGACCGCCAAACGCGTACGCAACTTCCGCTACACGCACGAGTGGATGACGATGATGATGGGCGGCTGGCTCGCCACGATCCCCGAGCTTCCGGTCAAGACAGGGCTTGGCAAGCTCATCTGGGAGAGCGCCCAGGCCGCGGACGAGCTTGGGAAGCGCCTGCCCGAGCTTCGCGCCGGCCGCAACCCAGCCACCGCTTCGCAAGCTTCCAACCAGGGCTACGCCGACCTGATTCAGAACATCGCCGGCCCCGAGTCGCCCGACCGCACGATCGAAAAGCTCACCGGCCTCTGCGACGTCCTCATGCCCCACCTGATCGAAGTGTACGAAGTGACGATGCGCGAAACCGATCAGATCTGCGACGCACCGACCATCGAACTCCTCGACGACGCCACCCGTAAGCTCCGGCGGCACGTCGCCTGGGGCAAGGACGTCCTCGACCGCCTCTGCGACACGGACGGCAGACGCGACCGCCGCGTCGCCCGCACGCGCGATGTCACAGCTGCCCTGCGCGCCTGCGGCGGCGTCACGGGCGACCTCCCGGCCGACGCTGGCTGACCTTGGCAAATACCCATCCTAGGGGCCGCCACCGAACGCCCCGACGGGACCTGGCCTCGTCTGCCGGGGGAGCACATCGAGAGCAACGGCGGGAGCCGCGCTCGCTACCCGACCAATAGCCGCAGGACGTCGTCGATCACGGCGTCGGCCCGCGCCTCGACCTCGAGCCCGGAGATCGCGCCAAGCGGATGCTCGATCACGGCCAGCCGCGCATCGGGCAGTCCGTACGACTCACTCTGACTCCGCGCCAGAGGGACAAACGGCTCCGTGGCGAGAAGCACGGCAGGCACTCCGCGGCGTTCCATCTCTACTTGGTCGTGGACACTCCACGACGTGCAGGAGCCTCAATCACCGCTCCCGGTCAGCACCACATCGGCTTCGGCCCCGAGCTTGTCGAGAAGATCTGTCTCGCAGCGCACGGCCGCGTTGCTCTTCTGGAGGGCCAGCGAGACCGACGCCCCGGTCCGCTGCGCGAGGCGTTGCGCAACGCGGGCAAGCAAGACCCCCGCGTTCGGCTTGCGATTGTCGAGTAGGCCGATGCGACGGCCGGCGAGAAGATCGGGCCTCGCAGAGAGTCGCATTGGCTGTACGCCGAGCGCACCTTCGGGACAAAAGATCCGGATCGACATCAATTCCTCTCAGACGTCGAGCGGCAACGTGCGGCTTTTCGTCACGCCCCAACTCGGAATCACACAGGAATGTTTACCTGCTCCACCCGCGACGAGCACGCGATAATTGTCGGGGTGATCGGTCATCGGAATTCGCTGCTCCACGTCCCGAATCTCCTGCATCCACGGCCGCCACCGTCGTTGCTCAAAGGCACGGCGGAAGACGGCGACCGGAAGGCGCGCCCGCTCGAACAGGAAGCTCTGGACGTCCCGTCTCGACCACCCCGCACGAGCGATCGTCGCCGCGTGCTCGGGACAGAGCACGACGAAGCACTCCCCCTCGCTGATGCACGCATTGTTGCTCCCCAGCGACGTAAACGCCGACGCACCCTTCTCCAAGATGCGCGACGCGCTCTCGCTCTCCATGTCGTGGAAGTTGTGGGGACCCGCTCCGCAGTGAATCGTCACCGCACTCGGCGCGTCCACGCCGCACCATCGGTGATACGCCTCCCAAGGACTCTCCGGTGAGTTCTCCGCGATGCAGTAGGTATACTTCGCCGGCTGCCCTTGGGTGGACTGATCTCCCCGGCCCGGATAGGCGCCGCCCACGTGGAGGAGCGCGAGGCGAACCGCGCGCCCGACCGTGGCATTCGCGCGCACGCCCGGCCCGAAGGTGCCCAGGCCGGCATTGAAGCCCAGCGTGGACACCGCCTCGCCGTGCACGATGACCAGCGGCGCCACCGGGTGCGTCGTCGCCTGGACGCCCTGAAGATTGACCTCGTCTCCTGCAAGCGCGCGAATCGCGGTCGTGACGACGGGGAACACCGCCGGCGCACACCCCGCCAGAACGGCGTTCACGGCCAGAGCCTGGCAAGTTGCCCGGCCGAAGCGTGGAGGGAGAACCGCAACCTCCTCGTCCGGGTCTCGCCGGGCGAGCATCTCGCTCACACGAGCTTCGGTTGGAGCGACCAGGGGAAGACCGTCCCCCCACCCGCGTTCCTCAAAGAGCGCGAGCACCGCCTCCGGCGACTCGTCAGTGAGATCGATCAGGTCGGGACCGCCGTCCGGGTCATCTCGCGTCGGCATCGAAGCTCGGCCCCGCTTCCTGCGCCAACAAGGGCGCCAGCGGGAGATCGTTCTCCAGAAAGACCCGGACGAAGGACAACTCCCCGCGCTCCACACGAGCGTGCACCTCGTCCTGCTCGAAAACGAGAGAAGGTCCTCCGTCGGAACGGGGATGGCCGGTGTGGGAGACCGCATGGCTCATGACTTCTTCAAGTAGACCGTCGGCCGCCGTGTGTGCAACGACCGGCTTGGCGCGCCGTCGGGACGTTCGATATCGTGGCCAGCGTGACGACGCGAGAGGACCAGAGCCCCGAGGGCACGCGCGTGTGCCGTGCGGACGAACTCGCCGATGGCAAGTCGTGCAAGTTCCGGGTGCCGGACGGCGACCGATACGTGGACTGCTTTGTGGTCCGTTACCAGGGCACCCTGCACGCCTACGTGAACGAGTGCCGCCACGTCTCGATGTCGCTCGATTGGGTCGAGAACCAGTTCTTCACTGAGGAGGCCGACTACCTCCTGTGCCCAACGCACGGAGCCTGGTACACGCCCGACACGGGAGAGTGTGTCGCGGGCCCGCCGTGCGGAAAGCTCCTCCACCGCGTTCCCCTCGTCGAACGGGACGGCACGATCTTCGCGCTCGCGCCGGAGTGGTCCTGAGCCGGCAGTCTCACTCTTCGAGCGTCGTCACACCCGTCTGGAACGTCCGCACCGCCAGATACAAAAGCAACCCGAGCGGACCCAGGAGGAAGGTGAAGAGCAGACACGGCACGACCCACAGGTGCGAGATCTCGCGTCGACGGGCATCACGCACCTCCCAGGCGCCGACGAACAAGTCGAACACGAGGTAGTGAATCCACCCTGCCAGTGCCGCCGTCGGGGAGCCGAACAGTCGCATCACGCCAGTCAGCGTCGAGAAGCCTCCGCCCTCGGGGGCGCCGGGCCCCATCAACAAGAGTCCGGCGTATGCGCCGCCGAGGAGCAACGGGATCCAGCCGGCGTGAACCAGCTGCTGGGTCCACTTCCAACCCGGCGCGAAGACGAGAAGCAGCCAGGCCGGGAGGACGAGATTGTTCGCGAGAGCGAAGAGCGTGTCGGCGGTCATGCGCCGACGTGTAGCGGATTTCGAGGGCCGCCGTCAGTGCCCGCGGCCGAGACTACTCCGGCTCGTCGCCGAAGTGTGCGCGAATGATCCGCTGCTTCAAGTAGTCGAGCGTCCCGAGATCTTCGACGATGTCACCACCGGTGTCATAAAAGAAGATCTCGCCGTTCTTGTTGCGCCCGACCGCGACCAGCCACTCGAGGTCGTCGCGATCTTCGAGCAGATAGTTGATGGTCTGCGCAACTCCGCGGCCCGGGATGATCGTGATCTTCGGTCGAAGCGTCGACTTCTCTTGTTTCGCCATGGGTTCTCGCAGAGCGGTCTCGCGACCCCCCTATGTCTCACGATAGGGACCGCCGGGTTACCAAGTCAACCTGAATACACCTAGCACTTCGGCACGATAGGTCTGTGGCGTGAGGTCGATCAAACGAAGCGACGAGAAGCTCCAGCCCGCGGCCAGAATCGCTCTCGCGTCCCGGCCGAAGGTCGCCACGTCACACGAGACGTACACCAGCACCGGGGGCCGCAGCGCCAGCACAGCCGGCAACACCGCCGCCGCCCCCGCACGTGGCGGATCGAGGACCACGACGTCCGGCCCTTCCGTGAGCCGCGCAAGCGCCCGGTCATCGGCGACGCCCACTTCGAAGCGAGCCCGGTCGGCGAGGCCCAAGGACACCGCCGACGCCGTCGCTGCAGCAATCGCGACCTCGTCCACATCGAGGCCCACGACGTGGGCGCCGGCACGCGCCAGAGGTAGACTGAAATTCCCAGCGCCGCAGTAGAGATCGACGACTCTTCGGTCCCCGCCCCCCGCGGACGCATCGACGACCGCCGAGACCAGCGCGCGGTTCAGTTCTCCGTTTACCTGCGTGAACGCCCCCACCGGCACGCCGATCTCCATGTCAGGTGCCACACCGATGCGCTGCATGACGTCCCCGGCGGCAACGCGCCAGCCCGCGGCCGGGTCGCCCGGCTCGAGCACGAGCCCCGCGTACGCACCGCCCCGAAGATCGAGCTGCTCAGCCCAGCCGCTCAGACTCGAGTGCAGCGCGTCCACATCCGGCGGCCCCGACGACGAACACACCCCGCGCAGTCGCAGCTGGGCTCGGCCGTCGATCGAGAGCTCGATCTCCCGGATCGCCTTCTGTTGCCTCGCCAGGAGCCGCGCCAGGGGCAGCGCCGCCACGAGCTCCTCGCGTGCAATCGCGCAGTCCCCGATGGGCACGACCTCGTGAGCGCCTCGCGCGCGATAGCCAATCGCCGGCTCGGCATCCGAGTGCCTCATGACCGCCAAGCGGATCCGGTGACGGGCGCGCCATTGCGGACCGACGATCGGCTCCAGCATGGCCTGCGGCGGACTGCCGCAGGCGCGCTCCACCTCGCGCAGAACGACGTCCTGCTTCGCCTCGACCTGGCTTTCGTACTCCAGCGCCTGCCAAGGACATCCACCGCACAGAGCCACCACCGGACAAGGAGGAGCCCGGCGCGCCTGCGCCGGCGGGTCGAGGGTGCGAACGACCCGGGCGCGCAAGAACCCCTTCCGCTCGCTCTCGACCTGCGCACGAACACGCTCTCCGGGCAGGCCCTCATCAAGGAACACCACACGACCGTCAGGGGCCCGGGCCATCGCGCCCGGGCCGTTCACCAACCGCTCGACCTCGAGCTCCAGCTCCTCCCCTGCCGGGCGCCGGACTCGCCCCTTTCGTCGTCCCGCCATGAACGCCTCGATGGTAGGTGAAAGGGGCGCCTTTTTCAGCCACGCGACACCTATGCTAACGACCGAGGCGCACGGTCATGGGAGAGAAGCGCTCAAGAACCGCGAACGCGACACGCGTGCGTCGCGCCCGTCGCGAGGACATCGCAACCCTGGTCGAGTTCGTGGGCGGCCCCCCGGCGGGCCGGGTTCGAGCCCTTCGACGCCTGCTCAAGACGCTGACGACCGACATCTACGTGATCGACCGAGACGGCGCGCTCAGCGGCGTCATCGCCCTGCACTATCGGCGCAGCCTCGCCCACGGTGGACTGCTGGCAACGATCGATGCAATGCTGTCGTTGCGCTCGGGTGACGATGCCACGGGCGAAGACCTCGCCCTGCTGGCCGACTGCGCGCACACACGGGCCCTCAAGCGCGGCTGCGTTGGAATCGACTCCAGCGTCTCCGCACCGGACGCCCGCGACACACTGCGCAAGAACGGATTCGAAGTAGGGCCGCAACAGCTGGGCCGGTCGCTCAGGTTGGAGGAGGAGGACGAAGGATGACGAAGTTCATCATCGGGTTGCTGCTGGGATTGATCGTCGGAATCGGAGGAACGGCTACGTTCCTCATCAGCGCCGGCGGTGGCGACTACCTCGTCGGGACCAGTCCGCGCGTTCGCGACCTGGAATCGTCCCTCAAGAACGCGGATCAGGAACGCGAATGGCTGCGCGGGCAGCTGCGTGACTCGAGCCAGATGATCGTAAAACTCGAATCGCGCTTCATCGCGCTCGCGACGCGATTCGAGGATCTCGGGTCACATGCGGCGACCTTGCTGGGCGCGCCACCCACCGCCGACGAGACGAGCGACGGTCCACCCGCGACCGGGGAGGCTACGGCCCCTGCTCCGCAACCAACCGCGACGCCGATGCCGACCCAGGACCCAACCACGCCAACGCCGCAGGCCGCGGACGCCCATTCCACGGGTCAGCTCGACCCAGACACTGCGCCCGAGGGGCACGGCGCAGCCACCGCGCCCCACGAAGACGACTGAGTAACGGCAGGAGGCCTACTCGACCTTGCAGTTCGTGACGTACCGCTTGTCCGGGTGCCGGGTGATGCATGACATCCGGCCCGATGCGCTCTCGGCCGGGAACGACACTCGAACCTCCAACTCTTCGTCGACCAAATCAGCCAGCATGCGATCCTTGACGCGAAGAGCGATCCGAGTCGCGTTTGGTCCGTACTTGCGCAGCGTCGCCGCCACGTTGTCCTGGTCGTAGTGTCCGGTCGTCCCGCTCTTGTTCAACCGAATCTGACTTCCGGGAATCGATGCACGATAGGTGCTCGTACTCGAGACCAGGTCGATGACCACATCCTGTCGAAGATCCTTGACCCACGGAGGGAACGTCACCCGAACGACGGCGTTCGCCTTGCCCCATCGGTTGACTACGATCCTCGCGTTGCCCTCGAGCGAGGTGCAGGTCGCACTCGGATCGGCCGAAGAGTCACAGGCGTCACACAGGTCACCCATGCCGTCCGCATCCGCGTCCCCCTGCAGCGAGTTCGGCATGTCCGGACAGTTGTCCTGAGCGTTGTCGACTCCGTCACCATCGGCGTCTGTTACCGCCGGAGTCGGCGGGCCGGGTGCCGGCGTGGGTGTCGGTGTCGGTGTCGGCGATGGGCCCGGCTGTCCCTCGTTGTCGTAAAGATAGGCCACGGCACCCTTGTCGTAGTCCTTCAAACCGCCGCCACGGCCGTCGAAATGCGCCATCCAGAACATCGTGGCGTCCGTGATGAACGGATCGTTCGTCGTGCCGAGGTGACCATCCCACGAGTGCGCGAACCCGATCGCGTGCCCAACTTCGTGGGTCACGATCTCGTGCAGGTTCGTCTCGTTCCAGAACCAGCAGCTATTCCAGCCGTCGTTGAAGACGACCGCGCCGCCGGTGATCTCTCGGTACGGGGTACCGCCCCTGGCGCTTGCCGTGGCGCAGAAGCCACCTACGGCAAGAGCGCCGCCACCGCAGCCGGTAGGGTCGGCGACCTGCTCCTTGGGATCGTCGAAGCTCACCGTGATGTGGCCCGGATTACACACGAAACCGGGCCCCTTCTTCGTGCCCTGATAGTCGATCTGGAACTCGGAACCGGCTTGGCCGTTCCACGCGTCGGCCCCCTGCTCGACGATCCGTTCGCCCGCCTGCTTGCCGAGAGCCCGATCGCCCGCAACGTCACCCCAAATCGCAACCGGAAGATCGAACCAACGAGACCCAGGTTCCATCAGTCGGAAGTTCGCCTGCGCCTGCGAGATGCCCTCGAGGCGCGGCGCGTTAGGCTGGAGTCGACCCGCGAGTCGAACGGCGCCGCGCGCACGACGGTTGCCCGTCGCAAGGCCACGCTGAAAGGAAGAGAGCGTCTGTCGGCTACGCCCACCGCCTTTGCGAATACGTGACAACACGACTCGACCGTCGTCGAGGATCTCGGTATCGAGTTTTCCGATCGCCATGTGCTGCGTGCGCAGGCGCCCACGTCCCGCGCGCTCCACATACGCGACTACGGTCTCGCCCACTCGATACTCCGGCGACCCAAACGCCCACTGCGTGTCGAGGCCCACGCGCCCGCCGACCTCATGAAGCACCAGACGCTCACCGGCAACGGCGCCCTTGTAGCCTTCCTGCACGTGCAGTGTCACTTCCGTCGTGATCTGCGAACGATCGAGTTCCGCAACACTGCGAATTCGTTCGACCGTCGCAAGCACCACTGCATCCGCGGCGTCGGCCATCTCGTCTGGATCAGGTACGATCCAGGACGTCGCTGCCGCGGGCACGGCGGCAAGCGTGATGGCGACGACGAGCGCGAGTCCCCAATTCCCCAGTCTCAGTCGCATGGACATGGCTGGGAGAGCAACGGAGATGCCATGACTGGATCGACGACATTCAACGGGGAAAGCCGCATTTGGCCCCCAGACCCGATAGTCTGTTGGGGGTCTTCCCGTGACACGCGGCGAAACCGTGACGATTGCCGAGCTGCGTCACCCCCCGGATCGACCGAACGCCTTGCGTAGGCGGAAGGACGACCCCCCACGAGACCACATGCCAGGAAGGAATTCAGCCGCGCCACCGCTTCTGCAAGGCGATGAAGTGTGGTTGAATCTTGGCGTGGCGATCGACCTCACCTGCCTCGGCACCAGTGACGCCTTCGGATCCGTCGGCCGACACAATGCGGGGTACCTCGTCGAAACCGGAGCGACGAAACTGCTGCTCGACGCCGGCCCCAGCATCCTGGCCTCCATGAAGGGGCAGGGACGGGCCCCGGACGAGATCGACGCGGTCGTGATCAGCCATCTGCACGGCGACCACTTTGCGGGAATTCCGTTCCTGCTGCTCGAGTTCACCTATCAGTCGCGACGCCAGAGACCTCTGGAGATCATCGGGCCACCCGGCACCGAGGAGCGCGTCTACACGCTCTATCAGACGCTCTACTCAGAGCGCCGCGGCGAGGCACCGCCCTTCCCCATTCGCTTCACCGAGGTGCGGGACCGCAGTGTGATTGAGGTGGCGGACGCGCGCATCGAGAGCTTTCACGTGCCGCATCAAGAGGCCGAGCTCTCGCTCGGTCACCGCGTCGTCGCGGGCGGGACGTCCCTCGTCTACTCCGGGGACACCCCATGGACGGATGACCTCATCCGTCAGTCCAGCGGCACCGACCTCTTTCTCTGCGAGTGCTCGGCCTTCGACAGCGACGTCCCGCGCCACGTGCGCTACGTCGAACTCGAGCGAAATCGGAAGCGCCTGGAGTGCGAAGAGCTTCTACTGGTCCACATCGGCAGTGAGGTCCGCCAGCGCGCCAAGGAGATCGAGCTGCCCCTCGCAGACGACGGAATGAAGAAGACCGTCGGCTAGGCGCGCCCGGCCGGAGCGGGGCGCGTACCCGATGCGACCCGCATCCAGAGGAGGGGGCAAGAACGGCTCACTGGCGCCGACGACGGCCTTCCGCGATTGCGTCGTCGAGCAGTGCCGAGACCTCGTTGGCCTGGTGGCGCCGATCGAACGTCTGGATCACGTCTTCGTTGGCCCGCGCTGGGATACCACCGTTTCGATACTCATAAACGAACTGCGCGAGCTCAGCGCGAATCCCCGCGACATCGTTCGGATTCACCACGCGACCAACGCCTGCGCGATCCAGGATCGACGTCGTGGATCCCGGGATGGTCAGCGCCAGGATCGGCTTGCGCGTGTACAGGTACTCGAACATCTTGCCCGGAAGCTTCACGCCGCCCGACTCCTTCGCGGGAATCTGGCACAACATCAACGCGTCGCTCTCCGCGACGAGTTGCACGACGCGCTCGTGGGGCATGTACGCGTGAAAGCGAACGACGTCACCGATGCCGTACTCCTCGATCGCGCTGTCGTAATGGGGCTGCCGCTTCGTGCCGAGGAAGTTGATGCGGAGGATCTTTCTCGCCTCCGGGTCGGCCTCCAGAAGCTGATTCACTGCCCGCAAGAACG